>JADFZM010000183.1 GCA_015232535.1 Candidatus Omnitrophota bacterium
AAGATCGTTATCTTACCTTTAATCTCCCCTTCTTTCTTAATAACAACCCCGGCTTGCTTGGAAAGTAAATTTAAGGCATCCGATAATTCCATATTATTCGCTTCGAAAAGATCGATAAGCTTCTCTTCAGGAGGTAAGATGTACGTTCTTTGCGTTTCTTTCTCGCTGTCAAGCGACCCCTCAAGAGCAGGCAAAATCTTTTCATGTATCTCTTCGCGGGCAGTTTCGATGCTATTCAAAGCACTCTTGATCGCCTCATCATATTCTGAAGGATTATTGAATTTCAATTTCTCGCCGAATGAATCTTCGGCGTAAGATAAACCGGTGAGAAAACAGAGAACAACGCTCAATAGCACGGCAAAAAGTGTTAAACCCCGAGACTTTAAAGCCGTGAATCCGGTTTCTTCTGAGTTTCGGGTAATCCTCGCGGCAACATTATAAGCAGGAAGCGATTCAAAAAATCCCTTAAGGACCTGTCTTTCTGCCTGCGGGGTAACTTTAAACTTTACGAATATCTTACGCATCAAGGATTCGAATCCTTCAATCGTGCCTGAATTTCTTTTAATGATAATTTCTGCCTTTGCATTTCCCTTATCCTTTTAAGGCGCTCAAAACATGAATCGTCAAAATAACGGAAATTCGTCTCCGGGCTACGGCCGATCTCTTTAAGGAGTCCCAGGCTAAGGTAGTATTTTACCGTGTGGGTAGAGAACCCGCTTTTCTTAGCGATATCTTTAATTAAGTAAATATTCCTCAAAGTTAACTCTCCAAGCGGATAGTGGCAAATTATTTTTATACATTTGACTAGTGATGTCAAGCAATTTGCTGAAACTTAGCATTGTTCAAACGCGGTATTACCGTTAAGGATTAATCCGATATGTAATCGTCCATCTGATATTGGGGATTTAACTCGCGCAGGCGGTTCCTTACTTTAAGCGCTTCCTCGAAGCGCTTTAGTTTGAAAAGGACCATTGCTTTGGTATCCAAATAGCCGAGCATTTCCGGCTCTAAGGACAGTGCCTTGTCCGCCAGCTCCAGTGCTCCGTAAAGGTCCTGGCCGTCTTTTGCATAAATGAGGGCCAACTCATTATACGCCTCGGCAAAATGCGGCTCTTTCGCGATATTGCTTCTTAACAACATTATTTTCCTGTCTACAGGAATCTTATCACCGAGCATCTTATATTCAAAATAAGGGAAGTTTATCATAAAAACAAGAATTACCGGAATAACCGTAACCCCCAGATTATACGAATAATGGCCCACAACACTCGCTAGAGTTGACTTGCTCCAGCTTCTTATTATCGACAGAGTAAAACCCACAGCCATGACCATCAAAATCGCCGGCCAGTCTCCCCGATATTGGCCGAAATGCAAAAGCCCGAAGGTTATCGAGACAACATAGATGGCTAATCTCTCTCCTTTTATGCGGCGAATGACCTCAAAGAAATACCCGCGGAATATAATTTCTTCGGCTAAGGGGGCAATTATTATCGCCATTGCAAAAAAAGCGATAAAAGCCGGAATAGATGTTGCTTTCTCCAATATTTCGCTTAACGGGGTCTCCGGCTGAACACGCCGGGCGATAGTGATATAAGCCGATATCGTCCCGAAAACCACGCTCATAGCCAAAGGAACTAGAAATGTTTTTATAAAAGATTGGTTATTACCTTTTAAAGCGACGTTATATAAAAACCCCCTGGAAGAGAAAGCTCTCGAAGCCCGGAAGACCAAGAAAATAGAAAGAGCTGTTGAAAAAGTAGATGAAACAACAATCTCTTCCAGGCGTGATTCATAACGGAATAAAGGCGCAAAAAACACCTCTAATCCGACCATAAATAGAGTCTCAAGCAAAAAAAAGAGCATTATGGCCAGATAAGCCCCGGATAAAATAGCTTCGGGCGATCCTTGTTCCAAATTCATTCTTGTCTGCCGGTAAAATTTATACCGCCGGGACAGGTAAAAAGGAAGCAGGAAAACAAGAACTATCGCCGATACCGATTCCTCTTTGTGCTCTGTGAAGAAAAAAACCGCCACAAAAATAAAAGCCAAAAGCAAAAACAGCCCCAAAGGTAAAAAGAAAACCTCCTCAAAAAGCCGCAGGTCCTTTTTTTTCAAAGCCCTGCAATCGAGATAAACGACCAAAAGCAAAAAAAGCAGCGCAAAAATATACATATCAGTCCTATCCGTTTTTTATAAAACAGGCGATAAAAAATCCGTCCATAATCTCGTCCGGCAATACCCTCAGGCATTTTTTAACCTCTGGGTTATAATGCTTACCCAACCAGGATATTATCGCCGGATATCTTTCGATCTGCGGGAAAGCGATCTCTTCCAATTGAAACATCGGTGATGTTTTCTTCAGGAACCAGTCTACAACCCCTTCATTCTCCTCGGGAGAGAAAGTACAGGTCGAATAAACCAAAACGCCGCCCGGTTTTAAAGCCCTTCCCGCGTTAAGCAAAAGCCCTTTTTGCTTATGCTGCATTTCCTTTATTTTACGCATGCTCCAGTAACAATAGCTCTTCTCCTCAGCAAGCGTGAAGCGTCCCTCCGAACTGCAAGGGGCATCGACCAATACCCTATCGAAAAACATGTCCTTTGGCTTGTACCGCCTGCCGTCGGTTAAAACAATATCCGCTATTTCAACACCAAGGAGTTTTATTACGGAAAGAAGCTTGTACATCCGAGAGCGCACCGACTCAACACTGACTATCCTTCCTTTATTCTGCATTAACTGAGCGATGTAAGAAGTCTTGCTTCCAGGCGCGGAACACATATCAAGAATATTCTCCCCGGGTTTGGGATTAAGAATTAAAGGGACAAGAGCGCTTGAAGGGTTTTGAATAAAAAGAAAACCGTCTTTTATCATTTTCTCGAGCGGGTTTTCACCTGATATATCCTTCTTAAAGGAAGCACTTTCCAAAACA
>JADFZM010000184.1:0-1134 GCA_015232535.1 Candidatus Omnitrophota bacterium
CCTCCGGGGCATCTGTTTTAAAAGATGAGGTTTTGATCAAAAAAGACGGCTCTCCGGCGTATAATTTTTGTTGTGTGGTCGATGATTCTTTAATGGAAATAACCCATGTTATTCGCGGCGAAGATCATATATCCAATACTCCCAAACAAATTTTGATGTATAAGGCCTTAGGCTACAAAATGCCCAAGTTCGCCCATCTTCCTCTTATTATGGGGGAAGACGGCGGAAGGTTATCAAAACGGACCGGCGCGGTAGCGGTAAGCGATTACCGAAAAATGGGGTTTTTACCGGAAGCGATAGTTAATTACCTTATGCTTTTAGGGTGGTCGCCGGGGACAAACCAGGAAATAGTAGCGCTTGAGTCGGCGGTTAAGAATTTCTCAATAAAAAAGGTCAATAAAGCCGCGGCGGTGTTTTCAATGGATAAATTAACATGGATAAACGGGGAGTACATCAAGAAACAGGACCCGAAGAAACTGGCCGAATTGCTGAGGCCTTTCTTAACTGAAGCCGGTTTTGACTATTTATCTATAGGAGCAGACAAAGTGGCCGAGGTTGTTAAGCTCTATCAAAAGCGTATCCCAACATTGCGCGATTTTCCCGAACGGGCGGGGTATGTTTTTAACGATGAGTTTTCTTGTTCAACCGATGACAAAAGCGCCTGTTTTACGGCGTCGATAAAACAGGCCTTTCAGTTTCTTTCGGAAAGATTAAAGGCTTTGGATGATTATAGTTCTAAATCGGCAGAGGAGGCTTTTCGTAAGCTGGTCGCGGAGTTAAACATTAGTAGCGGCGATTTGGTCCACCCGGTAAGAATTGTCTTGACCGGAAGCGAAGTGGGCCCCGGGCTTTTTGAAACTATGGAAGTTTTGGGAAAAGAAAAGACTGTTAAGCGACTGGAACAGGCCGCGAAGAGATAATAAGCCATATTGCCCTGCCCCTTGGAAAAACAGCAAGGGACACGGGCAATTCTTTCTGAAAAAAGGATTGAGGTAATTGCCCTGCCCAACTTCTCTAAATTATTTTAGAGGTGGTTGGTGCGTGGCAAATACATCAGAATTGTTTATTAAGGGAAATTGCCTGTGGTGCGTGTCCCGAGCGCATGCGAGGGATAATGGTTGCGAAGCAGGCCAA
>JADFZM010000184.1:1234-2886 GCA_015232535.1 Candidatus Omnitrophota bacterium
AGCGCATGCGAGGGATAATGGTTGCGAAGCAGGCCAACTAATAATTTTTGCCTTGTGGTGTAATGGTAGCACTAGTGACTCTGGATCACTCAGTTTAGGTTCGAATCCTAACGAGGCAGTATTTGTTGTAAACATTTGCAAGGGAATAAGTCATAAGATGAAAACAATAATTAATTGGCGAAACTTAATAGTAGTTTTATGGATTGCGTTCATTCCGGTTAATTTATTTGCAGAATCAAAAATCGAAAAGCTTAAAAAGACAGCAGAAACAGGAAATCCCAAAGATCAGCTTACATTGGCTATTGCATATGATTTTGGTCTTGGTGTAAAACCGAATTATAATGAGGCCGCGAAATGGTATGCCAAAGCAGCTGATCAAGGACTCGCAGATGCGCAAAATGCCTTGGGGAGCTTATATCAATCGGGAGAGGGTGTTGCTCTAGATTTCAAAAAGGCGGTCGAATTATATCAAAAGGCGGCGGACCAAGAGGATGATCAAGGAATAACAAATTTAGGATATATGTATGATTTAGGGCTTGGTGTCGAACAAGATGACGTTAAGGCGGTCGAATTATATAAGAGGGCAGCCGATCGTGGCCATTTGCAAGCCATGGTAAATTTGGGGATGATGTATATACAAGGACAAGGAGTAGAACAAGATTATGTAGAAGGCTATAAATGGTATGAGCTTGCACGGTTTTATACCACAACGGCTCAGGACATGAAATTGAAATGGACTATAAGATCTGTCCTTGACCCTCTCCGGGGGAGCATGGCCAAAGAACAGATTAAGGAAGGCAAGAAACGAGCAGTGGAGTGGAGCAAGGCACACCAAGTTCAAAAACCACGAGTTTCTAAATACGCTCCATATAATCAGAATTAGACGCTATCAACCAGTTGCGAAACTCATCCAGATGGGGCAGTGGTTTGAACTTGCCCCGTCATATGGCAGGGCAAAAGCAAACAAATGTTATTCCCCGAAATCCCAAATTCTTTCGAATTCTTCGCGGCAGACTTTGACCACCTTCGGGTCGCTAGTAAATAGAGCGTTTTCAAAATTCTTGTTCTCGGCGTTCTTTGTCCAATTGTAGGAGCCGGTCACGATGGAGACCCCGTCGAATATAGCGAACTTGTTGTGCATAATCCCGCCTTTTCTCCCGCGGGCGAGCTTGACATTAAAGCCTTTTTCCCGAAGCAGTTTTACTTTTGAATATTGCCCTCCTGCCTGTCGTTTGTCGGCTACGATGCGGATATTGACGCCTCTTGCCCTTGCGTTTTCAATCGCGTTTTTTATTTCCTCGGAGGTCAGATCGAAGATGGCAATGTCGATTGTAGAGAGGGAGGCTTTTATCTTCTCGATTATCATCTCCTGTATTCCGCCTTTTGGGGAAAACTTTGCCTCAATGCCGTAAGATTCGGAGAAAGGGGCTGTCGGGGAATGGGTAAGGCGGATAAAAATAATGCCTAGGCCAAAGCCGATAATGAAAACTAAAATATGGGGGAATAACCTTTTAAATTTCATAACTAAAGTATTTTAGCAGAACGCCTCCTTTCCCCGAAAGCGAAATGTCAAAAACTATTATCGCGAAAAATTATCTGTAACACCAAAATGGTAATGTCCTAAATGACCAAAATGAAAATGTCCTAATCTG
>JADFZM010000185.1 GCA_015232535.1 Candidatus Omnitrophota bacterium
TTCAGGGAGTCTATTCAAATCCATAAAAATCCCACCTCGGTTAGATAGAATCGCATAATTATACGGCTCTATTTGCAATGCCTTTGAAAAGGCTTCCAAAGCCCTTGAATAATCTTTGATTTGATAATACATAAGCCCCATGTTTACCAATGGATTACTGTAAGAGGGATTTAAAAGAGTTGCCTTTCTAAAATCTTTCTCGGCTTCGGAGAATTTCCCCAGCGATAAATATGCTAATCCCCTGTTATTAATAAGCTTCTCTGATTTTGGGAATTTGGCGATAGCCGAATCGATTAAATCAATCGCGCGATAATAATCTTTTAAGCCTATGTAGGCGGTGCCTAAATTGATATATCCGCGTTCCTTAAAAGGAGATTTTCTTATAACATCTTGCCAAAGGGAAATTTCGTTTTTCCATACCTTGTTCCTTTGATAGGCCAGTAATGAAAACGTTGTGATTATGGTTAATAGGATCAAATATTTGGAAAAATTCTTAGTTAAGCTTTTGTCAATAATCCAAGCAGATAGTAGGGCAAACCCAAACATCGGAAGATAAAGCCGGTGCTCAAAAATGACGTTGCGGATAGGGATAAAGCTTGATTCAACCAAAAGAGCTATAAAGAAGAACAAAATTGAGAAAGTAATGACTTTATCTCTTTTTGCCTTATATAGGGAAAACAATATTATCGATAAAATCAAAAGGAAAGAGCTAAAAGTCGCAGGTTCGATAATGTTTTTTGACAAAGGGAAGTCGTAATCTAATGTTTGATTAATCGGAAGGTAAAGCAGCGATAAGTACCTACATATAACCCGCATTTGTGTTGGCCAGTAATTATTAAAAGATACAATATCTCCGGCATGCGAATCAGATGAAGTTGACATATTGAGAACTGTATTAATATCGAATTTGTATAGTGCCGGGATTATGGAAGTAAGTACGATAAAAATGATGGCCAATGGCCAAGCGTTTTTCGTTTTTATCTTTATATTTTCCCTATGAAAAAAAAGCGTTTCCAGCATTATCACAGCTAAAGGTAAGGTAAAAATAGTTTCTTTGGTAAACATGCCTAAAATACCGCAAATTGATGATACTGCCAGGTAACCGAGCTTTTTAAGTTTGTTCACTTTTTCCAGGCGCCATTTTACGTATAGACAAATTGAAAGGTAATAAAATAAAGCAGCCAGTGAAGCAAACCTTTGGCAGATATAAGTTACCCCTTGGGTTTGAATTGGATGGGTGAGAAATATCAAAGCGGTAAAGAAAGGGATGAAATCAAAATAGCTCGTGCCTTGACTTTTGGGCTTTAAGCTTAATTGATTGTTCAAATAAATAATAAGGCTTGCCAGCCAATAAACAAGCAATGCGTTTATCAAATGGATAAATAGATTAAATATATGAAAGCCGAAAACATTCAGCTTGGATATTTTATAATTAATCGCAAATGTTAAAAACGTTAACGCTCGGGTGTGAAGGTTAAAATCTGCAGTAAAAAACTTTTTTATATTTTCGAGGCCTTTAATGTTGTTATTATTTACGATAAAAGGATCGTCGTCAAAGTGAAATGAATTATGGAAAGAGCCGGAGTAAATTGCTATACCCAGAAAAGTTATGACCGCTATTGCTAGTAAATGTTTTGGGGTTTTATTAAAGGCGGGCATTTATTTCCTGTCAAAAAATGGATTTTTGGTGGTGGCGCTTAACGGAAAAGCGTAGCAAACCTTGATTCCCTCTCCCAAAAACCCCATTTCCATTACCGCGATCCCGACCGAATACATGATGCGGTTATCGACCCTATTATCCATGGCAACTGCGGCGGCCGAGCCGATCGCGATTCCTAAATCGCCGGTATTGAAAACGCAGGGGATATTTTTATGCTGATCCTTAGCGGAACAATCTTTAAAGCCGCACATGCCGCATTTTTTTAATCCCATGGGTTTTATTTTTGTTCCGAATAAAACCATAAGCTGGGCTTTAAGTATATTATCAGCGTCCCTTAAAAATCCGGGTATTTCGAGCTGTGTGCCCATTTCCTTCATTTTATCGGAGATTTTCTTTATTTCATCTTGTTCGACGATAGCCGCAACCATATTATTCTCGCCTCTTCCTTTAGGCGCGGTTGTGGCGGCTAAAACCATTTTCTCTGCTATATTCATTAATGCTTCAGTATTAGATTTATCGGAATTTATCATCTTATATTTCTCCTCTAATGTTTGTAAGGGTCGAATTCGTCCTCCCCGGCCATGGCGACACCGATGGGCGTTAAGGTATGGAGGATCTTTATCGTTTCTTTATGAAAGTTTAAGACCTCGGGCAACCTTTTGTAGCAATGCGGTGATTCATCTGTGCCCGCGCCGCGCAAGACGACATTTTTCTCTTTAAGCCACTTGTGCATCATCTCTTTAGTGATAATTCCGCCAACTCGCCTTTTTCCTCTTCTATGGCCGGCGGCAGCGGTCCGCGACATCACTCGACCTGCGCCATGTACTGTCGAATAAAGGGCTTTGCGGCTTTCGCCTGATTCTATTCCTTCAATGATAACGGATATGTCTCCCATGCTTCCTCCGACGAATGCTTTTTGGCCGGGGAAACAAGGTGTCGCGCCTTTTCTAATGACCCAAAGTTTTTGGCCGTTATGCTCTTCTCTCCAGGCGAAATTGTGATGATTATGGACTTCTTCCAATATCCTGGCTTTTAATATTTTTGCGACCCGGTTACAGATCCAGTCCCGTCCGGCATAAGCGTAGCGGCCGGCTAATTTCATGCATTCGATATATTCTGTCCCTAAGACGGAATTGATATCCAGAAGTACGGGATCGACGAACATTCCGTCTTTTCCCCCTCCCGCTTTTATAAAATGCGTTG
>JADFZM010000186.1:0-1135 GCA_015232535.1 Candidatus Omnitrophota bacterium
AAAGGTTATGTTGAAATTGACTTGGCGCAGCGGGCGCTGGGAAGTGAAGATGCAAAGAAAATTGTTAAGCCGGTGGTTCTGAATAATATTGAGCAAGTGCTGCCAGAATTGCCCAAATCTCAGCTACATAAGGAGACTCAAAGATTAATTGGCACTTTGATGGGTGCAACAAACCAATTCGTTGTTACTACCCTAAAATGTCCACTTGGTCAATTAACCAATAAACAAATTGATGAAGGGCGTAATAGATTAAATGCCGCAAAAGAAATACTGAAGAACTCAGGGGGAAAACCCTCAAAAGCAGATGAGGGAAAAATTCAGCAATTAACAAATGAATTCTATTCTTTGATTCCTCATAATCTTGGGGCGGGTGCCCGAGGACAAATGTTGGAGCTGCTTCTAAATACGGAAGATAAAATCATTAAAAAAGAATATGATCTTGATACTCTACTAGATGCCAAAGACTTAAATATTAACCTTACTGCTGGCTCTGTATCGGTAGATGACCAGTATAGATCGCTTGATACAGATTTTGAATTCATTGATCATAAAGATGAAATATTTAATTGGCTCAATAATATGATTCAAGAAACAAGAGCGGCAAATCATCAATATCTTGGGAAGATTTCTTTATTAAATGCTTGGTCTATTCAGAGAAATAAAGAGCGAGATATTTTTAATGCATCGGCAGAACGAATTTCCAAAGAATGTGGCAAGCAAGTATTTCCAGAGCAGATGAAAACGCTGGTGTCAAAACGTCCAGATGGCAATCCGGAACTATATCAAAAGGCAAATGTAATTCCTCTGTTCCATGGTACTCGTACACAAAACCTTACTGGCATCTTGAAAAAGGGATTGTTGATTCGTCCATCGGGTGTAGTTCTGTGTGGGGCGATGTATGGAAATTCCATATATCACGGAAAATCGAGCAAGGCATGTGGATATACATCGATCAGTAATGGTATTTGGACTAGAGGTTCTGACAAGGTAGCTTATTTATTTGTAGATGATTGTATTTTAGGCAATCAAAAAATAGCTACTGGATCTTATCAATATACGGCAAATAATATCAAACCACATCATTCGGTTTGGGCTAAGGGCGGATATAGTGGAGTTATTAATGACGAAATGATGT
>JADFZM010000186.1:1142-2848 GCA_015232535.1 Candidatus Omnitrophota bacterium
CATCATTCGGTTTGGGCTAAGGGCGGATATAGTGGAGTTATTAATGACGAAATGATGCTATATACTTCGTCGCAGCATAATATGAGATATCTATTAGAGTTCACAACCACAGCGAGGTGAGATGGATGGTAGTAGATATTCATATTTCAAGTCCGATATTCCTACGCAGCCTTTCCAGCTATTACGAGTTAACCACTCAACAAATAGCCAAACACGGAAAAATAGCCGTTCTCGCCAAAAACTATGTCCCATATTATGGGCAAATGTGCATCGGCTTCGAAAGTCCCGATGGTTGGTGGGTAATGAGCGTGCGGGTTATCCGCTACCATTTCGCTACTCCGTCCTCCAGCACAGTTATAAAATGTAATCAATCCCTTAATGAAGAGTTAACCCGCCTGTTTTCAGGCGGGTTAACCGAAGCAATTGTTCTTGGGGAAATGTTATACGAACATAACCAAAAACAATTAGCCTAATCTATTCATTTATAGAAACGCTCTACCGCTAAGTTGGCAACGTCAGAGCGCTCTCCCTTAGCAAATGTAATATGCCCTACCAGGGTGTGGTTGTGCATTCTTTCTACGAGAACTGCAAGACCGCATGAATTTTTGTCTAAATACGGAGTATCAATTTGAGACGGATCTCCGGTAAATACGATCTTTGTATTTGCTCCGCATCGTGAAACAATGGTTAAAATTTCGTGAGTTGTAAGATTTTGAGCTTCATCCACAATAATAAATTGGTTATGTAAACTTCTTCCGCGGATATATGTAATAGGTTCTACTTTAATAATGCCTTGCTCCATATAGTCTTCATATGTCTGGCCCTTAGTAACTGATTTACCTGCCCCAGCAAATATTAAATCAAGATTATCATAAAAAGGGGCTAGAAATGGATTGAGCTTGGAGATCATATCGCCCGGAAGATACCCAATGTCATTGCCAAGTACAACAATTGGCCTGGTGATTGTCAATCTATTATAATGCCCATTGAAAACTTTAGATAACCCTACAACTGAAGAAATGAGCGTTTTTCCGCATCCTGCCATTCCCACCAAAGAAACTACCTTAATATTATCATCCAGCAACATATCCATAGCAAATTGTTGCTCTTTGTTCTTTGGTTTAATTCCCATGACTCCTTCCTTGGGAACTGCTAATGGAACAATCTTCTGTAGTGTTTTAACCCATTTGCCCAATGCGGTTTTTCCTGTGGGCTCCTTCATCATTACATAAGCGTTGTGGTAATAATCCTGTTCAACAAATAATTGTTTCTCTGCATATAGCTTATCGATTTCTCCATAAGTTGCTTCATATTCAACCATACCGGTCATTAGTTTGGAGAAATCGACCGATTGGTTTTCATAAGATTCTGCTGTAATGCCGATGCTTTCTGCGCGGACACGCAGGTTGACATCCATTGTCACGAATATTGATTGAAATTCGGATGTGCTGGCAACATCCAGCGCACATTGCAGGATAACGTTATCCATATTATTATGGTCGAGGGCCACATGGAGGGCTTTACGCTCTGATGGGACCAAGATGCGGAGTGTTCCGCCGTCCATACTGACGGGGACGCCTGAGGATAAACTGCCGAGAGACCTTAATTCGTCAAGAATGCGGCAGACTTCGCGGGCGCTTTTGCCGCGGGAAGATTGTTCGCTTTTTAGTTTATCAATTTCCTCCATGGCATAGATCGGGATAATG
>JADFZM010000187.1 GCA_015232535.1 Candidatus Omnitrophota bacterium
AGATTAGGACATTTTCATTTTGGTCATTTAGGACATTACCATTTTGGTGTTACATGATTTATTAAAGCAGTTTAATAAGAACCGTTTCGCCGGAATATAAATATTATTATTGCGGTTTAATTTGCGTTCCCTGATCCACCTTGGCCAAACTCTTTAGGTAAAATTATTCGCCTAAGTACTCTTTTCTCTGTGATTCCCATTCGGATACTGAATCGGAATCTTTGAGCGCCGGGTCATCTTGGCTGATCTTGTCTTCTAGGTCTTTTTGCTTGTCCTTGAATTCATCTAGTTGTTTGCGGATCTCTTCCCGCTCTATTCTGTAATATTCTTCTTGCCGTTTAAAGAATTCCTCCTGGCTATTCTCAAAACTTTCTTGGTCCTCAGATGGCGAGGCATTATTTTCGAAAGCCTCGCGCATTTTCTTGTAGTCATCGCGCCTCTGTTGATATTGTTCTATAAGGGCCTTAAAAGCCGATTCTTCATTGTTGAAGAATTCCTCCTGTTTCTGGATAAAATCGCTCTGCTGTTTGTCTAGGGTCTCTTTCATCTGGATATCGTCTTCGCTTCGGTTCTTGAACAGCTGGTTAAAAAGCTGTCTTTCGTATTCTTTTCTTTTTTCGATTATAGATTGCTGCTGCATGCGGTATTCCTCAATCCTATCCTGGAAAGAAAGTTGCTCTCGCTTTAGGAAAGCATCAAGCTGTTTTTCGAATTCTTCCCGTAAGGCTTTTTCTTCTTCCGCTTGCTGCATAAGCATATTACCCACTTTCTTTTGTTCCTCGGATCTCCTTCTCAGCTCTTCGCTTCTTTGGGTAAAAGATTCCTGCTCTTTTCTGAAAAATTCTTCCTGTCGGGTTAAGAAGGCTTCTTTTTGTTTCTCGAAATCGAGGCGCAGCAGATTTTCCGCTCTGCGCTGGTCTTCTTGTAACTGCCTTAGTTTTTCGAGCTCGGCTTTGTCTTTTTGATAAGCTTCTTTTTGCTGTGCGTAGTTGTCCTGATCTTGGAGGTATTTATCTCTTTCCTGCTCGAAAATATTTCTTTCTTTTTCAAAGGCCTCTTTCTGGGCTTTTAATTCCTCTTCCGTGCGGTTGGAATCGGCAAGTATCCGTTCAAATTCCTCCTGTCTTTTTAGGAAGTCATTTTGCAGATTGATAAAATCTTGCTCTTTGCTTAATTGGGATTTAAGTTTTTCTTTTTGTACTTCTACTTGTGATTGAAACCGGTTTTTCATCTCCTGCACCTTATCGCAATTGAAGCCAAGCTCGATGCAGGTCCATTCGTAATCTTTCATCTGCCAATAGAACAATTCTGTTTTGCCGTCTAACATGTAGCTGAAATCTATTGGAATAGGCCTCTCTCCGATAGGGTCGCTTAACGCCGGCTGGGCGTTAACGCGCGAGATAAATATAAAAGCGCTGAGCGCTATGACCGCTAAGAGAACGATGGTATAAATTTTATTTTTGTTCATGGCCTCTCCTTTTGAGTAAAATTGAAATCCGAATATACTAAATATATCATAAGATGTTTATTATACCAATTAAGATATAAGATTTGTTAAAGCGCGCCTTGAAAGCATTAAAGGCGGTTTGTTTGGGCTAAGACTAAAGTGCAGGCGTTAACGGCCTCTATTCCGGAAGCCCGGGCTTTATCGAGTAATTTTTCATTTTCCGCTCCGGGGTTAAAGATTATTTTCCGAGGCTTTGCTTCCAATATTTCTTCGGTTATCGACTCGGATATGGATTCATTGACGTATAAGGTTATGGCGTCTATCTTCTCGCGGATATCTTTTATCGAGCGGAAAACATTAACTCCGTCTATTTGCCTTAGCCGGGCATTGACCGGATATACCTTGTGTCCTTTTTTTTGGAGAAGAATAAATGCTTTGTACGAATATCTTTCTTTTTTATCGGAGGCTCCGATGATTGCGATGTTCATGAATCAGTAATTCCTCGGACCGAAAATGGCGGTACCTATTCTCACCATTGTTGCCCCTTCTTCTATGGCTATACGGAAGGAATCGGACATTCCCATAGACAAGACATCAAGGTATGTGTTTGGAATGTTTTGGCTCTTGACCTCGTCAAATATCGATTTCATCTCCTTGAAAAAAGGGCGTAAATGGCCGGGGTCATCAAGCAGCGGGCCCATAGTCATAAGCCCTTTGGCCTTAATGTGCCGAAGCTGGGATATCTCGCGCATTACAGCCGATATTGTTTTTGTATCGGGTTTTACCCCTGCCTTAGCTATTTCATCCGCAATATTTACCTCTATAAGTATGGGTATGGTTTGTCCCAACAAATAGGCTTTTTTGTTAACGGCTTCGGCTTTCTTTATACTGTCGATCGTCTGGACCATTTTAAATAAATTTATGGCTTTACCGATCTTGTTTGTTTGAAGATGCCCGATTAAATGCCAATTGGCGCTTTTGGCCGAATCGCCCAGGATGTTAATCATTTCTTCAGCCTCCTGGACGTAATTCTCTCCGATATCCGTCGCGCCGGCGGCCAAGACTTCTTTTACTTCCTCGGCACTTCTCCCTTTGGCGGCGACAATTATTGATATGTTCTTTGGAATTTCATCGCGGATTCTTCTAAAGTTATCGTATGCCGGCATTATTTTATTAAATCCCGATGAGCCCGGGGTTGACCAGAAGGATTATCCCTAAAAGGAGCATTATAATTCCGCCGATATATTTAATTATCTCTATTTGCCTTTGGGATATTCTTTTTGCCGAAAGCGTTCTGATAAAAGCAACAACGATTATTATTAAAGGCAATACGTAAAGTAAGTTGTAGAAG
>JADFZM010000188.1 GCA_015232535.1 Candidatus Omnitrophota bacterium
GGAATAATCTTCCGGATTCATAGTTAAAAGAAAACGGACGTTTTTTCCAATTTTAAATTTCATCGGCTTTTCACCCGGTATTTCTACCGTGAATTCTTTTTGCCCGCGGGCAAGCCCATTTAAAATCCAAAGGATTTCGGGTTTAAAATTAATCTCATCGAGAATAATCAGTTGATCGTCTTTCTGTATCCTTTCTAAGAATTCGCGTATTTCCAGTTTATACTTGCCATCTTCGCCTAAGGTTAGGGCGGCAGTAAGGTCTCTGGCCTTTGATTGCCGATGCGCGGAATAAAGGTAATATTCAACTCCCGTAAGCTGAGCTAAATATTTTCCCATAGTGGTTTTTACCGCGGCTGTTTCTCCCGTTAAGGAAACAAACTTATCTGCCTGCCAGCCGCGCAATATAGTTGAAAGCGTATTAATAATTTTTGGCACAAGCGTTAAGCGTACCTTTATGTCAATCTTTGGCTGTGAAGCGGCCTTGACCTCAACTCCGGCAAGTTCTTCGGGATGCCCGTCAGCACGATAAGAGATAGCTCCGGATAAATCCTTCCTATCAACTTCGCTAAAAAGCTGCTCAAGCATTGTGCGAATAAAAATATCAAAATCCTGCTGATTTTCTTTTAACGCCGCCCCATAAACCCGTATCGCTTCTTCTATAATAATCTTTTCGCGCCCAATCTCACTTAAGTTTTCTACTCTTGCCTTTGCTGCCGTAATTGCCAAACCAACAAATTGCGCGTGTAAAAAAGCCTCTTTAATTGTAAATTGATAGTTTTTACCCGATCCCCAAATCACATTATCTTGTTCATTGACTTTGATTAACAAGAAAAGCGTTTCTATCTTCTTCGCCTCACGCATAGTTAAACCATATTTTGCCATGATAGTTTTCGTAAACTCGGTTATCTCGCTTTCCTTTGCCTCCATCGCCGCAACGTTCAATTTGACGAAACGGTTAAAGAATGCCGAGGAGAAATCGCGCTGGCTTAAAGCTGACATCGTCGCGACAATTTTAACGTTTTTGGGTAGAACTAATTTAACGGTTTTACCCGAATCATCTTTTTGCAAAATATATCCTTTTATAAGGAAATTATTCAATAGCGCCCTGACCCGCTCCGGCAGAGCGTCAATATTATGAATTACTAATAGTTTCTTTGGGCCTTCTTCGCCTTTTTTATCCTCCGGAACTAAATGCCGGGTCAAGAAAGCCGGTTTCACGCGAAAATCCATAAGCCCGTAAAATTCCTCCCCTTCAAGAATAGGAAACGCCCCGCCTAAAAGCTCTAAGCTGGTCAGCTCCGGCGAAGATTCTAAATCATAAACTTCGTATCCTTCCTGAGCGGTAAATTTATCGAGGATCTCCTGCTCGCGCGCTCCCGGTTCCAACAAAAGCAGCGTGTGCATATGCTGTCCGATAGAAGAGACTGCGCTTATGTGTTTAATTATTTCCTGTTCTGAGCTGGCGTTCTCAGAAATCTCCGCAAAATTCCAATGCTTTGTTTTTAAATATTGAACGATCTTTGCCCGTTCTTCTTTAGTAAATTGACGCAAATAAACCAAGTCAAAAGCCAAATTTACACTGACGTTTATATCATTTCCTTTGGAACGGAAATATTCAATTGCCCTGGCCCAATTTTTAATGTCCCTTAAGGTTAAAAGATGCCGCTCTTCACTCTCTTCCAATAATTTCTCAACATATTCAATCATCTCCCGGTGGTAATTAAGAATATCTTCCCTAAGAATATACTGGTCATGTCCCGGCATCTCTCCCAAATTGACAAATAGGCTAAGAAACCTTTTTATAATATTAAGATACGAGATAGTGCTGTAGCGGTTGGGGACATCAATAATTTCCGAATTCTCTAGGACTTCTATGGGGAGTTGTTCGCGGCCGGGGGTATTCTCGGGATCATTAGTTGTTATGCCAATATGAAATTCCGGGTGAACTTCTAATACCTTTCTGGGCCTTCCGGGAAACTGATTAAGGACAAATATTTTTTCTCCCCGGGCTAATCCGGTCAAGAGGCTGATTAAAGCCCGCGACCGCTCACCGACCGCTCCTTCATCGATAATAAAAAGCCCGCCGTGGGTCAGCATTTCCAAGAAAGGTATTTTGTAATGCCCCTGGGAATCGGGTTCAGCGGTAAGAATTATCCGCCCCTGTTCATCCTGGGTGAATCCACCTATAATATCTTCAAGCGATGATAACCCATGCGCGGAATATACCTCTACCGGAAATCCAAACCTTTCCCCGACATCGATAAATATATCAGTTTTACCTCCGCCCGGGCCGCCTTGTAAAACTACAATGCGCTTTTTTGCTTTCCAAGCCCCGACGATGCGGGCTTCAATATCTTTCATTTCATCTGTAGGAACTAAAAGCTTCTCTTCCGCTGTACGGAGTTCTTTATTAAACACGGTATAACTGGCATTTAAATCTTCAAGCGGAACTTCCGGCAAAGCCGGCTCAGCGCTAGCCTCTGTAGAAGTTAAGGCATTTAAAATTATAGCCGCCAGCTTTTTTTCATTTTCGTTTCCCTGCGACAGGGTTTTATATTCCGCCATTAACTCTTCTGCCTGACTTTGAGCCATGGCTTCATATACTGCTTTCAGGACTTTTGCGGCAGTTTGTATTTTAACTTGACCGATTCCTAAAAAACGGGCTTTCCAAAAGTCGTAATTTATTTGAGGATTTATTGCCCCGCTTACAATACCTTTTATTTCATGCCTGCTTGCAGCTTCAGATATTATATTTTCAATAATTTCGCTTATAGGTCCCGCTCTCAT
>JADFZM010000189.1 GCA_015232535.1 Candidatus Omnitrophota bacterium
GGATGGGACATTTTCTTCTATTCCTAAAGCTTTATTTAAAATCTGCCCCACTTCCTTCTTGCCTTGATTCAATATGGCGTTTTTGCCCATATCAATGGCGGTTTGCGTCACCGCAAACACTGGGACATTTGCTCCCTTCCCCGTCACATGAACCGGCAAACTAATATTGCCTTTTTCATCATACAAATATTTCAACTCCTCAATTCCTTCCCCCATGGCAGTAGACAACTCTGCCGGAATTTTCACTTTGCCGTCCAAAGAATACCTTTGATCAAATCCCGCCTGACATTTTCCGTCAAAAATAAATTCATCGGCTTCTACGGAAATAGGCTCTAAAAGAATTACTCCTTTAGAAATTATACAAGGGCTGGATATTTTCTTAATTTCAGTATCTTTGTCCTGGAGTTTAGTTTTATATTTTTCAGGAAGCTTGGCTTCCACCCGCGAAGACACATTCGGCAAAAATGAAATCTTGTCTAAAACGGTTTTAAGAACATTGAGGTCTTTTAATTTCGATTCTTTAATTTCGAAATTCCCTTCGCCAGTTATCGAATTGACATCCGCTGCCTGCCCTTTAGCCTTGATGTTGCCAAAAACCAATCCCTCAACTTTTACCGGAGACTGCTTTTGATCTAAAATTTCGGACAGGCCTATGCCTTTAACTTCTGCGGATAAATCAAAATTCTTACTCGTCATATATTCGGCGATACTGACCTTGGCGGAGATTTGCCCCTTACCCAAAACCGCCTTAAGATCATTAACATAGACCAGGCTTTCCGTCATTTTGAAGCTTGTATCCGATCCGCAAATAGGGATGGCCAGCTCTTTGAGCTTAACTTCCCAATTATTTAATGAGCCTCGTCCGGATAAAGCAGAAAGCCCTTTAGGCCCGGCTATGGCACTGGCAATGTCAACATTCAGAGTTCCATTTAATCTCTCCGGCAAAGGAACATCTTTTAATGCCGCAACAGCGGCTTTAAGCCGCCCCATAGAAATCTTGGATAAATCCGCTTGAGCAACTGTGCCTTTAAGTGAAATCGTTTGGTTCTCTATCTGAAGAGTAGCCGTCCCCTTAGCCTGAATGTTAGCCTCTTCGCTTAAATAAGCTAGCTTAAGATCAAATACAAAAGATGTGCCTAATCCGAAATTCTTAATATCTGCGTCTATATGTGAGGCCGCAAAAGAAATTCCCGGGGCGATCTCTTTCATACTGACTTCGCCTTCTTTTAAAACAATATCCGCAATTACAGAATTCAAGCCTTGCGGCCCAGCCAAAAGATTCTTAACATTAATATCTACTTGCCCTTTTAATATTTCGGGTAAAGGCACATCTTTAAGTGGCGCTAATGTTGTTTTTAGGCGTTCAAAAGGTATTTTAGAGAGATCTGCTTTGATAACAGCTCTGCTTAAACGTACGCTTTGAGTCTCCAAGTCAACAGCCATTTTCCCGCCGAGAGAAACATTCGGCTCGTCGCTCTCAAGACCAAGCGTGGCCGTAACATCAAATACGTCATCAAACAAAAGATTTTTAATATCAAGATTAATATTGTTTGCCGCAATAGAAATTCCGGGAGCAATATCGCTGATTGCGATTTTTCCGTTCAGCCATTGAATGCTTACATCAGAAAAGTCCACATCTTTAGGGGAAACAGTAGCATCATTAATCTGCGCATTTATTTTACCGGAAAGAACTTGAGGGAAAGGAACTCCTTTCGGCGCAACAACAGTCTTGATTTTCTGAAGCGGCCATAACTCTAAATCCGTCGTAAATTGTCCTCTGGTTATATGAATTTCATTTATCCTAGGATTAAAAGAAGCTTCCCCCGTAAAATTTAAATTGGGTTCATCCTGGAATATCGCTGCCTTTAAAATTACCTGAGCCGGTATCGAACCATCCAAATTAAAGTTTTCCACTCCAAAATCCAATCGGTTAGCTTCTAACGAAACTCCCGGAACAATCTCTGAAATAATTACCTTGCCAGTAGCCAAAGAAATGTTCGCGATAAGCTTATCCAATCCCTTGTCAGAAACAGCTGCTTCTTTTATTTTAACCTTTAACTGGCCACCCAAAACTTGTGGAACAGGAATATTTTTAAGCAAGAAAAGCCCGCTAAGCTCGTTTAGCGTAAGCTGGCTCAAACCCAACTCGATTTCCGTATCCTTCAGCCTCAGCTCATTGTTTGAAAGTTTCAATTGTGCCTTACCGCCTAGATGAAAATTGTTTTCCAGCGACAAAACAGCTGCATCCAGCAAAAAGTCAAAAGGATCCGTCAAAGAAAACCGCCGCACATCCAACGTCGCCTGCGTAACAGACAGCTTAAGTGCCGGTACCATAGATTTGTCGACAAAGTTCAGTTCCGCATTTTCGACCTTAATTGAATTAATAAAAATTGCTGACAAAATAGCTGGAGGTACGGAAGAAGATTGCCCCGGCTTGGCATTCTCTTTTACCGGCTGGCCGATTGTTTGAACGTTTAACAACCCTTCGTTATTGCGGATAACCTCCACTCGAGGAAAACGGATTAAAACACTGGGAAATGAAATCCGGCGAGAGATAATAAAGGAAATAATATCCACACCCGCATCGATCTCTTTGATTCTAACAAAATTACCGGTGCCAAAATCAGGATTCTCGGCAATCAAGAAATCCGACAGATGAAATTTTATTCCCTTCTCGAGCGAAACCTTGAGATCGATATCTTTAAAATCAACCGCCCGTCCTAAAGACTGGCTTACGATAT
>JADFZM010000018.1 GCA_015232535.1 Candidatus Omnitrophota bacterium
TGCGCGGTTATCGCTTATTATATCGCCCATGTGGAAAAAGCCGATGCTTACAAAAGCCTGGTTATGGCGCTTTTTAACGATATTCATGAGTCGCGCATCAATGACCTTCACAAAATGGGGCATTATTACATTGATTTCAAGAAAGCCGAGACAAAAGTATTTCACGACCAGATCTTTGGCCTTGATGATAGCGTGAAAAAGGAAATGTCTGCCCTGCGGGGTAATTATGAGAAACAGGAATGCAAAGAGAGCATAATCGCCCGGGATGCGGATATTCTTGAGTGCCTGCTTCAGGCCAAAGAATATTACGACAATGGGTACCCTAAGGCAAAGAAATTCTTCCGGAAAGCTCCGGAATACCTAAAGACAAAGACCGCCCGCAAGCTTTGGCGGACAATAAAAATTTGGGATAGCAGCCGCTGGTGGGAAGAGATAGTGAAATTCGAGAGATGAAAAGCTTTAAAATAAATATTCTAAGCAGGTATTATCCGCTTAAGCATAAAACCGCGGCTTTGGCCTTTGGCTGTTATATCGCGGCTTTCGCCATTTTTTTATCCGGGTGCAGTACCCTTGGCATTTATAACCCGGCTACAGAAAAAAGGGAATTTATCTTTGTTTCCACTCCCGAGGAAGCGTCTATGGGGAGAACTATACATCAAAACATCCTTGAGAAATACAAGCTGAGCCAGGATAAAGAAAAGCAAGAAAGGCTTGATAAAATAGGCTCTAGGATTGTTCAGATCTCTGACCGACAGGACCTGGCGTATAAATTTTATCTACTCGAGGATAAAGAGCTTAATGCCTTTACCGTTCCCGGCGGAAGCGTTTATTTTAATACCGGTTTATTTGATAAGCTGGAGAACGAGGACCAGATCGCCGGGGTTTTAGCACATGAAATAGGCCATAGCGCCGCCCGGCATACAATAAAGAAATTCCAGGCTGCCTTGGGGTACAATTTAGTCGCCAGCCTAGTCTTAACTCATTTGGGGCTGGAAGAAAATTCCGCTCGACTGGCCTCCATGGGCGCGGATGTGATAATGGGGATGGTATTCAATGCTTACAGCCGGCAGGATGAGTACGAAGCCGACCGTTTAGCGGTGAAATACCTGTATTTTTCAGGTTACCGGCCGGAGGCGATGGCGGAGTCTTTTGAGATATTGAAGAAAGAATCAAAAGAACAGAAAGGTTTTCTATATTTTCGCACCCATCCCTATATCGAGGATAGGATTGTTGCGATAAATCAGGAAGTTGTTAAAGTACGGACGAAATATGACGGCCCGGAGGCGCAAAACAAGTGAAATATTTTGAATTGGAACTTAGGAATTAATGATAGAATGATATAATTATGAAAAGAATCGGGATAGCGGCAGGTAAGATCGCCAAAGGAAATTTGGTTTTGTATAATACGTATGTGATCGCGATATCGTCCGTCTTTTCATTCTTTGTTTTTCTTATCGCCGGATCCATTGTTATTTTTGCTTTGTTCATTATCTCTTACTTAAGTAATGAAATTTCTCCCGGATTATTCAATAAAAACTGGGATCCGGTATTGATTTTTTGCATGATATCTTTGACTATTGTGACTCTACTCTTCAATTTGTGGGCGATCTATAGAAATTTGAAAGTTAAGACTAAGAAAAACATTTTGTGATGAAAGAAATTGATTCAACTCAAAATATCCTAGAAAACTTGCCCTGCGGAGTCTTCCGCGTTAGCGTCGGGTTTAACCCGAAGTTTATTTACTACAATCAAAATTTTAGGGAAATGCTGAATTTCGAAAGCAAGGCCCTTAGCGAACTCTCGCTGGCCGATATATTCGAAAACCGGAAGGATTTTCGCGTGTTCTGGAAGAAGGCTGTTGACGAAGGAAGGGCGGTTAATTTTGCGGCAAATATCGGCGGCGTGGGGGGGAATTATAAACTCTGCTCTCTGTCCGGGTTCCCTCTGAAAGCGAAGGCCGAAAAAGCGCATTATCTTGATGTTATTGTTGAGGATTTGTCGCAAAAAGATAAATTCGAGAGGAATCTGATAGAATCTAAGGGGCTCTTTCAGACGGTATTTAATAATACGGCCGCCGCTATAACCGTTACCGACAAATACGAGAAAATAGTCGCCTGGAACCCCTTCGCGGAACAACTTCTGGGGATGAAGCAGGAAGATTTGTTCAACAAGCCCGTCAAAGACCTTTATCCGAATTCTGAATGGACGAAGTTAAGAAAACTGAACGTGCGACAAAAAGGGGTACTCTCCAGCATTGAAACGCAGATGTATAAAAAAGGCGGAGCCATCATCGATGTCGATTTATCAATATCTATCCTTAAGGATTCCGAAGGCAATATTATCGGTTCGATCGGCATTATCCGCGATATTTCCCGGCAGAAGGAAGCTCAGCGCCTTATCCGCGATTCCGAGAATAAGATCCGTATATTGCTGGATAACTCCGCCGCGTCAATAATCATGACCGACGCCGAGGAGAGGATCGTTTCCTTGAATAAATTCACCGAGGAATTGCTGCAGTATACAAAAGAGGACTTGCACCTCAAGCCTATAAGTTTTATTTATCCCGAGGATGAATGGAAGAGAATTCGCTCCGAAAGAATCAGGGATCTCGGCTCCAAACATCATTTAGAGACCAAGGTTAGAAGGAAAGACGGACTGGTTATTGACGTTGATGTTTCGATCAATATCCTGAAGGATTCGGAGAGTAGGATTATCGGTTCTGTCGGGATTATGCAGGATATTACCGAGCAGAAAAACTTGCGCGAGATGCTTATTCAGGCGAAGTTAGCTGCCGAGCAGGCCAATGCGGCAAAATCGATGTTTTTAGCGAATATGTCACATGAGGTAAGGACGCCCATGAATACCATAATGGGAATGTTGGACCTTACCATTGATATGGAATTAGGCGCGGAACAAAAGGAAAATATTAAGGTCGCAAAAGAGGCCGCTGATAACCTTTTAGGCTTGATAAATGATATCCTGGATTTATCGCGGGTAGAATCAGGAAAAATCGTCTTAGAAAATATCGAATTTCATCTGCCGGCGATAATAAACAATGTCTGTCGGGGGTTACAGGTAATAGCCCAAAAGAAGAAACTGGGGGTTGTTGCGAGGATTGACCCGTCTGTCGCCGAGCTGGTCGCCGGAGATCCCGTTAGGCTCAGGCAGATATTGATCAATTTGGTGAATAATGCTATTAAATTTTCCGATAAAGGCGACATTGTAGTCGATGTTGCTGTGGAAAATAAAATAAAGGATAAAGCAGTTTTACGTTTCTCTGTTATCGACCAGGGGATTGGGATCCCTAAGGATAAGCAGGAGGTGATTTTTGAGGTTTTCACTCAAGCTGAAGCTTCTACGACAAGAAGATACGGAGGCACCGGTTTGGGATTGGCAATTTCCAAAAGGCTTTGTGAAATGATGGGAGGGACGATTTGGGTTGAAAGCGATGTCGGCAAGGGAAGTAAATTTGTTTTTACCGCTGAGTTTAGGGTGATAAAGCAAAAGGCAGGGAATGACGATGGGTCAAGGGAATCGGAGAATTTCGATAAAATGTTTGAAGGCTTAAAAGGCATAAAGATACTTTTGGCGGAGGATAATATTGTAAACCAAAGGATGACAGCTAAGTTGCTGCAAAAATACGGCTTTGAGGTTGATGCCGTCGATGACGGGGTAAAAGTGATCGACCTTATTAAAACCAAAAATTTTGAAATGATTTTAATGGATGCCCATATGCCGAATATGGACGGGTTTGAAGCCACCCGCAGGATCCGCGAGGAAGAAAAAGCAACGGGAAAACATATGCCGATAATTGCTTTGACCGCGTCGGCGATGGAGGAAGATAGGAAAAGATGCCTTGATGCCGGAATGGACGGATATTCCTCAAAACCCATCGATAGGCATAAACTCTTTGAGGAAATAAAAACACAAATAAAAAAAGGGAGAAAATGAACGATAAAGTCCTTCATCTAAAAGAATTCTTAGAAAGGGTTCAGGGTGACAGAGAGCTTTTGCTTGAGCTTTTTGATATTTACATCGAAGATTATGGGGTAAAAAGAAAGAAGCTTGAAGAAGCTATACGGGATGAGAACTTCGAAGAGGTCCGCAACATAGCCCATTCGTTGAAAGGTGCCTCCGGGAATATTTCCGCTAAAGCCATGCGGGATTTATTTTTTCAGGCTGAAGAGATGGGGAGGAATGCTAAATTGGTCGATACGGATAAATTGCTTCTTGATATCGACAAGCAGTACATTCTTCTTGAAGAAGAGATCAATGAGGCCAGAAAAAAGTACAAACAGCAGTAATATATATCGGGTGTGAGAAACTATCCCTACATCGGCTTATACCGGAATCTGAGGCTTTTAAGTGATGCGCAGGCAGCCCTTATATTGATATTCTTCGGTTTTCTCGCTTTTCATAACGCGATTTACCACCCCTTTATTCACGATGATATTGTTTTTATAGTCGAGAATCCCCAGATCGGTAACTTAAGCCTCCCGTCGATTTATTCGATATTCTTTCCGAGCTTATCGGGCGGAGGCATCGTTAACCAGTATTATCGCCCGCTTTTGGAGCTTATTTACCGCCTAGAGTATAAGATGTTTTCGTTTAATCCCTGGTATTATCATTTGGCGAACATAATTATTCATTTGTTTAACGGATTTCTGGTGTATCTGCTTATGGGAAAGGTTTTTGACGGGAAGAAAATAGCGGCGCTCATAATAGCCCTTTTCTTTTTAGTCCATCCTCTGCAAGGGGAGGCTGTTTCTACGATATCCGGGATCTCGAACCTGGTTTATGTTTCTTTTAGCTTGATGTCATTTCTTCTTTATCTCGCGGCCTCAAATAGAAACACCATGCGGTCGGTATTTGTATATTTGTCCTCATTGTTTTTTTATGCCTTGGCTTTAATGGCTAAAGAGCAGGCCATAGTTCTGCCTTTTCTTATCCTGCTTTACGGTTTATTAGTTTCCCGCGGCAAAGATGTCGGCGGGAAGTTTTTTAAGTTCGGGTGTATTAATTATTTTGTTGTTGCGGTATTTTATTTCTTATTTCGCAGAGTTGTGACCGGATTTTCTTTAGCGGGTTTTCTGGATTTTAAGGGCGAACTGATTTTGAGGGTTTTGGCGATACCGCGCACGGTATTGACGTATTTGCGGATGGTTTTCTTCCCGCACGATTTGCATTATTACCGCAGCACCGATATTTTAGCGCCGAATTTCTTATCCGCGGCCCTTTTATTGGCTATCATCCCGGGGATTTTCCTGCTTATCAAAAAGGCAAAAGACCCTAACCGCAATATCTTGATTTTCGGTTTAAGCTGGTTTTTGGTTACAATTTCACCTGTTTTGAATATAATCCCTTTGGTTAACGAGTATTCATTGATCTTGACCGCCGAACATTTCATGTATTTGCCTGTAATAGGGATCTTTATTTTTATCGTCGCTATTCTCCAGCCGTATTTTCTGTCTTTTGAGGAGAAAGGCCCGGTAAATTTCTTTGCGGTTGTAACAGCCGTCCTTTTAACAGCCGCTGTCTCGGTAACGATAAAGAATAATACTTATTGGGAAAATGAAATAAGCCTGTTTTCCCGTACATTGCGCTATGAAAAGGATTTTGGCCGGGTAAGGATATTACTTGCCAAGGCTTATTTTAGGGAGGGGCTTTTCAATGAAGCTGTCCGTCAATATGAAAATGCCCTGGTGATATTTGAAGGATATTTACGTAAAGCGCAAAATGAGCAAGCGAGGAAGGTGTATGAGAACTTTACCGAAATAGCTTATGCCGATATGGGTGCGTCCTTTTTGGCCTTAAATAATTACGCTCAAGCCATAAAATATTTTAATCTGGCACTTCGCTTAAACCCAAATAATGCCTTTGCTCATAACAATCTGGGGGTAAGCTTTATCGGTGCGAGGGATTTCATGAGGGCCCGGGATCATTTTGAGAAAGCTTTGGATTTAAACACTTCCCCCGATTCCCAAGCGGCGAGAAGGAATCTGGCAATTCTATCGGGGATGAAAAAAGGAAATTAAAATGTTATCGATTAATACGGTTATCAGTATCGGGATCGTGCTTATTTTGATACTTTTGGCTGTGATATTCTTGATTCCGGCCGAGATAATAATCAGGGAGCGGAATAAGAAAAAACAACAGCAGGCAAAACAAACCGACTGGGAGAAGGTCGCTTCCCATAACGAACGGCATATCAAATCGCTCCGTCAGGAAAACGACTCTCTTAAGAATAAGCTGCAAAATTCGGAAAAGAGCCTTGAGGAATCACGGTTAAGCCTTGCAAAATTAGAGGAAAAGATCAGCCGGGAGCGCGGCTGGAGGGAGAAAGAGGACGGCAACCTAAGCCGCTTAGGAGCCGAGATAAATAGCCTCAAAGCCGAGCTGGTTAAAACTCAAGAAACATTGGCCTCCGAGCACGCCTCGTATATTAAGCTTGATAAGCTCTTAGATGAGCAAAAAAGAGAGAATGCGGAAACTAATAACAGAAGGCGCGCATTAGATGCCGAAAACGCTCAGCTTAAAAACACTATCGAGCAATTCCGTCGGGAGGTATCCGCGCAGAAAACACAGATCGCGGAATTGTCTAAGAAGAAGGAAGACACATCCTGGGTCGCTAAATCGGATTATAAGGCGCTGGAGCAAACTTTAAGGGAAAAAGAAAAAGAGCTGGATAAATTTAAAAGAGAGACTAAATAAGTTTATTTCTTAAGATAAAAAATGCCTACCAAATATAACTTTTCCTCCCGGACCAGCTGGGAATTCAAAGAAAACGAATTGTCGATTCTCCTTAAGGGCATAAGGGCCGAAGGGGAAATCATTGACCTTACACGTTCTAACCCTACTAATTGCGGGTTCAAATATGATTCTAAGATAGTTAAATCCCTATCCGGTAACGGGAAGCTATTTTATGAGCCGAGCCCAAAGGGTTCTATTCGCGCCAGGGAAGCGGTAGCGGATTATTACAAAAAAAAGAATATTGAAATATCTCCGGAGGATATTTTCCTCACCTCGAGCACATCAGAGGCGTATTCATTTGTTTTTCGCCTGCTGCTTGACCCCCAAGAGATGGTGCTTCTACCCTCCCCAAGCTATCCTTTATTCCAATACCTTTGCGGCCTCAACGATGTTGAAACGGGATATTACCGGCTTCATTATAACGGCGAGTGGAGGATTGATTTCTCTTGTCTCAGCAGGCTCTTAGCCGAGGAAGCCAAGGCTTTAGTTATGGTCAATCCTAATAACCCGACGGGTTCTTATATAAAAGCAGATGAAATGGTAAAGCTTAACGAAATTTGCCGCAAAAATAATTTAGCGCTTATTTGTGACGAGGTTTTTCATGATTTTAGTTTAAGCCGCGAAAAAAATCATATTTCTTTCGCCGGCAATAGAGATTGCCTTACCTTTACCTTAAGCGGAATTTCTAAGATTCTAGCCTTGCCGCAGATGAAAATTTCATGGATAGTTATCAGCGGCCCCTCTGAGGCGAAAGAAGAAGCAAAGAAAAGGCTGGAGATAATCGCGGACACCTATTTATCCGTAAATACTCCCGCGCAAAATGCGCTTAAAAGCTGGTTTGAGCTTAAAGATGGATTGCAATCGCAGATATTAAATCGGATTAAAATAAATTATGCCGAGCTTTCAAAACAAGTTCAAGGCTCAAAATATGCATTACTTAATTCCGAAGGCGGCTGGTATGCAGTCTTAAGACTGCCTGATAATGTTAGCGAGGAAGATTGGAGTTTGAAACTTCTTAAATGCCATAAAGTTTTTGTCCATCCCGGGTATTTCTTCGACTTTTCTCAAGGTAATCATGTTGTCCTGAGCCTTTTATGCGACGAAAATGATTTTGCAGAAGGTGTTAAAATAATAAAGACGGCAGAATTACATTGAGGCGCCGAGATAAGGGTTCTTGTTAACGAGTATTAATTAGCCGGAATTCTTTGCCTGATTATTACTTATCGGTGTAAGCAATTTTCATTAAGCTTTTACGCGAATAAGCCCGCCTTGATATAAATATCATGTATGTTATACTTTCGTTAAGTTTCGAAATTACTTATAAGATGGAACCGATTATGTTAATTAAGCATGAAAAAAAGATTTTGAAAAGGATATTTCAAAAAGGCGTTTCGCTTTTAACCTCAGCTTTATTTATTTTAACTACTATTTTGACTCCCCTACAGTCTTATGCCCAATCCGCGCTTAACTTGCCACTCCCGGGGACAATGGTTGCAGTCAGCCCAAGTTTCAAGCCGGCAATAATGGCCGGGATGACCCTTAGTTCCGGCAATCCGTTAGAATTCGAATTTATAATTGATACCGGCGATGACAAGCTCGAGGGCGATCTCTTGCGGGAAGAAGCAAACAAGCTTATAAAATATTTCTTAGCCGCGTTAACCACTCCGGAGGAGGAGATGTGGGTCAATCTTTCTCCTTATGAAAAGGACCGGATTATTGCCTCGGGACTGGGGCAGACCGAAATGGGGCGGGATATGCTGGCACAGGATTATCTTTTGAAACAACTCGCGGCGTCATTGATGTATCCGGAAGATAAAACCGGAAGCAAGTTTTGGGAAAAAGTTTATGCTAAGGCCTTCGAGGAATACGGCACAACCGAAATCCCCTCCGATACGTTCAGTAAAATCTGGATCGTCCCCAGCGAAGCCGGTGTATATGTTAAGGATAAAAGCGTTTTTGTCACCAAAAGCCATTTAAAGGTAATGCTGGAGGAAGATTATCTGGCGCTGGAAGCGAATAAAGGCAGTATCAAGCATGGCCTGGGGAATGTCAAAAAAGAAGATTTAAAGGCCTTAAATGGGGTTTCGTCAGAGGTTATTAGGGAAGTCTTGATCCCTGAGATCGAGAAAGATGTAAACGAGGGCAAGAACTTTGCGGTGTTGAGGCAGATTTTTAATTCGCTGATACTCGCCGCCTGGTATAAAAAGAATCTGAGGGAAAGCTTGCTGGGCAAAGTATACGTTGACCGGAATAAATTTAAGGGCATAGCTTTAGAAGAAGGCAATATGAAGGAAAAAGTTTACTCTCAATATATTGAGGCTTTTAAAAAGGGGGTTTATGATTATGTCAAAGAGGATTATGACCCCGAAACAGAGTCTCTTATACCGCGTAAATATTTCTCTGGCGGGGTAGATGCCGCGCAGCTTTCAAGCGTAAGCACCGAAGAAGAACCCAGCCGCGATTGGGTTTTGACGCAAGGCCGAGGAAAGTTTGTCGGCGTAAAGGCCATGGCAAATCTTCAAGGCGCCGACCGGTCGATGATGTCCCGGGAGGATTTTTACAAAATAAATGCGGAAAAAGGTTGGGGCTTTCCTTATACAGACGAAGCTCTTGCCCCGGTTAGACAAAGGAGCATATTGTCTGAAGGGCCCAAACATCGTTCGTTAATTGCTAACATAGGGGGAAAAATTGATGCGAAAAATGCTTTGGATAATATTAGGATATTCTCAGAAAAGTTGCGCCAAACACAGGCATATAAAAAAGGGAAAGTCGTTTTGAACCTAGATCAATCTGGCGAATACGGCCTTCATATGAATGTTCTCTCATCCGTATTAGTTAATAGTCTTGGTATCAATGCTGTTGATAAGATAGCTTCAGTTATTAACACAGGCGCAATAAACTGTAAAGTTAAAGGCGTCTTCATTAGTCCGGTTGACGGCCGTTTGCATATTTACGTTTATGATGAAGGCGATAGAGTTCTAAAGCTCAGACATGATATTACTCAAGAAGAGCCGAAATCGCCGATTGTTCATATTGCGGTCGCTACAGTTCTTTCCCCGCTGGAAGAAGACCGCGAGGAATGGGTTAACCTCGCCCGTGAATTTGCCTCATTTGATTTTGGTTCTTTAACAGTAAGAGGCCTGGATTTAGTCGAGCATACCAATGACCTTTTACGTAATGCCCGACGGGTCCGGTCTTTTAGCTTTAGTGGCGGAATTAATGCGGAAAATAATCTTTCTGCGCCGACTAATCTTATCAACCAAAATGAAGGCGAAAGTATTATCTCAATTGACCCTAATGAGTTAATACGATCTTCATCCAAATTAATTAAAGAACAGCTGAGAGCTAAATTCGGGAATAGACTTGGCACGATACTCATTGTAATGGACCCTGGTTTGGATACTGTTATCGTGAATTTTTTCGCTTTTAAGCATGGCGCACCGCTAATAATCAATTACTCCCCCGAGGCAACAATAGGCGATCTATTACCCGTGTTAACGGCAGCATTGGCGGAATTAACCCTTCCCGATGAGGAAATTAGAGAGAGATGGAAAAATAGAAAGGAAAATCTTCTGAGACGGTTGACGGCCTATGGAGGAAAAGGCGATCAATCAGGTTTGGCCGGCGAAATTTTGGGAGAGGGTGATCCTATAAACCTTGGATTTGCAGAAATTGAAATGCGAAAAGGGGAAGAACGTTTTATTAGCGTTCCCTTTGAAGCCTTAAAGATTGAATTCTTGGGGACGACTGAACCCACTCCTGATATAAGGCTGGAGCGCATCGGAGGCATGACTTTTATTAACGAAGGAAACGGCTTTTTCCCCTTGCCGGAAGCAAAAAAAGATGTTCCTTTGGGGGGTGGTAAAGAAGCGCCGTTAATTACGGTAAGTCAAGATGGTAACATTTTTCAGATCAGGGTAATAGAGGCCGATGTCATCCGCATACGCTACGGAGATAAAAAAAGAGTCGACCCGGCGATGCTGGCCAAAGAGGAAGCGGTTAAATTTATAAAGATTCTTGTTTCCGGGATTGAGGGTAATGAGGATTATTTCTTGGAGAGATTAAGCGGAAAGACAGGCATCTCTATTGATGAATTAAAAAGCGATTCCAGGCTCAATATTTTATGGAATGCGAGCGGATTATTATCTGAACTGGGAGTGCTGAACGCAGACAAGGGCGCGTTCTTTTTGACAGACCTCTTTAAGAAAACTGGCCGGAATGCTTTAAATCAGGACTTTGCAAAAATTAGGGCTCTTTTATCCCGGGTGTTAGAGGCTGTCTCCTCTTATACCTCCACGGAGGAAACTTCTCCGTCGGGACGGGAAAGGCAAATCGCGGCTTTGCGGGAAACAATCAGGGAAATAGTCAAGCCGGCCATGACTTTAAATTATAACCCCGAATTATTCAACGGCGAAGAATTATATATTGATGCTGATGCCACGGGAACGGCCGTTAAAGAGGCCAGGGCGGATGATTCTATGGTTAAAGCGTTGATCATTAACAATCCTTCTCATAGCGCGGAAATAAATAAGAAAGCCGAGCAGGCGGTGGGCGCTTTGATCGGGGGGGCAATTACGGCTTTTAAAGCAGCAAGCGACAAAACTGAGCAGGAGATTCATTTGGAAGAGTTTACGCGGCTTTTTATGGGAGGTTATTCCATTGATTTAGATAATGACGGCCTTACGGAAAGATATTTTGTCCCGCCGATAACCCCGGGAATTATTAAAGAGCATGTAAACGGCCATGAGCTTATCCCCCGTTTTTTGGGAGCGCTAAAAGGCCTCCGCCAAAGGGTTAATGGGTTTGGCCGGCCTATTGTCTTGACCTTTATCACCCGGACTGAAGAAAGAATATCCGAGGCATTTTTTCAGCGCGAGGATATTAAAGCTCAGTTGGCAGAAGCTGGGGTGAAAAAAGTCAGGGTTTTGGCGACAGTGTTGGGAGAAAGAGCAGCGGCCAAGAAACGTAGCCAGTATGTAAAGCCGACTCAGGAAAATGTTTTTCTCGGCGACACAAAAGAGTATACAGAATTTTCCGCATATGCCGGCGGCAATTCTTTCGTTAATGTCGAAGAATTAATTGACGGCCTTCCAGAGGCAATCAAGGCCGCGGAGGAAATATTCAGCCGAGGACCAAAGACTCTGCAAAGGAAATTTGAGATCAAACCGCAGGAATTCGCGGCTATCAGCGGCAAATGGAAATCGCTTTTGGATGCCAAAGTTTATCTAGCCCAAACAATTATGAGCTTGTATTGGGCTATTTTCTTCGCGGATGGCGAAGCGCAAACCGAAGATCGTGAGGCCCTAAGGCAATTTAGCGATAAGCTCAAATCTCTGATGAAACGCATACAGTATATAAGCCCGCCGGTTTTTGATGAAGTCGCCTTAGAAATCGACGCCTTTGAGCAGATCACCTTAGATAGGATTATAGATATTTTTAAGCGCGAAGGAATTGAGCCAGACGCGAAAGATATCAAAATTAGCTCAGACGGAAAAACGGCCCTTATCCTGGGAGGGAGATATTTAGACGCCCTTCCGACTGAAGTTAATTGGGGCTCTGAAAACCTAAGGACCATTAAAATCCATTACGGAAAAAAAGAAATTCAGGCTTCGCAAGAATTAAACGGCATTAGTTTAGCCGATGTGGGATTCCCCAATGACCGGGCGATGATGTCGGTTGATATTGTGCAAGAAAGGATCAGGAAAATATTGGATGACTTTGCCGACACCATTAAAGTGTCATCCGGGGGAAAGAGGGGATTGTATGAGGAGATCCTCGCCATTCCGCTTGATTTATCAGATATCAAAGAATACCGATCGGGAATAGAAAAGCTTATCTCTATATTCCGCAAAAAGCGTATAGTGATTCAGTCTAATATCCCGTCAGTGCAATCTTTTGCGCGCAAAGACAAAAAGACCTATGAACCTATTCTAAAAAGCCTTTTAGGTGAATCTGAAGCTATCAAACTAGCAATTCTACTTTTGGAGGAGGTTTCTACTGACATTTTAGAAAGCCAGAAAATATTAGATTTTGAAAGAAAATCGTTTAAGCAGGCGTTATCCGAAGCTAAAAAAACTTTAGATAGAGTTCCATTAAAAAAAGATTTGGTGGAGAGAATAACAGGCGGCCATATATATAATTGGCGGACTTTATTAAATTATATCGAAGACAAAATCCAAGTTTTAAAAGGAAAAATGACTGATTCCACCTCAGATCTGAGAATTAGTCTTAGGCATCTTGAAAATTTGCATGCGAGCATTGTTAACAGGAATACTCTTTTTAATATGGAGCTAAGAAGAGGATATTCATACGATTATGAATCTAATTTTAGTGAAGGCACATTTAGGATACTTTTTGAAAAGACAAAGGAGGGGGTTTTATTTGTTACCCCGGAGGCCGATGAATCTCGCCGGGTGCTTGGTTTGAACGGCAGCGTTAAATACAATATTGTTATTAGAATGGACGGCACTTTAACATTGCGTTATGTCGCTCCTTTCCCTACCAAACGAAAAACCTCCCAAGAGGACGAAGAAGTACTTTGGGGTATCATAATTTTTAATACGCCAGATGGCTTCCGCATAGAGAAAGCTGCTCCCGATAAAAGCCTGCTAGCAAAGAGTGAGACGAAGGATGATTTTACAAAAGGCGGCATTGATTTTAACCCCCAAATAATGGGTCTGCAGGAAAACGGCTCCAAAATAGACCTTAACTTTCCCGGATTTCCTGCAATAGATGCAAAGGCAATTGAAGGGGTATCTCCGGTTATAATTAATATTACCCCGATTCCCAGCTTCATTCTTCTTTTAGGCATGAAAGAAGAAACTCCTGAAAATAGAGTATCACAGCTTAATTAAATCGAAAGTTTGCTTTAAAATCAAATGCAAGGGGGTTTTTTCACCCGGTTAACGCAGGTATTGTTTTAACCCGGATGGAGTAAAATTTGCCTTTACGCGAATATGTTTTATACTTATCTCATATTTAAAAATATTAATACTATTATAATATTAATTCCGGATATAGGTATGAATAGTCCAATCAAAAAGTTTTTTTCGTGGGTCATATTGGCTTCCTTCTTAGCCAACACTTTGATCCCCGCGGGGAAAGTTTATGCCCAGGACATCGCTTTGCTTCCTCAACCGGGGGTGATGGTGAATTTAACCCCTGCCTTTACCCCGCCCATTGCCAAGGGATTGACCGTAGACCCGCAAAATATTTCTAAATTCAATTTTATTGTTGATTCGGGAAGCGGCGAATTAAGCGCTGAGGAATTCAAGAAAGAATCTGAAAAGCTAATTAAATATTTTCTTGCTTCTTTAACTATTCCGGAAGACGAGATGTGGGTCAATCTTTCGCCTTACGAGAAGGATAGAATTATCCCGAAGAGTTTTGGCAATACATTAATGGGCGAGGACCTACTCGCCGAGGACTACATATTAAAGCAGCTTTCCGCTTCTTTGGTATATCCGGAAGGGGAAACCGGCAAGAAGTTTTGGGAAAAAGTTTATAGCGAAGTTTACGCGAAATACGGCTTAACTTCAATCCCTCCGGATATATTCAGCAGGGTTTGGATAGTTCCGCAGGAAGCCCTTGTTTATGAAAACGGAAATACGGCTTTTGTTTTGCGCAGCAAATTGAAAGTGATGATGGATTCAGAATATGCACAGGAAAAGAATCGCAAGGCCAGCGCGGAATCACTCGCTCTCTCTCGGGAGAGAGATATTAAAAATATACACCTCATTGCAGAACCGCTCCGGCAAGGGCTAGAGCGGATAACTTCCGAACAAACCGAGTTGGTAGCCGATCTTGTTAGGGAAATAATTATTCCGACGATAGAGAAAGAAGTCAATGAGGGGAAGAATTTTTCCGTCTTAAGGCAAATCTATAATTCAATGATCCTAGCGACCTGGTATAAGCGCAATTTAAAGCAAAGCTTGCTGGGAAAGATTTATTTCGACCGGAAAAAGACAAAGGGCATAGAAACGAAAGAAGAGAACTCGGCCGAGAAGATTTATGATCGCTATATTCAAGCCCTGCAAAAGGGGGTTTATAATTACATCAAGGAAGATTATGAGCCGGGAAGCAAAGAAATTATACCGCGAAAGTATTTCTCCGGAGGAGTCAGGCTGCAAGGCGGACAAGCTGTGGTCAGCTTTTTTGATAATCTGGGAGATCCGGCTATAAGAGCGGAAGTTGAAAATGCTGTTGATAATCCGGTGGGCGATCATAGAGATGTTGCTTTTGAGGTGGAGGAACTCTCTGCCGTATCGGGAAATTTATTGCTACCGGAGCTTGCCCGAACTCATCTTACCGAGAGTCCTTCGGTTAAAAATATAACAGGAAAGGGCAGCGATAATGAAGCGCGAGATCCGGCAATCCTAGGACAGCAAAGGCCGCGATCGGACGCGGAAATATTCCCGGATTCCGCTGAATATGTTGCTCCGGATGATTTTCTTTTAACCTTATTAGAAAAATTAGAGGAACCGGGGATTTCTTTGCGGTTGATAATTCCGGCGGTAAATAATCCCTTTGATTACGAAAAATTTATTTCTTATGGCTTTACTGAAGGCTCGGCCGATAAAGACTCGGAGCATGAAAAGCTATTTTCTTTATTTAAATCAGGAAAAGTGATATCAGTTGAATATCCTCCGCTGGAAACCGCCTCAAGAAAACTTAATGAATTAATTGTTACTTTTTCCGGACAAAATGAGGGTGAAAAGTTTTACTATCATTTATTCCTTCCCGGAAGCGAAACTATAGTCCAGTTTATTTCTGAGAAGCAGCGGGAAATTTTGTTTCATCCTAGAAACATTTCTGACCATAAGTGGTTGAGTGCGCATTTTGGAGGCAAAAAAGAACCGGTTTTTCAATCATTGCAAAATATGCTGGGAAAATTCGTCATTCTAGGCCGCAATAGTTTATATTTACACGATATAATCGCGAAAAATAAACTTCTTGACCAGCTTACCGGCGATCAGAAGGCTAAAGACACTTATGCGGGCCTTATTTTAAGCGAAGATGAATATCGGGCAAAAGTTAAACAAGAATTAGAGGAAAAAAATAAAGAAAGTGCTGCCTCCCGCCCTGAGGATGATGCCGTAGAGGAAGAAAGAAGGCGTAAGCAAAATGAGCAGGAAAAAGCCGCTAGGTTAGAGGAAAAAAGAAGGAAGGATAGGGATAAAGCAAATTCGGAGCTTATGATCAAAGAAAATATTGATAAGTATTTTATGCCTATCGGAGAGCATTCTTATATCGCCAAGCATGAGATAATTGTCGCTTTATCTGAGGTTTTCGGGACGCATTCGCTGGACAGCGATGGAATAACAACGACGCAATGGCTGGAAACCGTAAGGGCTTATTTCGGGAAGAAGGCCGAAGAAGAGCCGGAGGGGATTATTGCGAAAATTTATTACGGGATATTTTCCGATAATTTGCATCCGGCCGCTAAGGCAATAGCTTTCAACTTCGCTTCTAATTTAAGACATTTGGTGCTCTTACCCGAGGAACAGATGTTTTTCGATCCTGAAACCGCTTCTCTTTTTCTATGCATTGCTGCTTGGCAGGAAACGGCGATGGCTCTTAATAAATATGACCCTAGATATAAGAATTTGCTGACACTTTATAAGCTCTTTAATAATAGGTTTCCTGAGTTTATAAATATTATTAATAGATATAACATGTTTCCGAGCAGTAATAAGAGGGCTTTTTGGCAATCCTTAATTTATCCTCCGACGCTTGATTTTGCCGATCTTAAGATTATGAAAGAAAAATTGCTGCAAGCCCCTGTGTTTATTCTGGAGAATACGGACGGGGATTTCTTCCGCGGTTATGATCTGCTGCGTAAAGCGAAAAAGGACGCGGATTCTCGTTTGGATAAAATAATGGAGGCATATCGTAAGCTGTTATCCTCACGGCTAGGGGAGGAAGCCAAGGTCAATGATTTTATGCTTGAGGTAGATTTTTATCGGGTTCAGGCTGATGCGATGAACGATTGGCTCTTATCCTTAGAGGGGGCGCAAATAGAAAAAGGCCCGGATAATATTAATGTCGCCTTTAAAGTGATGGTGCCTGATTTAACCCCCAAAAATATTGATGAGATTTTAAATACGGGAGAAGAGTCTGATATTATTGAAAATCATGTATTAATGTCAATGTCTCGAATGGTTATAATGCCGGATGGAAACATTAAACTTCTGAATAAAGAATCTGTCGAGCGCCTCATGATTAGGGATAAGATTGTCATTGAAGCCTTTGGCTGGAAATACAGGCTCTCCGAGAATGGGTTTATCGAGCTTCTGGGATCAAAAGAACAAGTTCAAAAAAAGTTTATTAATGATGTGTTAAGGGACTTTTTAATCCGCAAGCTTATGTCCATTGTGAGGGCCGTTGCACACAATGACGGTTATATCCTGGTTCCGGAAGTTTTCATGACCGTTAATTTCGACAAGCGGTATATTACTCATTCTTCGGCTATTCACGAGGCTAAAATAATAAGGGAAAGCGGAGAAATAGAAGGGTATCCGGGAAATGATTTTATAAAAGAACAGTTCCATTCCGACTCTATAATTGCCTGGGCTGTTGTCCGGAGTTTATTTAATGGAAAAATCGATCCTTTATTGGATCTTCCTACGATAGAAGAGGTTTTATCCCATGACCCGGAAAGGCCTGTTGAGTCAAAGGATAAAGACGAAGCTCTTTTATCGCGGAATGCGTGGAAGGAGAGTAAAACTGAATTTGCAGGAGAAAACGGCACGGGAAAGAAAGTTGAGGGAGAGGAAGGCAAATGGATTTATGTTGAGGGCGATCCGAGTGCTCCTGCCGACCCTGCAATATTATCTCTGCAGAAACCCGCAACATTTCGCGCCGATAAAGAAACTTTGGAATATCTTCAGATAAGCTTGGAAGCTTTAAAGGAAATGTTTAACGGGCCCGAGGTTGATTCAGGCATAACGTCGAAAAGGATAAGAGCTAAAGAAAATAAGCCTTTTAGCCTAACATTTTCAGGAGAAAAATATCTGGAGAAACTGTTTTCCAGCCCAAAGAAGAAAAGGCAAGAGGCAATAGAGTCGCAAAATACACTTGAGGAATTATTATCCGCTGATTCGAGCGATCCTGAATTCGCGAAAAAGCTATGGGAGCAAATATTAAGGATTGAGGAGAAATGTAATCATATTATCTATCCTTTGTTCTATCAATCCCGGGCAAGAACTCCGAAAGATGGAGTATATCCTCTGCAGTGGAAAAGAAATTCTCGTTCTCACAGGTTTGAAGGGCTGGAGAAAAAGATAGCTGAAATGGGGATTTTAAAGACAAAAGGATACCGCTCTGTGTTAGAAATGACTCAGGCCCAGGCGGATGAATTTACATTTGTTTATATGCAGGATTTGGAAAAAGAAACCGGGGCTTTATTAAAACTGCTTAGGACATTGAAATCAAAACGCATTGAACGTTTAACAAACAAATTAGAAGAAGAATTAAAAAGCGGAGTTTTTAATAAGCCGGAAGAAGGTAAGACGTTAAGCGATAAACAAAGACATCTTCCCTGGGATTTATTATTCAATTATTTAGGAGAAACCAGTTTTCTTCTTTCAGCTTCTCAGTATTTTAAAGCCAAGGGATGGGTTAAGCCTGATATTATTGCCGAGCCGGGGGTTGTCGATTTAAAAGGCAGTTATCATCCGCCTACTACACCTAAAAAAGATAATCCGGTTTTAAATGATGTACAAATTGATAGAAACAAATCTTTCTATGCATTGACCGGGCCAAACGCCGCAGGAAAGTCAACAACTGAAAGGGCGATCGGTTATTCTGTTGTTATGGCTCATTTGGGGCTTTTTGTCCCGGCAGACAGCGCAAGAATGAGCTGGTTTAACGAAATACATAATCTTTATCCTAAAAAGGAAGCGGTCAGTTCGAGCTTTAGTCACTTTACTAATATCGTAGATAAAATAAGCCGCTGGTTAAAAGGCTCCTCGGATAGAAGCCTTTATATTCTAGATGAGCCTTTTAGCGGCACGGAATATAACGACCTTATCGGGCTTGCTATTGTGCTATATGAAGATTTAATTAAAGGCGGCGCAACAGTTATAACCGCAACGCATATTAAAGATGCAATACGTTATTTAAAAGAAAAGTCTGATAAATCAATATCCGATAGAGTCCAAACCTGGATGAATGGATTTGAAATTGATGAGAACAATAAGCTTGTCTCGCATTACAAGTTAGTTCCCGGAATTGCCGAAAGCAGCCATGCTTTGGCGATGCTCCGTAGCATGGATATTGATGATAGCCTGATCGATTTAGCACAGGTTTATTATGATTTCCTAAAAGACAAAAAGCCTTTCACCCAAGAACAGATTGAAGAGATAACCGCAAAGATACATCATTATACTAACCCCGTTTACGATGAAACCGAGTTGCCTTGGGTTGAAATAAATGCTTTGTTCCGTTCGGAAAACTTCGCTTTTCTTTCTTATGAACAGTGGAGAGATAATATTATGCGGCAGCATGGAAAAACCAGAAGGAAAGACGGTAATTATGATTTTGATGAGTTCCCAGAGGATGAGGAGTATTCAAGATTTTATTTTGCCGGAGGGATACAATACGGATATGAACATTTCCTTTCACAGGAACGCCATGATGCCAAAGGCGCTTACAGTACTTCTTTTACCGCAATTGATTCTCTTAAAACGGCCGGAAAAGAGGAGCTTCTTAGGATAAACAAACTTTTAAGTGAACTGGTCGAAAGCTACTTCCGTCAGAGAAAAATGCAACATATTGACAGTTACGATGCTGCCGAATATAGAGGGATGGGAAATCGTGTTGATTACATCCTTAATGAAATAGATGAATTTTTAGCAAAATTAGGGTTGCAGAAATTCTTAGGTTTTAATTTTAAGCAATCCTATTATTATGATGATTGGGAGGCGCTTAAGGAGAAATTAGGCAAAGAAACAGTATCAGAAGATTTTGATAGAATACTTCAATCTTTCGGAGGTAATTTGCAGTCAGTTGACTTTTATATCGGCATTGCGCTGGGAGCTATTGAAAGTAATCTTGCCCGGCCTCAATTCAGCGAAGAAAAAGGAAAGCTAAAGATAGAGAAGGGCTGGTATCCTTTAACTAAAGTCCCCGAGGGGCAGAAACCGACTCCGCAGGATTTTGAATTAACCAATCAGCTTAATATTTTTGTCGGGCCTAACGCGAGCGGAAAGACAAATGCTTTTCGCATGATCCAAACGGTTGTCAGAATGGCGAATAGCGGTTTTCCTGTCCCAGCCGGCTCTCTCGAGATCAGTAGAGGTTTTAGCCTGAATGCGTTTTTCGGCACATCCGACTACAATGTCCAAGGCTTCAGCTATTTTCAGAATGTAATGTGGACGATCTATTTAATGTTCGGCAAAATGGAGAAAGATGATTTTATCGTCTTAGATGAAATCTCCGGTTCGGATAATTTGGAGATGACCGCGATTCAAATGGCGCTTTTAACTTATTTGAAAAAGATCGGGACGACGGTGATATTAAACACTCATCTAACGGAAGGGATCAAAGAGTTACAGGATATCGTCGGAGTTAATGTCTACCGTATGGATTATGATTTTGACGAACAAAACCGCGAATTCGATTTTAAAAGGACAATTTCTTTGGACCCGCAGGTAAACGCTAAAAGCCATGGTTTGGAGGTGGCGACCAAATACGGCTTGACCGAGGAGCAATATAAAAGGGCGAAGAAGCTTTCTTTGGAATTTACTGCGTCAAAGCCTAAAGACGGAGCCATGCTCTCCGGCCAATTTAATGAAGAAGCGCTTAAACAGCTTACACTTTATGATAGGAGTTTATTCGAGGCGATCGTCGGCGGAAATCGCGCAGAACAAGAGAAACTGTTAGCTGACCTGCAACAAAACGGCAAGGTTTATATAAATTTAAACGAGATAGGGAATGAAGAAGAAGGGCGCACCATTTATTTAAGCTTGGAAAATCCGATAAACATTGACGGGCGGATAATAAAAGTTTTACGCTGTAAAGGCGTGCGGCCTGTATTGCACGAAGACGGGACACCTAAGGTTTATACGGGGGAAAGAGGAGCGGTCCACAATATAAACGTGGTGGGAGATAACGGTAACATTTACAAAAAGCCAAACACTCTGTTGAAACCGTTTGGTTCGATGTTCGAAAACGAAGCCAAGAGAGAATTCGAGATAATGCAAGAAGGCCTAACTTCCTCGGCATTTAATACCGATTATCCGATAGGCTATGGTGTCTACGAAAACTTATCGCTGGGCGAAGATGGAAAAAAACTGGGTTTTGTCGTGGCGGGGATGGAGGGTGATGATTTTCGCTTTCACGTCGATACGAGGACAAGAGAATCGGAAATGGGGCTTGATAAGGAGCTGATGGTCGTCCGTGATGTCAAGGATTTGGATTATATCCGTTTCAGCAAAGAAGAGCAGGCAGAAATCTTTACGCAGATAGGACAGCAATTGAGGGCTTATCATGCTAAAGGTTATTTCCATCGAAATCCCCATTTGGGAAATATCGGCTTGGCAAGGCTCTCTAAAGGGAAATACAAGGTTTTATTGAAGGATTTAGGCGATAGTTATACCGGAAGCGAAATCGGCGAGTCGCAGTTGAAAGATTTAGGATATAGATTCCTGGATCTTGCCAGAATGGTTTTTGATTTAGCCTATCCGTATGCGGTTCCGGTAAAGGGCGTGGATGAAACCGAAACAGTAATGGCCTCCGCCGATTGGCTGGTGGAGCCTTTTATCTCCGGTTATTTCTCCGATATGAGCAAAGATGTTTTAAGCGATCTTATCCGGGAAGTGGAGACATATTTGTCGCCGATGTATGTTAACTTTACCTTAGGGGAATTAGCCAACGAAATGCACGTTGATGAAACCAACAGTTATTACGGGCTTTTGGTTTTATTCTTGAAAAAGGCCGCGGAAAAAGACAGGGCCATGCTATCTTCTTTGGATAAAGTAAACAAGAAGGCAATGACCCTTGAAGAAGCTAAGGGATTCCTGGGAAACTTAAGGGCCGGGGATTTGAACACCAAAGAAGTAGATGCAGCTATTAGTTTTGTCGAGAAGACATTAAAATCTCCCTTTTATGCGCGGACAGAGAAAATAGTCGTTGTCGGCTCCTCTATGGTTTATTTGCCGATAATCTTTGCTCTTTTAGGGAGGGAAGTTTACTATGTCGATGTTGATCCAATTCCCAGATTGAAGGTTTTAAAGGATGTAATAAGCGGCTTGCTTGAGCGCAAAGGATATAAGGATTTTAACCTGAACTTGACATTAATAAATGATAATATCGGCGCGAAATCGCTGCTTAGCCATAAATATAACTTGCCTATAGGGGGGGTTGACTTGATTACTCTTGCCGATCTTGTCGGGGGTGTGCCGAACGGAAACCCGCTGGAGTGGCTCGAGAACGCCCTGCGCCTTCTGAAACCGGACGGCCTTATCTTGATCGATGAGAGCCCGACAGGCCGGGATACGATTCTGAAGCACTTTAAAGCAGTTTTTCCTGAAGCAAGGCCTGTCTCGGAATTTATCAGCGGAAGCGCCGGATATAACGGAGATCATGAAATAAACAGGATTTGGCAGGTAGGACCTTCCGCGGAAAGGCCTGATGAAAGGGCAATTTTAGGCACAGGGGATAAAACACAAAGGACAGGTCTTTCACAAGAAAAAGCCGGAAGCAATGCGCCTAATACTTATAAGGATGAAGCGGTTTTAATCAAGAAAGAAGAAGTCGGAGGCATAGACTTTAATCCTGACCGATTGAATATGCAACTCGAGAAAAACCCTGCGGGGAAATTCAATATTATTGTCCCCGAGGCGGCTAATTTATGGAACATCGAGATTGACGGGCTGGTTCCGGTTATTATAAATATATCGCCGGCTAACAATTTGCGTTTATTGCTCGGTTTGACGGAAAAAGGACAGGAGCTGGAGCTGACTAGTCTGCGGAATTGATCTGCGGTGAAATGGATTCCCACGAGATTTTATTCTTTCCATAAAACTTCTATGGGGTCAGGGTAGGGAACGGCGTTAAATATCATTAAATTACCCTTTATTTGGACCGGAATACTATTTTTCCCTTTTATTCTTTTGGCGATTGCTGATGTAGGAGTGGCCTCTCCCGCGTCAATAACTACGGTCAATGGCATTCCCAGGCGGACATTCTCATTGGTGGGGTAGAGAATGACGATTAACCGCCCTTTTTCTTTTTCTTTAAATTCTATTTTGGTAAGATTCCTACCCCAAAGGTACATGTAAACATTCCCGAAGGTGTCAACCCAAACATCTTCTTCCTTTTCCTTCAGGCGCTCTAAATTGGCTAGCAGGAATTCTTGAGTGGTTGACTTATAAATCTTAGACCCTTTGGGCTGAATTGAATGGCAAACCGGTATAAGCCAGGCGTTTCTTTTTATGGCTAAATCCAGGATTTTGTTTACGGATTCCTCTGATAGGTATTTGCCGCCGTATATCGGGATAAAAATTTTGTCGTATATCCTATCGAGATAGGCGTGGTTACGCACTGCCGGGTGATGTGTGACCGCTTCTTTTAGCGAGAGGCCGTCCGTCAAATTCTTAGGGAAGGCGAAACTGATTGCCCGGCGGTTCAGTTTTTCCTCGATTAATTTTGCGGCCTGGGCGATTTGGTAATTTAATTCTTCCGGAGATTTTCCGGTAAGTATTGTATGTTCCATGCTGTGGCTGCCGATCTCATGTCCCCGCTTTATAGCGTCGCGCCACTCTTTCCATGTCCCGAGCCAATATTTGACAGGTTCTTCGGTGGTGATCCCGGGGTTTATGAAAATGGTAGCTTTGAAACCGAATTTATCGAATAAAGGAAGCGCAAGGTCATAGGCTGTTTTTGGTCCGTCGTCAAATGTAAAGCTTACCGCGCAAGCCTTGTTATCCTTGAAAGGAGCGATAAAGACCTTATCTTTTATCGCATTAT
>JADFZM010000190.1 GCA_015232535.1 Candidatus Omnitrophota bacterium
GGATTGCCCATTGTTCATTTGAATTTCCTAGGGTATGACGAACTTGCCCATAATCACGGGCCTTCCTCGTCGTCTGCCCATTGGTCGCTAAAGGGAATTGACCGCTCTATTGAAAAAATATATAGAATGGCTTTGCATTCGCGCCGCCGCAGTTACGATGTATGGTTTTACTCTGATCACGGACAAGAAGATGCAGTTTCCTATATCATGAAATACAAACGCAGTGTTCAAGAGGCTGTAGCTGAAGTTTTCAAAGAGTTTGATGCAACGGCCGATTATCTGCCTTTTGAGAGAAATGGAGAACAATTAGAACGAGCCCGTTTTTTAGGGCATTCTTTTAATGAAAAAGATTTTAGAAATGAAAGAGTTGTTCCAGGCGATACGTTACAGGGAAAACTTATTGTTACGGCGATTGGCCCGACGGGAAATATCTATTTGCCGCAAAAGATGACTCAAGCGCAGATTTCCCGATTTGCTAGAGAATTAGTTAATAAAGCCAAAATACCGGCTGTTATGTTCCCCGAAGGACAAAGCCAAATTCGCGTTTGGACCGAAGAAGGAGAATTTACTTTACCAAAAGACGCTAAGAAAATCCTAGGAGAAGGCCATCCGTTTTTGGCGCAAGTGACGGAAGATTTAATCCGGGTAGTAAATCACCCTAATGCCGGCGAGTTAACTTTTATGGGATTTAAGCCCGGGGCAAAGCCCATAACTTTTCCCGTGGAGAATGGCTCCCATGCCGGGCCCGGAACAGAGGAAACGAATGGTTTTGCCTTGCTTCCTGCAGATATTATTCCGAGGCAGAGACAACAAGCGTATTTAACGCCTACGGATTTGCGCGTTGCAGCCTTACGATTTTTAAAACGCCCAATTCCGCAAGAGTCAAAACAATATTCTGAGATTGCTATTTCTGAAAAGACGAAAGTTGTCCCTGATACAATTCGAATAATGACATACAACGTGCATTCTTGCATAGGGATGGACGGGAAAATTTCACCGCAGAGGATTGCCCGGGTAATTAAGCGGCATGAACCGGACATTGTCGCGCTTCAAGAATTGGATATGGGTTGTAAACGCACCGGGGAGCAGAATCAACCGCAACTGATCGCTAAAGAATTGGAGATGAATTATCATTTCCATCCTTCCTTTGTTGCTAATGCAGAACGCTATGGCAATGCTGTGTTAAGCCGCTATCCGATGGAATTTGTCCGTTCCGGGCGATTGCCCGGAATTATGAAAAACCCGATGGTGGAACCTCGGGGAGTTATTTGGGCAGTTATAAATATTGCGGGAACCAAAATTAATTGCTTTAACACGCATCTTGGCCTTCTCCCTGTGGAAGGGATTGTTCAAGCAAAGGCTTTGCTTGGGGGCGAATGGGTAGCTCATCCAGCTTGTAATGGGCCAATCATTTTGTGCGGTGATTTTAACGCTCTTCCCAATTCGCAGATATGCCGTAATATCAAAAAAGTTTTTCGCGATAGCCAGGGAGAGCTTGACAATCACATTCCCAAAGCGACTTTCTTTAGTCATTATCCCATTGGAAGGATTGATCATGTTTTTGTCGGCCCTGAAATTGAGGTAACTCAGGTGGAAGTATCAAAGACGGACTTAGATAAAATTGCCTCGGACCATCTTCCTCTCGTTGTTGACATAAGGATTAAGAAATCAATTTAATTATAGCTTTTAAGGGGGTTATACCTAGGTACAATTGCTTTAATTCCGCTTTCCCATAGAATAAGATCAGGTATCAAAAGGAAGCATAGCTTAAAGAGTTTAGAAAGCTGGTTATCAATTTCAAAATTTATTAAAAACAGTTCGTAAGCTTAATTCAAGCGAGGAGGGTAGTAAAATGTCTTTAATTTCAATAATTGTAGCTTTAGCAGTTGCCGGGGTGGTCCTGTGGTTACTTAATACCTACATACCAATGGATGCCAAAATCAAATCAATCCTAAATGTAGTAGTGGTTATTGTTGTTGTCGTTTGGTTGTTACAATCGTTCGGCATATTGGGAAATATGAACAATATAGGTATTAGATAAGCCGGCCCTAAATCGTCTTTGGATGTGAACCTTGTTGTAATGCCGGATTGATTAGAGAAGATTTATTTATGAAGCTTGAGCGTAAGGGGCTCTTAATAGGCTCGGCTTATAATATCTTCTGAATCCAATATGAGTTAAAAGGCAAAAAGGAAATCCAAAGATTGAATGGTTTTTTTTAAGGCTGTCAGGAAAAGCATAGATTCTAAAGATCTTTTTAAATATATATGCATATTTGGAAAGATTATAAGGAAATAATGCAAGCTTAAAGATTAAGAAAGGTACATGGCTATGACAATTCTAAATAGATATAAAGAGCAAGATAACCGGAATTATCTTAAAACATCTCTTAACCTTGCCTACGGGAATGTCGATTTATTAACCGGGGAGGAGGAGGGAGACAGTAAGGCTTTTTGTGATAGGTGCGGTTATGTGGATTGTGTTTGCGTCTTAGAGAGACTACCATAGCACAGATGAAGTTTAAAAGTAACCCAGGGAGGAAATACGATAAATATATTAGATAAAACTTTTTATTTGTTTATCAGCTCTGTTTTAATCCTCCAATCGGTAGGCCGCGGGATCATTATGTGCCCCAGCGTAAAGGGCAAAAGAGCGGTCGAATAGACGCCGGCTTTGATATTTTAGATGGGATAGGATTGCTTTTTTTTCTTATCCCGGGCAT
>JADFZM010000191.1 GCA_015232535.1 Candidatus Omnitrophota bacterium
CCGGAGCCGTTATTAAAGCTGGCGGCAAGGTCTCCGGATATGTCTCCGGGGCAGATAATGGAGATTATCGGCGATTGCCCAACCTTTGTCGCGGATGTCCAAAGGTGGTGCGAACGGCTTAATAAAAAAATGGTCGCGGTTATTGACGATGGGGAAAACAGAAAAAGATGTAAGATCCAGTTTTAAATAATTTTAAAGTGCTTCCAAGCTCCCTTTGTGTTTTGCCCGGTATGAAAACCAAAAATGGTTGACGAAAATCAAAAAATTAATGAGCTTTACAGCCAGGTAAAGGCCAATGAAGGCCGGGTTAAGGAAGTAGTTGACCTGGCCAAAGAGGCGGTTCCCTTATCCGCCGCGATACGCCAGGCTGTTTTAGCCCTTCAGAAAGTTTCCGCCGGTGACCCGAATGTGCAACTTGATGAAGAATCTAATATAAAGCTTATCTCCCAGCTTTATCATGCCGTTAATAATGCTTCATCCGATATCGGCCGGATAGTCGAGATTTCCCACGAATTTGCTATTGATATCTCCGAGCATTTTGAGATCCTCAAAAAGGCGACTCAAGGCAACCTGCAGGCCCGCGCCTCAACCGCATCCAAACAGGAATTGGCCGCCGCTTTAGGCAACTGCATAAATAAACTGATACAAACTGTTTCTTTTCAAATCGCCGAGCGCAAATTGGCCGAAGGGGTGGCCCGGCAAAAAGAAGAGGAAACCAATGTTATCCTCCATGGCGCGGGAGACGCGATACGGGTCATCAACAGCGATTTTACGGTTATTAAAGCGAATGACGCCATGGAGAAGATGATCTCTATCCCCTTAAGCCAGATGGTAGGCAAGAAGTGTTACGAGACTTTTCCCGGCGAGCAATGCCATACCGATAATTGCCCTCTAAAAAAAGTTTTAGCGGACAAAAAGAAACTGCAATACGAAACAACCAAGAAAGATATTTTCGAAATCGAGATACCTGTCGAAGTAATCATCACGCCATATTTGATAAAAGGTAATGTGCAGGGGATTATTGAGAGTTACCGCGATATATCGGAGTGGAAAAGGATAATGGATAATTTGAAAAAGACCAAACAAACGCTTGAAGACCAAGCCAATGCCCTCCAGGCTACTTTAAGGATCTCGGAATCGCTGCGAGAGGATTTGGACGAAGAAAGGCAAAAAGCTGAAGAAAGCGCCCGGGCCAAAGCGGATTTTCTCGCTAATATGAGCCATGAAATACGCACCCCTATGAACGCTATTTTAGGGTTCAGCGATATATTAAGAAAAAGCGGCCTTAACGATAAACAATCAATGTACGTTAAGAGCATCTCCTCGAGCGGAGAGCTTTTGATCGGCATTATCAACGATATCCTGGATTTTTCCAAGCTGGAATCGGGAAAAATAGCCTTTGAGCAGGTGACTTTTAACCTTCGCTCATTGATAGACGGTATTTTCAAGATGGTTATTACCCGGATGAGCAACAAGCCTTTTGACACTTATATCGACGCTGATGATGATGTCCCGCTTGATTTGGTAGGCGACCCTACCCGCTTAAAGCAGATTTTGGTAAACCTTCTGGGTAATGCTATCAAATTTACCCAGCAGGGCTCAATCGGGGTTTTGGTCAAAAAAGAGCCCGGCGGGAGCGACGAGCACCCCCTTTTACGTTTTATCGTCAAAGATACCGGAATAGGAATTTCAAAAGATAAACTGGAGTTAATATTTGATGCCTTCACCCAGGCCGATACCTCGACTACCAGAAAATACGGCGGAACCGGCTTAGGCCTGGCTATCTGCCGGCATATTGTAGATGCTATGGGCGGGAAAATATGGGTTGAATCCGAGACGGGAAAGGGAAGCGAGTTTATTTTTATTTTGCCCTTTAACAAAGCTGAGGCAATGCCGGAGGCTATGATATCAGATTACGCCGAGGGGCAGATAAAAGGAAAAAGGGTGCTGATTGTCGACGACAATGCTATTGCCCAGAAAATCCATTCCCATTGCTGCCAAAAACTGGGGATGAATATTGTTTCCGTGGAAGACTCGGGATATTCGGCACTGGACCGGCTGCAAAAACTTAAAGATTTAAAAGAGCTGCCCGACCTTATCTTATGCGACATAATAATGGAGGGGATGAACGGATATGAGTTGGTAGGAAAAATCAAGGAAGACCCCGCGTTAAAAAGCGTTAAGATCATTGCTTTGACCGCCGATCTAAAGATAGCCGAGGGCAATACCGTTGAAGAAAGAGGGTTTGACGGGTATCTAATCAAGCCGGTCACGCTAGAAACCCTTGCCCGGACAATAGAAAGCCTCTACGCAAAATCAAAGGATGACAAGGAATCTGCCGAGCAGGAAGCCGCCTTGGATTTGATCTGCCAAGGAATACGCGTTCTTGTAGTTGAGGATACATTCACCAATCAGATGCTTATGAAGGTTTTTTTCGAAGAGCTTGGCTGTTGTGGCGATTTTGTCAATAACGGCAAGGAGGCGGTTGACTGGTATAAAAGCCATAAAGGAGAGTACGACCTTATCTTGATGGATTTGCAGATGCCGGAAATGGGAGGCGCGGAGGCGACGAGAATAATCCGCAAAGACCTTGATTTAGCCGTCCCGATTGTTGCCCTGACTGCCGCTGTTTTGGAGGAGGACCGAAAAGAAGCGGCGGATTCCGGGATGAACGATTTCTTAGCCAAGCCGGTTAACATGGAAAATCTAAA
>JADFZM010000192.1 GCA_015232535.1 Candidatus Omnitrophota bacterium
GTAACATTCAAAGAAGAGGAATTTATGGAAGTTGATGAAATAAAAAAAGTTAGGACGGATAAACTAAACCATTTGAAGGATTCCGGGATTGAGCCTTACGGGGGAAAGTTTTCACCTTCTGCCGGCATAAAAGAGACTTTGGATGGCTTCAGCGAGGGAAAGGAAGTCGTTTTAGCCGGCCGGCTTACTGCAATGCGTTCTCACGGCAAGGTTGAATTTTGTGACCTATTGGATCAGACGGGCAAGATCCAATTATTCGTCAAGCTTGACAACCTCGATGAGAAATCTTTAGTTTGTTGCAAAAACCTTGATATCGGGGACATTATTGGGGTAAAAGGGGTTCTTTTTATCACGAAGACCCAGCAGCAAAGTGTTAGGGTTGCCGAAATAGTTTTTCTCTCGAAAAGCCTTATGACCCTGCCAGAGAAATGGCACGGGCTAAAGGACGTTGAGATCCGTTACCGCCAGAGGTATATCGATTTGATAGCTAATCCCGAGGTTAGGGAGCTTTTTATAAAAAGAAGCAAAGTCGTTACTTTTATCCGCAAATACCTCGACGGACAGAAGTTTATTGAAGTCGAAACTCCCATGCTTCAGCCTTTAGCCGGCGGTGCCAGGGGCCGGCCTTTTAAAAGCCTGCATAATACATATGATATGGAGGTTTTTTTAAGGATAGCCCCTGAACTATATCTGAAGCGATTGCTCGTCGGAGGGTTGGAAAGGGTTTATGAATTAAACCGTAATTTCCGAAACGAAGGCATATCAACGCGCCATAACCCGGAATTCACTATGCTGGAGGTTTATCAGGCTTACGGAGATTTCAATGACATGATGAAGTTGACCGAGGATTTGGTCAGCGGGGCAGCTATGGAAATTACGGGTTCGTATAAAGTCCCGTTTCAGGGAAAGGAGATCGATCTCACTCCGCCTTGGGAAAGGCGTTCTTTCGCGGATGTCATTGAGAAAAGATTCGGCATCACTCCGGACGATGATGCTAAGGCTATGCTGGATAAGGTCAAAGGGGAAAAAGGCGCTAGAATAAAGATAGATAAGCTGACCCGCTCGGCGGTTATGAAGATAGTCGAAGATTTGCTCGAGGAGGAAGAAATAATTAATCCCATATTCTTTACGGATTACTTCACTTTTCTCTGCCCTCTGGCGAAAACAGTCCCCGGGAAAAAAGGTATATCGCAGCGCTTTGAGGCTTTTATCGGAGGGATGGAGATAGCGAATGCTTATTCGGAGCTGAATGACCCGATAGAACAAAGAAAAAGGCTGGAAGATGACCTGGATGATGATGTTGAGACCGGAAATAGGAATATCGATGAGGATTTCTTGACCGCGCTTGAGTACGGCATGCCGCCCGCCGGAGGTTTGGGCGTGGGGATAGACCGGTTAGTTATGCTTCTCACTGATTCGCCGTCTATCCGGGATGTAATTTTATTTCCTTTATTGAAACCGCATAATAAATGAACTACGAAAATTGGATAAGTTACAGGTATTTGGTCTCCGGTAAGGGGAGGTTTCTTACTTTCCTTAACTATATTTCTATCGGCGGCGTGGCGATAGGCGTTATGGCGCTTATCGTTGTTACGGGGATGATGACCGGCTTCGGTAATAAGCTTAGAGAAAAGATCATCGGGACAACCCCGCATGTTATGGTTGAGAAGGAAACGGGGGTTAAGAACTATACGGAAGTACTTAATGGTATTAAATCAGTTAAAGGGGTAAAAGCTGTTTCTCCCTATATCCAGGGAAGCGTATTTTTAGAGAACACAAGCCAGTCTGTAGGTTTATTCCTTCGGGGGATAGACCCGGCGGCGGAAAAGAAAGTTACCAGAGTCGATTCTTATATTATTAAAGGCAGTATCAGCGATTTGCAAGAAGAAACTATCGCAATAGGAAGCGAGCTGGCGCGTTATTTCGGATATTCCATCGGGGATGATATTACTTTGATATCCCCGGGCTCGGGCATGGCCGGACAGGGATGGCGCTATAAAGTCAAGATCGCCGCGATATTCAATACCGGCATGGCGGATTACGATATGAATCTTGTTTTAGTCAGCCTCGGCCAGGCGCAGGAGATCTTCAATCTTCCCGAAGATACGGTGACGGGAATCGGCGTAAACATCAATAACCCCTATGAGGCTAAGGAGGTCAAAGAAGCCATTTATCAGAAAGCCGGTTATTCTTTCCTCGTGAAAACATGGATCGATATTAACCGCAATTTATTTGACGCCCTTTTCCTTGAAAAATGGGGTTTATTTTTGATCTTGTCGCTGATGGTCTTGATCGCTTCTTTTAATATTATAAGCACTCTGGTTGTGACCGTATCGAGCAAGGTGCACGATATCGGGATATTGCAATCTATCGGTGTGCCGAAAAAATCAATACGCAATATTTTCACCCAACAAGGGCTGCTAATCGGATTGCTCGGCACTTTATGGGGTGTTATTGCCGGGGTCTTGGTCAGCTATATTTTGAGGACTTATGTCAAAGTCCCGAAAGAGATCTATACGATCGACCGTGTCCCGATCGAATTGCAGTTTAATGACCTTTTGGCGATCGTTGTCGCGGCTATTCTGATCAGTTACTTGGCGACTATTTATCCGGCGGCCAGGGCGGCTAAGCTTGAGCCGGTCGAGGCATTGCGTTACGAATAGGGGTTTAATTTGCTAA
>JADFZM010000193.1 GCA_015232535.1 Candidatus Omnitrophota bacterium
CTGAGGCTTTTTGGCCTTCTTCTGTCACCATCTTGACCGCGGCTATCTTAAATTCCCGGTCAAACCGCTTCTTTTTGCCGTTTTCTCCCACCATTGGACACCTCCTGTTTTAAGAGCTGGCTATTATACTAATTCCAACTCTTCTTTGTGTCCACTTTTTCGGGGGAAGATCATTCTGCCCCTCGTTTATCACCACCTCCCCAAACGGGGCGTATTCCAGGCGTTCTATTTGCACTGCTGCCTGATCGGTTATTTTATTTGAACTTCCAATATGGTCGCTGTGATAATAAGAAAATTCATTTCCGGTTTTGCTGACAGCAAGGAGTTTTATTATTGACAAAGAGCAAGATTTTATTTCTTCAACATTAATTAATATGTTATTTCTGATTTAGTTCATCCATCTCCATTCTTATCATATATGCACATGCTGTGATGGAATTATTCATGATTTTCTCAGAAACTTTCTTTCCATCCGAATCCAAATATCCTATTACAAACACATTTGTCGGCTGTTTGACAAAATACCATGCAGGAGTGCATCTTTTATTCTGTGAATACAATAACCAATCATCAATATAGTCCGGGTTTTTTTTAAGCGTATTTTCAATATTTTCAATCGTGATCTTCACTCCATATTCCTTATATCTTGTTTCTCGAAATAATTCTCTCAAACTTTTATTTTGTTCAAGATTTACTTGCTTGGCAAAGCAGCAAATTGCATTAATGCATTCTCGTATTGAATTGACATTATTTTTTTGCATTGAATTTCCTTTATTTCTTCATTAATGACCATTGATTTATCCACTGATATCCTTTTTCAGTAGTTAAATACTCTAATTCATCCGCCAAAGCAGACCCTTCTTTGACTGTTTTCTTTGGGTTGGAAAGATAAATTTGGTCTCCCTTATCGGCTATAATATCAAGAAACTTTTTGTTTACAGCTTTTCGGCCTGATTTATTAAGCTGGTTCCATTCTTTACCAATATCAAAATAACTCGCATTCATCCTTTTTGCTTTATTAATATAGTCTGGGAAATGACCTAAAACTGTTTTGTCTGTATTTTTTATATTTTTAACTGCAAGCTTTGTAATATCATTAGCAACCATCACTTTACTAGTTTTCTTCGAAAATCTCCCTACACTGCTAATATGTTCCGCTTTTGAAAACCCACTTACCCCTCTTATCGTCACTCCGGCAAACGACGGGACCCCAGGCACAAAGTATGCTGCTATATCCAGGACCAATCCCAACCCATTCCAAAACGACGGCTCACTTTGAAAAGCATCAATATCCATCGCTAAAAATAATGGGTCAGTGAAATAATCCGGCATATTGCCGCTGGGGTCAATCCAGTTTACCGGATTATTAAAACAATAACTGTGGAGCCCCAAGCCTTTTCAGCCGTGGCTTCATTATATTCTCCGCTTCGCGGAGTCTGGGCGGCGACATCCCGATTAAGAACAAAATTCATCCGCATCTTTATGGACGCGGCGTTCTGTCGGCGGGATAGCGGTTCAGGCTCTGCGGATTTTTATAATTGGGCTCAACCCAATCGGCTGTCACAAAACGGCTTAACGTCGGCTCATAATACCTACCCCAAGATAATAAAACCCCGTCCCATCCAGCTCTATCAATTATCAAAGAACAAGAATACTGATATTTTACAACTAGCTTATTATTTTATAAGAACAATTTCGGCCATAAAACCTATTTTATCATCATCGTCAAAAACATTTACTGCAATTATCGGTAGCAAATTAAATGCCTTTCTAAAACCCCTAGGAATTATTTTATTCAAATCATGTCCGATATGTCTTGCAGATACATTTAGTTGGGTGATTATCATATTTTTCCAATGTAAATCTTTATCCAGTTTGATACAGCAATTGTTTTGGTCAGATTGGGATTTAACAACTCCTTGAAGGTCTTCTGCAAAATTACCCAACCCATCTATATTAGTTAGTTTTACTTTCTTGCCTTTTATTAGAAATTTGTTATCGCTTTCTTTTCCGGTCATATTAAAACCCTCCTACTCGATACTCAATTCCCCCACCCTCACCCCATTGATCGTTCCCTCTCACCTTTTTAGGTCCACCAATATACTGATTCCAGGGGACTTTAACTTCCTCAATATTACCAATTGGCCGGGATTTCAGTGGAATTTGCAATTTATTTTCTGCTTCGGTAAACGATTTATATTTTTTCTTAGTTAACCAAGTCCCTTTATTTACATTCCCCATTTTATCATAAGATACAGGCTTAGACCCGGGCCCTGTGTACTTTAAATACTTTGTATTTAATTGCGTACCGACAGTAGATAAAATACCGGCTGTTAATGAAACATCCATTAACATTTTAGGAGCATTATCCAAAGTAGGCCGAGCCATAAATTCTCCCGTTCCTTCCCCTAAATGCCCAAGTTTTGCCGGTAAATGCAACGGCCCTGAAAAAAAGTCTAAACCCGTGCTCAAAATCGCCGCACTGTATGCTGCTATTTTCGTTGATGAAAACTCTTCAAATAGATAATCTTTCGCCCCTTTAATACTATCTGACGCTGACATAGATAATTTATCATACCATAACGGATTGTCGGGAGTCGAAAGCGGCGTATTGCCGCTGGGGTCAATAAAGTTTACCGGATTATTAAAACAATAACTGTAGCGGTT
>JADFZM010000194.1 GCA_015232535.1 Candidatus Omnitrophota bacterium
TTATCACTTATACGTAATTTCAACCCAAGTCCCCAATGTCGATGAAAGCATACGTTACGGCACAGCTTTGGTCCTTTTATTTTTAGTTTTGTTCATGAATATCATCGCGATTTTAGTCAGGAATAAATTCCGCAAAAGGAAAAAATGGTAATAAAATTTCAAATTAACAATTTCAATGCCTGGTTCGCAAAACATCAAGTCTTAAACAATGTCAATTTTGATGTCATAAGCAATGAGATATTAAGCGTGATCGGACCGTCAAATAGCGGAAAAACCACCTTTTTAAGGTCCTTAAACCGCCTCAATGACCTAGCTTTTATTTTTAGGTCTTCCGGAGAAATTAAACTTAATGATAAACTATTAAAAACGTTTGACATTGAAGAACTACGGCGGTCGATCGGCATGGTTTTCGCGCTACCGCTTCCGCTTCCTTTGAGCATTTTCGACAATGTCGCCTACGGCCTTAAAGTCCAGAATATCAGAAACAAAAAAACTTTAAAACAAAGAGTTGAAAAAGCCCTTAAAGAAGCGTACCTTTTCGATGAGGTAAAAGACAGGCTCAATGAATCCGCTTTTAAATTATCCGGTGGCCAACAGCAAAGGCTTTGTATCGCGAGGACTTTGGCGGTTGAGCCGGAGGTTATTTTATTCGACGAACCATGCTCAGGGCTCGACCCGATTTCAACCGCCAAAGTTGAAGAGGCAATGCTCATACTTAAAAACAAATATACAATCATTCTAGTGACAAATAATGTTAAACAGGCTGCCCGTGTCGGTGACAGGACGGCTTTTTTCCTTAACGGGGACCTGGTTGAAATAGACAAGACTGAAAAAGTTTTTACCGCTCCCGCTGACAAACGTACAAACGACTACATAATAGGTAAATTTGGTTAGCAAACATCTCGTCATCCTGAGGGAGAGAAGCGACCGAAGGATCTCTTAGAGATTCTTCGCTACGCTCAGAATGACGGGAAATGTTGCAAAATTGAATAAACTATGCCAAGAATAGAATGTAAAAATTTAAGCCTCTGGTACGACAAATTTCAGGCCCTAAAAGAAGTATGTTGTTCGTTTAAAGAGAACAATATTACTGCCATAATCGGGCCATCGGGATGCGGGAAATCGACTTTGCTAAGGGTTTTTAACCGCATGAATGATTTTGTCGACGGGGTTCATATGAAAGGCGAAGTGATAATCGATGGGGAAGATATCATAAAACCCGATATAGACCTCGTTGCTTTGCGTAAAAAAGTCGGCATGGTCTTTCAAAGGCCGAATCCTTTTCCCTTGTCGATATTTGAAAACATAGTATTCGGAGAAAAAATACATGCTTCCGGCTACAGCCGCATGAAATTAGAGGGAATAGTCGAATCCAGCTTGCGAAGCGTTTTATTGTGGGATGAGCTAAAAGACAGACTTAAGAATTCAGCGCTCACCTTATCTTTGGAGCAAAAACAGCGGCTATGCATTGCCCGGCTGATTGCCGTAAAATCCGACGTCCTTTTGATGGACGAGCCTTGTTCGACTTTAGACCCGCAGTCAACATCCCGAGTTGAGGAATTAATGCGCGAACTCAAATCAAAATATACTATAATAATCGTTACTCATAACATGCAGCAAGCCGCGCGCATATCGGATGATACCGGCTTTATGCTTTTAGGGCAACTTATAGAATTTGGGAAAACAAAAGATATTTTTACAGCCCCAAAAGACAAGAAAACTGAAGATTACATTACCGGCAGGTACGGATAAAGTTACACCCTGCGCTAAGAGGAAAGGCGCAAGTTTTCACGACTAATTACACCCTGCGCTAAGAGGAAAGGCGCGGGTGTTCACGATTACTTACACCCCGTGCTTATAATGTAGAGCACGGGTGTTCACTAACTGTGAAGGAGGCATTAGATGCAAAGATATTTCGAAAACGAATTAAAGGACTTAAGCCAGGACATATTAAGGATGGGGATCTTAACGGAAGAGGCTATCTTCAAATCCGTCGAAGCGCTTAAAAACCGCGATAAAGGGCTGGCCCAAAACGTTATAGACAATGATACCATTATCGACAATATGGAGTTATGCATCGACGAGAAATGCGTAGATTTTATCGCCCGCTACCAACCAATGGCCAAAGACCTCAGGGTTATCACAACAGGCATGAAAATCAACAATGAGCTAGAAAGAATAGCCGACATCGCAGTTGATATAGCACAAAGAACCCTTGAGATAGTTGATAAACCGATACTAAAACCTTTAATCGATATCCCTAAGCTTACCATTGTAGCCCAGGAAATGGTCAAGATGTCAATCGACTCTTTTATAAAGAACGATATCGAAATGGCTAAAAATGTTTTAAGGGCCGATAATGAAGCCGACCGTCTGCGCAATTTGATCCAAAAAGAGCTTATCGAAGACTATATGAGCAAAGACGCTTCAACCGCACCACGTGCGGTGCAACTTCTTTTAATTGCCCGTTTCCTCGAAAGGATATGCGACCATACAACTAATATTGCCGAAGACGTCATTTACATGGTCCAGGCAGAGGTTGTAAAGCACCATCCCGAAAGGATAGGATAGGCCTATTAAAATCAGATATTCGTGATTTTCTTCACAAAAAATACGCTTTACGCTTATTTCTC
>JADFZM010000195.1 GCA_015232535.1 Candidatus Omnitrophota bacterium
ATTTAATATTGTTCATACTCAAAAATAATTGGGTGCCTCATTGCGGAAGTCAGGAGGCCCGTAATAACTCCGGAGACGAGCCAATTCTTCCTGCAAGGCCTTTAAAACTACTTCTTTAAAAGCATTTAGCGCCTGAGTTTCTTCGTAATCCTTGGAGAATATCGAAAGCTCCATTAAATTACCCGGAGTAACCCGATATACTATTGAGCCTAACTTATTGCTTACTAAAGTTATCATAATTTCATCAATCATATCGCTTACTGTTAAAAAACGCTCATACGTAACAGGCAGCAATTCAAACATAGCATATTTTAATAGATCTGTGTGTTCTTCCCATCTAAAATGATCCTTTTCTGACCAGAATTCAACAATTGCCTCCAAAGCATCCACAACATCCCTTACTCGATAATCCGTAGATAAATATTTTACTGTCGCATCTGCCAGCATTAATCTATCAGCCCTAATACCGGGTATCTCCCGGTCGTTGTCAACTCCAATATCAGCCAAGTTTTCTTCTTCAACTCCCGGCAAAAGCTCACCCTGGTCGCTTGTTTTGTTGCTCCTGCTTTGCTCTAAATCTTTTGTCATCTTATCAAGCCTTTCACCATAGGGAACCTGCCTTTGGGCGGGAACATGAGTCCTTTTTTTGTTAGTATCAGCTGTGACACCTCTCAACTCTTCAATTAATTGAGTAAGGGTATCATAAATTGTATTTGCCTCTTGAATTTTGCCTTGAGCTTGTAAGGCATTAGCCTCCGATAGCTGAGCATAAAAATTATCCTTCCCCGCCTGAAATTTAAAGTGTTCCACCTGCCCTTCGACCTGCCGGGCCTGGGTGAGAACACCTTGCGTATCCGGCCAAGCTTCAAAACCAGGTGCGGCAATAACTTCTTTTAATTTTGCCAAGGTGGCTTCATTAGCCCTTTGCCATTCCGGATAATCTTTTTCCCCTGCTGACAAAAGCTGATCCGCTTTGGCATTTAATGCCCTTATCTCGGCTAGAAGAGCTCTGACATTCGATTCATTTCCAAACTTTTCTGCCTCCTCTAAAATTCGGGTAATCCCCGGTTTCGGGCCCTCACCCGACCAGCTTACTTGTGGTAACCAAGTCGTCTCCCCTTCCTCATACTCCTTTAAAAGCGCCGCAGCCTCTTTACCAATAACTAAATAAGCTTCTTTTGCCTCGGCCCATTGTTTAGAATAGTAAAGATCCCTAGCCGCATCAAAATTACTTATCAATAATTTGGTCTTTTCCATAAAACTATTCAAGGCTTCTTGAGTAGTTAAAGGCTTAGGGGGCGTCTGAGCGTTTCCAGTTTGAGGAGTAATCATTGTTAATGCGGCACTGGTCGCTAGGGCAGAAACCATCAATAATATCCGCCCGCGCCAAGCAGAAGCTAATTTTTTAGGGCCGGAGGAGGAAAGCATGTTTCTGTCAACCCCTTTTAACCCGCCGGAAAAATATTTCCGGGTCACAACTTCCTGTTTTACGGAATCATAATCTTCCTTAACATAATCGTATACTCCCTTTTTAAAGGCCTCCATGTACTGATTATAAATTTTTTCCTTAGACTCTTTCTCGGCCAAGTCGATTCCCTTTACTTTGTTTTGGTTAGCGTAAAGCCTAGCAAAGATGCTTTCCCGTAAATTATTTTTATACCAGGCAGCCAGGATCATTGAATTATACATCTGCCTTAAATTGGCGAAATTCTTTCCTTCGTTTACTTCTTTCTCAATAACCGGTAGCAGTTCCTTCCTTACCCGCGAAACGACATCAGCTGTAAGTTCTTCGATCTGTTCGGAATTTGTCTGGCTTAATGCGTGTTTTGAATTACCGAAATTTTGATTCAGTGCCAGATAGTCTTTATCCAGCATTACTTTTAAATGGCTTTCGGCGACAAAAACATTGTTGCCGTTTACATAAACAGCGGCTATATCCGGCATAATCCATATCTTGCTGAAAATGTCTGCGGGTATTTTTGCCATGCCGACTTTAGCATCTGCCTTAGAATAAACTTCTTCCCAAAATTTTAAGCCAATCTCCGCTTCGGGAAACATTAAGGAAGCGGCTAATTGCTTTAACATATAATCCTGAAGGAGCATATCGCGCCCTAGTTCAGTCTTGCCTAAACCATCGGCAACGATCCTATTCTTTTCATAGGGAGAGAGGTTCACCCACATTTCATCTTCCGGAACGGCTAAAGATGCCATGAAATAATTTATCAGCTTTTGCGCTTCTTTTTTAAAGCTTTCTCCTTGGAGTTTATCATCCCCGGAATCTATAACAAAATCAAATTGAAGGGGGTTTTCCGGATGAATTGTCATCCCGGCTATAATCGGCGGAATAAAAGCGGGGCTGGCGGTAACCATCATGCCCGGGTCAGGCAGGTTAAAAACTGTCTGGCTATAGCCCGGCTTCGGCGTAAATAAAGAGCTCAAGAGAAAAACAAGTGCCGTAAATAGGTGAAAATATTTTTTCACCGTACGAATATTATTGTTGCCTAAAAAGAATCTATGCATTTCTTCCCTCCGGGTTAAGTAGTAGATTGTAATAATAAGTGCGACAAAGTCAAGCTCTCAATTCCGGTTAAATT
>JADFZM010000196.1 GCA_015232535.1 Candidatus Omnitrophota bacterium
CGGTCCAAAAGAGCGTGACTGCGGTACAAGCGGAACAATATCTAAGGAAACACAAAGAAACTTTAATTGCCTTAGCCGAAAAGGAATATTTTACCAAACTAGCTGAAGGAGAGGCCCCATCCTTAGAAGGGTTAACCGTAGTTATGATCCGCCTGGCGGAGGAGGACCGCCTGCCGAAATCCCCGCGAGGCCCTAAAAGATATTTGCCCAACGGAGAAGAAGCTCGAGGATTAAGCGTTACGACGTTTTTTCAGTATTTGCCATATCTTTCATCCGAGTTTTTTAAAACTTTGATATCGGACTGGCAGAGCAAAGAAGTACATGGGCCTTTCGAAGAATCCACTGATTCCTCGATGCTGGCGCAGGAATCGTCTGAAGCTTATGGAGTATTGCGCGCGGTATTAGCTGAGGGCATTGATGATGTGAATTTAATACCTGCCAAAGTCGCGCAGCAATTCCCGGAGTTTGATCAGAAGGAAAAAATATTCACTTTTGCTTTATCGGCGCTAAGGGCTTTTTTTGCGCAAAAAGAATTTCAGGGAAAGCAAAAGCATTGGCGGGATATTAACAACTGGTTGCCGGAATTCAGGGAAGGGGACAGTAGCTACGCGGTTTTGCGCCAGATGATAGACGGGAAAGGCAAGCCCGCCCAAATAACATGGGTTAATATGATTTATGTTTTAGCAGTGGCGGATGAAAGTTTTGAGAAGGGCAATACGCGAACAATGCTAATGGCGGCGAGCGGCTTGGATCATTTTTATCGGGATAAAGGTGTGAAAGCCGGAATTGATGGTTTAAGGGAATGGCTGCCGGTCATTGAAAAAGGCGATAGCCGATACACCTGGTTACGCAAGATGATAGAAAAAGGCAAGCCTTCTACAATGACATGGGCCAACATGGTTTCTGTTTTAGCTGTTGCGGACGCTGGCGTTGAGAAGATTGTAGACAAAAGATTCATGATTCTGGCAAGCCTCTTGGGTCGTTTTTATGCGGCCGAAGGCGTAAATCCGGGGATAGCAGGATTGAGGGAATGGCTGCCTGAAATTAATGAAGGGGACCATGTCCTCACGGTTTTGCGCAAGATGATAGAAAAAGGGAAGCCTTTGGGAATAACGTGGAATTCCCTGACTTACGTATTAGCAGTGGCGGATAAAGGTTTTGAGAACATTTTTACCCAAAAATTGCGAAGGTCAGCATTCGTGATCGATCACCTCGGGCGGCCGGCAAAGGAAATGGCAAAAGCCGCAGCATATCTTTATAAGCACAAAGAAGAATTAACGGAATTAGCTGAAAAAGAATATTTTAACAAGCTGGCTTTTGGGCAAACACCGAACATAGAGAGGTTGGCTGCTGTGATGATGCGCTTAGCCGAAGAAGATATGTTGCCGAAATCACCCACCGGGACCAAAAGAATTTTGCCCAACGGACAAGAAGCTACCGGCTTGAGCGTTTCGAAGTTTTTTGAATATTTGCCTTTTATTTCCGCTGAGCTCTTTACGGCCTTGGTCGATGATTGGGCAGACGAACATGGCGTGGAAACCGCGGATTTGCCTTCTGACGCGGCAATGCAAAGCGATGAAAGGCCCATCCCCAATGAGCTGGATCAAGGGCCAGATTTTTATCCTACGGAATTCGAAGCGATAAAACGGCATCTTGAATATTTTTTAAATATAAGCCTGGACGATAACGAAGGGGTTAAGCCTTTATTTGCGGGTGAAGAAACCGGCCCGGTTATCCGTCACAGTTACAGGTTGAAAACCCGGGTTTTATTAGGAGAGGTAGTTTTTGATATCTACGATAAAGCGCAGGCAGGGCAGAAGGATTTTCCATTCCTTACCTTAACCATAAGATTAGATCCTAAAGGAAGCAATGGCCGGTTTGCTTCGCTGGATTTAAATCAAAACCTGCCGTCGGAACATCTTCTTAAAAAATATTTACCGCGTATCGCGGGAAGGTTACAAGAGTTCTGCGACAGCATTCATGTCCGATTTAATAACCGGGCGGCTTTTAGTAAAAATAATTTGAGCTTTTATGCGGCCTTAACGGAAACTTTGAAGGCGGCAATACAAGAGGCCGGAGTCAATCCGGTTGATTTTGAGCAGTTCGGCGATACTGAAAGTTGGCGATATTTCTCTCCATTTTATTATTATTCCCGGGTGGTGGATAATTTTGAGGCTTTTAAGGCTGATGCAATAGCGGTTTTTAATGGTTTGGCCTTGCAAGGAACGCCGGTACAAAAAATTAAATTAATTCGCCTCTGGGCGGATAAGTTAATAAAGGAAGGCGTATTGCCCGAATCCGCCCGATATCGGTTGAAACCCGACCCTGCGATGATGGGGCTTCAAAATTTTGATTTTAATGGATTATTGCATTCTGATACACCCGACATCAAAAACATCAAATATAAACCTCCTGTAGGCCAGCCGGCCATAGAAAGAATAACTAAAGATTTCGCCATTTTATCTGACGAGGATGTCAGAAAACATGGCATTCCGGGGATAAAGTATCTGCCTAAGGTTTCGATAGACCCCGGGACAAAGCAGCAAACCTTG
>JADFZM010000197.1 GCA_015232535.1 Candidatus Omnitrophota bacterium
CGCGCCTGTTCTTAATTCAGCATTGTTTCACTCGCCGCAGGGGATGATGATTTATTCTTTGACATTAGAACTGATCGTCTTTTGTATTTTTCTGGAAATGCTCAAGAAAATCAGAAATCTTTATTTAATACAGGCGGTTTTGAGTTATGCGGGAGCGAAAATTCTTTCGGTTTTATTTTTTGAGGTCTTTACGGGGCGGGCCGATATCTACTCATTCGGGAGTTTATATTTGAGTTTTCTGGTTACGGCTTTGCCGGGTTTGGCGGTTTTATTCTTTTTGACCTTGGCTGTCCAATCCATGAAAAAGAGTAGATAATGAAAAAGATAAGTTTCTCGGAGATTTCCAAGGGGATAAAAAGCTTTGATTTCCCCGAAGTTGATTTTATCGTCGGCATAGGGAAAGGCGGCATACCTCCCGCGGCGCTTATCGCATATAAACTTCAAAAAAGCCTGAGCGTTATTTTTGTGAATTACCGCGATGATAAAAATGAGCCCTGCCGGAAAAACGCGCTTGTGACGGGCAAGGTGCGGGTGCCTGCGGGGGTCAAGCGGATATTGCTTATTGATGATGTCGGAGTCACGGGAGAAACGTTTCGCGCGGTAAAGCGGTTATTGGGTAAATATAAGGTTTCAACTTTTGCTTTAAAGGGTTTCGCCGATCATGTCCTTTTCCCCGAGCTTCATGAATGCGTGATCTGGCCGTGGAAATCCATTAATCCCGGTTAACGGGAAAGGAGCTAGAATGGAAAAGATTTTGTATTCCTTCGAATGTTTTTTAAGAAAAAATGTTTCCCGCTCAAGCTTTTTACGGATACTTTTGGGATGGCTGCTTATAATGGTCGCCGATAATAAGCTTTTAAAGGCAGCCTTTGCTAAGGAAGCCGAGTCGGTTCCGCGCCCGAAGAAAAATATTAAAACGGAGTGCAATTTGTCGTCTGTCAGCGGAAAAGACCCCTTTAAAAATACTGTCGCCGCTGTGGATGCTTTAGGAGGGATGGGGCGTTTTGTCAAAAAAGGCGCGGTTGTGGTCGTCAAACCGAATATCGGCTGGGACCGTATACCCGAGCAGGCGGCGAACACAAATCCTTCGGTCGTCGCCGCTTTAGTCGAGATGGCTTATAAGGCCGGAGCGAAAAGAGTGAATGTTTTTGATGTGACTTGCAATGACCAGAGGCGCTGTTACGAAAATAGCGGCATACAAAAAGCGGCGCAGGAAAAAGGCGCCCAGGTTTATTTTCCCGACCATTGGAATGTGGTTAAGGCCAAGTTCCCTTACAAAAGCGATATGGAGAACTGGCCTATTCTTAGGGATGCGGTCGTATGCGATACTTTTATCAATGTCCCGGTTTTGAAACATCACGGGCTTACCGGTTTGACCCTTTCGATAAAGAACCTGATGGGAATATGCAGCGGGACCCGGGGATTGATGCATATCAATATCGGGCCGAAGCTCGTCGACCTTCTGGATTTTATCAAGCCGGAGCTAACTGTTATCGATGCGAGCCGGGTCTTAACCCGAAACGGCCCTAGCGGGGGTAACCTGGCTGATGTGATCAACGTCGATACTGTTTTCGCCTCGGGCGATTGCGTTCTCGCCGACAGTTATGCCTGTTATTTGATGAAAAAAGACCCGCTTGGGGTTAAATACCTGCAAGAGGCAGCGTCGCGGAATATGGGATTAGTTGATATAACAAAAGCCGACATCCGAACTATAAATATCTGAAATTATGCGAAAACTTATCTTTATCCGCCGCTTGTCGCAAATAATATTTTTTTGCGCTTTTGTCTATATTCTCTGGTCAACTACTTATCCTCTGAGGGGCTTTATATCGCCTCAAGTTATCTTTAAGATCGATCCTTTAATAATGTTCCTGACTGCTTTAAGCGAGCGGCTGATCCTGCCGGGGCTTCTTTTTTCCTTGGGGATGGTCGGGCTCACTTTTGTTTTGGGACGGTTTTTCTGCGGATGGGTTTGCCCGATGGGGACGATAATAGATATCGCCGGAAGATTCAAAATCAGGCTGGGAAAAATTATGTTTACAAGATTTAAATTCAAAGCGAGATTCACAAAACACATTATTCTTGGCGCAGTATTTATATTTGCCTTGTTCGGGATACAAACTGCTTGGGTTCTCGATCCGATCGTTACAACCGCGAGAGTCATATCTCTTAATGTCATTCCTTCCGTGACAATGGGCCTGGATAAGGCGCTACAGTTCTTGATCCAAAAGTTTTCGCTCTACGGTGGATTTTATGATTTTTACCGTTCGCTCAAATCGGGCATTTTGGGCGTAAACGCGCATTTTTTCGCGAATTCGCTTGTAACCCTGGGTTTATTTTTGATTTTTGTCGGCGCCGCAATTTTTGCCACCCGGTTTTGGTGCCGTTTTATCTGCCCTTTGGGGGCTTTATACGCCCTAAATGCTAGTTACGCATTGCTGGAAAGAAAAGCGGGAAAATG
>JADFZM010000198.1:0-1138 GCA_015232535.1 Candidatus Omnitrophota bacterium
CAGGCTGCTAATTATTTGTCATCCAAATTGCTTCTTGATTGTGATATATACGTGACCCTCGAGCCCTGCAGTATGTGTGCGGGGGCATTGGTTTTGTCGCGGGTAAAGAATATTTTTGTAGGCGCGCTCGACCCTAAAACAGGCGGGTGTTGTTCTGTTTTTAATATCATTGCTTCGAGCAGTTTAAATCATAAGCCGGCTTTCTTTTCCGGAATTATGGAAGAAGAATGCGGTGATTTGCTAAAAGAATTCTTCAGGTCAAAAAGGAATCGGTGCAGCAAATCTGATAAAGATAAAAACCGCCTTTAATTTCTATTATGTTAATGGTATATTGATATATTAAAAGTGGGGTAACCATTTGAATGTAAAAATGACCAGAAACCTCTTTGTGAACGTAAATAAATATCAATCGCTTATCTTGCGCCCAATTTTATTAACCGCAATCCTAGTGTGCCTTTTCTCATTGTTCTACCTTTTTTATGCTCATAACATAGCCGGTTCTGCGAGGTATTTTCTTGACCCTCAATCAGGCGAACTGCGCAGCAATCTTCCGACACAGCAGCTGATGACTATCCTAAGGACTTTTCCGGCAATACTTACTTTTCTTTCGGCCATATTGTTGATTATCAGTTTTTGGTCTTTTCTGGTTTCGAATAAAATACTGGGGCCATCGACTAGGATATTAAAAGAGCTCGATGAAGTAATATCAACCCGGCAGAAGAAAGTTATAAGTTCAAGAAAAAATGATGTTTTATTTGAAGATATATTAAAGAGGGTCAATATTCTTATAAGCAGGATGGATACGGATGAAAACGGAAAATAACCGTGGGTTTTTAAAAACCAACAAATATCAGCGCACTGTTTTGTTCTTTGCGGTAGTGCCTTCGTTTGTCTTATGCGTAGCATGCACAGTACTTATTCTTTCCTTTAACCGTGAATTAGTCGATATATTGCTTTTTAAAACTTTTTTCGATGCTTTCAAATTTATCAATGACCGGATTTTATTTATTATGATCGCTTTGTGGTTTTACTTTATCGTTTCCTCCGTTTGGGCTTATTTCATCTCCCGCAACAGCTTCGGTTGCTTCAAGAGGATAATTAATGACCTCGACGGCATATTGTCGGGAAAATCATCCGG
>JADFZM010000198.1:1145-2384 GCA_015232535.1 Candidatus Omnitrophota bacterium
GTTGCTTCAAGAGGATAATTAATGACCTCGACGGCATATTGTCGGGAAAATCATCCGGGCCGCTTAAGGTAAGGCCGGAAGACACATTAGCCCGCGACCTTTTGGAAAGAATTAACCGCCTTATTTACAGCCAGCCAAAACCCCCAAAGAATCCTTAGCGATCAGGACAAAAAATGCTTGATAATTAAAGGTTATTAGATTATTCTAACAAAACCTGTAGATACATATAATCTTTCTTAATTAGATTGTGCATATTTTTGCACCGTATGATTCTTAAATGGTGCCTGATATGTTTTATGGCGCGCAATTAAATAGGCTAAGATTTGGAGAGGTGCCGGAGCGGCTGAACGGAGCTGCCTGCTAAGCAGTTGATCTGGGCAACTGGATCCTCGGGTTCAAATCCCGACCTCTCCGCCATTTTTCCATAGTTAAGCCTTGGCAGAAATGGCAGAGCAAGCGAAAATTTGATTAGCAGAGCCATAGTCTACAGCTCTAATTACATTTTATCCTCTATTGTTCTATGGCTCTAATGATTGTGTAAATGCTTTTCATGTCCGGAATCTTGAGTTTTATAAAAAAGCGTATATATTGCCGAAGAGGTAAGTGCTTTCACCGAGTCATTCACAAAAGGGAATTATTATCTTTGTGTTTTTGAGAAATTAATAAAGGAAGAGGGCGCGAATAAGTTGATATAAGACTTGGACTATATATTTTTTATATTTTAAAAATGCGGTGATTTCATTTCACAGCCCGGATAATTAGGCTATAAATTATAGGGATTATGAAACATAAGATTATACCGATTATCAAGAAAAAAGATATTCCAAGAGAATATCGGGGCAGCCCCATTGCTCTATTGTTGGAATATCACAATTTGGGCCGTCCGTTCGGCTCCCATTTGCAGGCTGAACTTCTTATCGGCATGTGCATGGATAATCGCAAGCATCTGCATATCCCGGATAATTTTGCGTTCATTATCCGTTCCGGCGGAGCAAACTTAAGATATAGTGAATTCAAGGTTTCCTATGCTATCGGGGTCGGAAAGGTAAGCCACATTGCCCTTATCGCGCACAACCACTGCGGCATGGTCAATTTAATATCACGAAAAGAAGAATTCATTAATGGCTTGATCAAACGGGCAGGCTGGGCAAAAGAGGCAGCTGAAGAGCATTTCATGAATTTGGCTTTTATGCATGAGATTGGAAATGAGATAGATTTTATTATCAGCGAAAAAGACCG
>JADFZM010000199.1 GCA_015232535.1 Candidatus Omnitrophota bacterium
CCAAATAAATGTTTTCAAATAATTTGGCGGTTTTTTCTTGAGTGCCATTTATCCATTTGCCGGCCTGTTCTTTTAAATAAGAAATTTCTTCGTCACTGGGAAAATCGCCGTTCTTTATCCGCGCCTCGTAAATCTTACCTAAATTTTCAAGAAACGAGCGATGCAAGCTATTTGGAGACCTATAATTGGTATCAGCCATAAACTCCGCTAAAAAATCCAATAAGGATTTAATTTCATCGAAGGAGACCTTCGCGCCTTTTTCCGCTTTTGCTAAATAAATATTAAGCGGGATATTGAACATCATATCTTCCGGGATGAATCTTCTATCTCTTTTTATAGCATCCTGTAATGCCTTAATTTCTTCCATTTCAATCTGCTCGCTATTTTCAAGCCTTTGGCGATAAATTTCTTCTATCGATTGCCAAAACTTTTTACTGCCTTCTTCATACCAACTTTGCATGTTCTCAAATAGTGTTACCATTACTTGCGGGCCAACAACTTTCTGCTTGTTTGCTTTTCTTGAAATTATTTCGTATAAATCTTCTAAGATTCTTTCTCGAAAACTGCTAACGGTAACCCCTCTAGAGCCCTGCGATAAAGCCATGGCTGTAAATCCTTCAATAAAGTCAATTAATTCAGAATCGGAAACTATTTCTTTTTCCGCATAAATCGTTTCTAATATACCCAAGAAACTCTTTCGGTCAGCTGAGACCCAACTTTTCATTCCTTCTAATAAAACTTTAATTTCTTCTCCGCTAATTTCATCCTTTGAATTAAGCCGTGCGGAATAAATCATGCTTAAAGACTTTAAAGCTTCCTTTGTTCTAAAATTCTCCTTTAAGTTAAGAAATTGCGCGCTTAAGCCTTTATTTATCACGCTCATTTCCAAAGCTGTTATCTTTATTCCCTTGTTAATCCTTCCTAAAACTAAATCTTGTACTGGATCAAAAATTCTCATTTGGGCATTCTTGCCGCCTTTGGCTGCCGCCGCAAACAAATATTGGAGCGCTTGTTCGAAGCTTATCCTCCCCTTTTCGACTTGAGCGGATAAAACGCTTTTTACAATCTCTTTCGCCAGAGTAACTTTAGAATTATCCCTATAGTCTTTGCCAAGTATTTTACCGGTAACTATATCTAGGATACCCTCAGTATTTACCGGGGAGGCATTTTCTTTATTTATCCTTGCTAAATATGCCGCCTTAATTACTCCTAAAGCCCAATCATTAACCGGAATGTTGTCTAAGTCCGTCGCTAATTTCCATAAAAACGTTTCGTTAAATTGCCCCGGCTTTTGCCCTAACGCTATTCTTAACTGCTCTATGCACTTTATGATACTATCTTTATAAAAACGAATATCTGACCAATTAATTCCCAGTTTATCCAAATAACCGTTTATTTCTTCATCAGTAACATCCGTCCCATTAACAATTCTGTTTATTAGCGCCTGGGCAAATAACCCGATTAAAAGCGAATTGCTGGTATTTTCATTTTTTATTTGGTCCATGAATTCAAAAAGTTTATTGAGTTCATTTTGATCAACAATAAAGCCATGCTCTAGATTCTTCAGATAAATTCTTTCCAAGAATTGCATGCAAGCATAATATAGTTTATCACTTTTATTGTCTTTTAAAATCCTTCCAATTACATACTTCATCTTCTCAAAAGAGATTTTTTCACCGGCTTCAATCCGAGCCGCATAAATATCCGGTATTTTCCTTAAAATACTTATTCTATCCTCGGGTGATTCAAGGTATATGGTCCATTCCAATAAATTAACCAAATATTCCTCGGCAAACTTTTCTTCGGCTTTAACCAGCTGCCCAAAAAAGCTGATAAATGTCGATATCTTTGTATCCTGGTCTGTCAGAGTATCTTTTGAAGAAATAAAATTTAGAAACAAAGCGTAGAAGATTTCGTCTGTATCAACAGATATTTTGTGTCCTTGCCGGGATAAAGCGAAATAAAGATCATTGAATAAATATACAATAGGTTCGTTATGAATAAATATCTCGTTGCGAGTCTCTCTTAAGAAATCATTGAGTTCGGCATCACTTATTTTCAATCCGGATCGGATTTCAGCCAAATATAATTCTCCGATACTGTTCATATTATCACGAATCGCTTCCCTTCCCAGCGTTGATAACTCAGTATTGCTGAAAAAGGCGGCAACTACACTTTTAATGTCGCCTAAAACCGAAAGCCTGGTTTTATTTTTGTGAAGAATGCCTAAGAATGACTTCTTATATTCCCAACGCCACCGTTTAATTAAGGCTAACAGTTGTTTTTTTTCAAATTCTTCCATATTTTGTCCGGATTTTATCCTGGCGCTATACATCTCTCCCAGCGCTTGCGAGTATAATATTTGGTTTTCT
>JADFZM010000019.1 GCA_015232535.1 Candidatus Omnitrophota bacterium
TCGGCGCTATAGAGGCTTTAAGTCTGACCTCGGTCTCTTCGCTTATGTCACCCATCATGTCTATCAACATAATTACTTCAGACCCAATAATAGACTTGCTGGCAGAACGCCAGCTGAAGCCGCCGGAAAAAATCTTCCTAAATGTCATTCAAAATGGAAGCTCTTTATGAAATTCTTATAAGCTTTTCAATGAGCTTTTCAATGAGCTTTTCAATGATCAATTGCTCTTTGACATCTTAATCACTATTTGTTATTCTACTTTTGCTGCTTTTCGCTCTTACCGTTTTTCATTCATTTTGCGAAAGAACCGGTTGGGCAAACATTAAAATACCTACAACTCAATTAACAATAGCTTGCTCTACAAAACTTATTCGGATCAAATATCGGCCGTAAAATTATTTTGGATTTTATTTTACCATACAAAAAGCGTAAAGACGAATTATTCAATAAATTATTACTCCTAGGAGCAAGTTTTGCTAATTTTAACGAGTGCTTTTAATGCATAATTATGACTTAGCGCTTTAATATGCAAAGAATTAAAGGGATTGAAAAGGAAGGAGGTGAAGGCTGCGGAGTGCACCCGGAAGACTTAAGCGGGGGACGGCTTAGGGCTTTTGGGCCATACTACCGCCCTCAATGGAACTCTTTTAAAAGGTTTCGATGCGGACCTTTGGCCTTTTGTTTGCGTGAAAATATTTTAAGTTTTGACGCTGATTTTCTTTTTTTTATTCCGGCCAGCTCAATTTTCTTTTTCCGAGGCCAGGTTTTTACCTCCCGCTCTTTTCTCATCGCCTCAGCTTGCGAATTAAGACCCTCTGAATAGAGTAGCTTTTTGAATCCGAAATTACGGGTAAAACGCGCGCCCCGACCGGTTTTATGGGCTTTCATACGGCGTTCGATATTATTTGTAATCCCGGTGTAAAGTTTGCCGTTTTTTGTTTCTAGGATATAAAGAAACCAGGGAGAGTTTTTTTTATTTTGACTGATCCGGGGGCTTTTCATGATGGAGAAAATATTATTTTGCTGCGGGTTGCGACTTAAAGAAAGTTGCCTTTACCCAATTCCAGTTGAGCATAAGGTGTATCGCCGCCAACAAAACGATCGAAATTCCGTTATACTTGTGCGTCTTGTAAATCAGATTATTCCCTTGTTCGAGTATCATAAAGCTGATCGTTACCGCCTGTATAAGCACCGAGGCGAACAAAAACGGATTCAAAACCTTAAGCCAATTCGCTTTAGTCATTTTCCCTCCCGCGGGTAATAATCAATCATTAGGTTTATTTCGCTGATTATAACACCGCTCTCTTAGGAGGCAAGCTAAAACTATTTTCCGGTTAATTTTTTTCGGTGGAACAACTTTTAAGGATAACCGGCAGGTCAGCTATTGTATTCGCTTTTATAAACCAAACATTTTTCTTTTGCGGCGGAAGGGCAATGCTTGATTTCCCAACATTTTTTTGAGCCTAGTATGCTCTTGACCCCTTCAATATTTATTCCTTTTCCATGGGTCAATTCTCTTATTTTCTCCAAACGCTTGATATCGGAATCGGAATAAAACCTGTTCTTACCCAGGCGCTTGGGCTTGATAAGCTCTTTTCTTTCCCAGATTCGCAATGTTTCGATGCAGACATCCAGCATCCGCGCGGCTATGCCGATAGTATAAACAGGTTCCGTATCGCATTTTCGCATAATTATAACCTCTTAAAGTTTATACCATGCCCGATAAAAGCTATCAATTCCCGATTAGTTTTTATTTTGATCGTTTTGGATAAATCCCAAAGTAAGGGGCCTTGCGGCCCTCTCCTTCACAATAGCCGCTTAATTATTTTAAGCTGCTCAAGTCGAAATTTCCTCCGTTTTGCTTCATCCCCAAAAGCAAGGGCAGGTTATTCGCCGGCAAAATGTTGATTATTACCGGTATGAATCCGTCGATCTGCATATTCTTTATGTCCTGCTCCGGCAAAGGCAGCGCCAGCCCCGCTTTGTCCCTTTTTATCTGCAGGTTAAGAAAAGCCGGGTTCAAGTTGATACCTCCGACCCGCTCTTCTTTAACCGCTTTCTTTCCTCCCGAAGAAGAAAGAGCCGCCTTATCCTTCCCTTTTTTATTAGGGATCAGGCCTTCGACCTCATTGACTGCTAACTCGTCTTTCTTATCATTTACTGCTTTTGCAATATCGGTAAGAACCGCCGGGATATCCTCGGGTTGAACATTGCGGAATACTTTTTTAACCCGCTCGACAGTAACAACACTCTCGGCATTATACCGATAAACCGCCGCTTCTAATCGCTCAAGCGCCTTTAATGACTGCGGGGCAAAACCTTTCGCCCTATGGACAATATTCAGAATGCCGGCGCGAAAAACTCCATCTTGTATAGCTTTTCCGGTATCTAGAAGCTGCGCTAAGGTAGCGCGGAAATTGTCGGCTGTTTGAGTGCTAAGCCGGAATTTTAAAAGAAATTTCGGGTCAGCTAACATTGTTGGTAATTTATTTCCTAATACGGTTGTAATAAACCTCTTAACCGTTTGACTATCGGTTATTAGCCCGATAGCCGTTTTCCCGCCGTGTTCCGATCTTCCTTTAAGCTGATCGGTTAAGGTATCCCCTTTTCCTGTCGCGCCGGTAAAACTCGCCCCGCGGGTTACCAGGTCAATCGCGGTAGCTTCATAACCGACATTAGCGTAGCGCTGATGGTTCAAAAACGGGGCATCCAGCATGAGCTCCAGTTTTTGAACATAATTAGCAAATCCGCCTCCGCCGTATAGCCGCAGCCACTCGGCCGCCTGCCATTGCGCGAGCATCCCTACATGGTTCTGAAAGATAGTTACAAACTGAAAAACAAATCCGGCTTTTCCGGCATCAACGCTAAAACTGTTTATAGCGTCAATCATGTCCTTAACGTCTTTTTTATGTTCACCCCAGGTGTCCTCGAATCGCCAGTCAAAGCCGTCGGAAGCCATGGCTTTTTTTATGTTGGCAATCTGTTCGGTATTCAGATAAGCTTTCCAATGGTCGGGAACAAACCAGTTGAAAGACGGGGACAGGTTAACCGCGAATAAAACCCCGTTAGCATCTATGTCGGCGTTAACCCTTTCGGAAAATTTTTTAGCCTGTACGATATCCGGGCCCTTTTGCTCCATCCAGACAGAATCCGCGATTTTAGCATAGGCCCTTGCGCGCATCGCGGCATTTATCTCGCCCAATTTCGCGTCGATCTGATAAAAACCCTCATAGGTACGGGCCTTATCTTCATCCCAATAAATCTCCACTCCTAATCTAGCCGCTTCTTCTTTTGCCTCTTCTAAACCCAGGGGGTTAGTTAAAGGATCCGTTATCTTTCTCCACCAGTCAATCCTCTGGGCTTTTGTCTTTCCTTTAACTATTTCGCTATCAGCATTTATCGCATCTTCGACAGCTTTAGCGTATGTTTTTAATCCCGCGTTCTTCGCCCAGGCCTTGGTCAATTCCTGCATCGCGGCAACTTCTTGGGCATGATTTTTCGGCTCGCGGTCAAGAATTTCTCCGACCGTGATAGTATTTGTCGCAGCTGCAAATGAAAGCTCTGTCCCCAGGGTTAAGGTGCTTTCTCCAAGCTCTATTTTCTCGCGCTCATCCCATATTTCCTGGACGCTGGCAACCTCTTTTTTTGTCCTAGGGTCTACTAATAAAGCCATGTAATCAAGGGCCTTTCCTTCCGTCTCCCCTCTTATTTTCCAGACATATTCAATCGCGGATGCTATATCGGGAAAATCAGCCCTAAGCTCTTCCAGCAATTGCTCGTCGGTCTTCGGAGTAAAGACTCTTTTTCCCTGAGATGTCTCACGGCGAGCCAGATTAATAACCCGCCTTAAGCTCCAAATTCTTTTATTTGAAGTCCCCAGAATAAAGTACTGGTCGCGTTCATCCTCGTTAGTGGCCAGTAATTTTGCAGCATCGGCATCGGTTCTACCGACGATCATTATATTCGAGCGAAGCAAATCAGCCGCTTTTCTGGCTTCCATCAAAACACTGTAGTGCTCTCGGACCGAAGTAAGGACCTTGCCTTCCATGTGCCCGCATTTTTTAGAGCCGTGCCTTTGGTCCTCTAAATGGATCGCTGCCGCTCCGGCTTTAACAAACTCATCGATCATTTTCTCAACCGCCGCATGGCCCGTATCCCCGTCGGCAAATATCGGAAGAAGGTAATCGGTTAACCTTAGCCTTAGCCCCTCGAAAAGCTCGTCTTTAAGGGCCTGCCTTTTTTGCGCCTCAAGAGTCTTTCTGCCCCTAAAAGCTTCATCTATTATCGGGGTAAATATAGAGAAAAACTTCTCCTCTTTTCTTTCGTCAAAACGAAAAATATTTATGAATTCATGCCCGGTTATCGCATCTTTTCCTGCCATAACCGCATTTAAAAGTTGCCGGGTATAATCCTCCTTCAATTCCTTCAGCCCCTGCGTTGATTTAGCTCCTTTTAAAGTGCTAAGGTTCGCGAACATCCTGCTTAATATTTCATCAATCCTGTCGGACAACTTATTAAAGACCATCGCCTGATTGTCATTCTTCATCCTTAAATATTCATAAATCTCCGCTACGACTTTAGGGACGGCATCAAAAGGATAACGAGCCAAATCGGGCCGCCCTCGATGGTGCGAAGTCTGCCAGCCGCTCAAATATAAAGCGGTTATGCCGGCTTCGGCCATCATCGACGCCATCGGCCCATCCATAACCCCACCGGTGGGAACGTAACTTCCTTCCTGACGCTTTAAGAGCATCATCCGATAAAGCTTATCGGCCATATCATTAGAGAATCTTCCCGCCCCATACTCGCGACTCGTCTCATAAACATCCTGAGCAGTCCAATTGCGGTTTTTTGCTATTCTGGAGAACCGGGAAGAATTCATCCAATCGCGGATTCCTTCTACTTCCTTTTTAACCGCCGAACTGAGCATAGCCGCGTCGGCAAAGAGCGGATTTTGAGTCAAACGGATCAATCCGCCGGATTCTTTATAAACACGGATATATTCGTCTATTTTAGCCGTTGCTTTTGCCAGGTCAGTCTCGCCTAAGGCCGCGTTAGCCAAATCTATTAACCAAGGTAAGTCGATATCGCTCGTGACGAATTTTTCAACCACAATCCGGGCGATAGGAAGTTCCGTCGTTTTGGATGAAGCGAAAACAATATCATCCGGAGCCGCCTGTAATTTGTCATATTCCTGGGCAACAACCCGCCTGATCAAATCAAGCGAAAATTTATCACCGTCTTTAAGCCCTAATTGCTTTTGATCATCCTCGGTAACAACAGTTATCTCCGCCCCAGCCTTGCCCCATTTTCGGCTAAGCTTTGTGCGGCCTTCTCCGGTCGCCATATCTTCCATAATAAAAAGCCTTAACGGATCAGGAAAAAGGTCAGCGCCTTTTAAAGCCGCTGCCGCCCGCCCGGTAAGGTAAGCATTAACATACTGTATGCCGACGCTGACCAAGAAACGAAGCTCAGCGATGTCTCGCGCTCCGGCTTTTAATTCAGTTAAGGCATCAGCCGCAGATTGACCGTAATTAAGCTGATCGATCTGTTCTCCTTCCATATTTACGGTTAAAGCCAATTGATTTACTTTTCCGGTAACTTGAAAGAGGTTTGTTTCATAAACTTTTCTTAACCGCTCGACCATGCCAGGATGTGCGACCCAGGTACCGCTCGCGCCTCTTCTTAATTCGCGCAATTTTGATTTCTCGGCGATCTGCATGGCGTTTTCGATAGCCGCTTCCTTATCCGCCGCCGAAATTGTCCCTTTCACAACCGGGATTTGCGGCTCCATCCCGCCTATCCATAAAACGGAGTTGCCGTTTTTATCGGGAGTATTTACCGCGCGCACGACCCGTCCTTCATAATTCCACATAAAAGGATAGGTCATGACCATTTCCTTGAAATTCGGCGGGATCCATTTATTGTCCCACATGTTCTGCTTTACCACATCCGCGATATAGTCCCAGCGTCCGGTGTTAAACCCTACGAAATGCTTGCCTAATGCCGCCCTTATTTCCATCAGCTGGAATGTCTCCTCAAGCTGTTCGATCAAAACGAAAACCTTGACGGTCCCCCTCGTCCAGCCCATATTGTCTTCTACCCCGTCAATAACCTCCGCCATAAAGGCCGCTTCTTCCGCAGTCTGCAATTTAGGAAGGTACAAAGTCGGCGTTGAACCCTGCTCCATCAGAACAGGGCCGGCATTGACCAGATAAGCGGTCATATCGGCAATTGTTGCTGACACGGAAACTTTCTCGCTGTTAGATTTTGTAAACTTAATATGCCTGTCATCGAGATGGACTCCTCGTACACGGTAAATCCTTGTCGTGAAATTCTTCTCCAGCAATTCCCGCCAATTCCAGTCGGCCGGCTTCTTTCCCTTTTTTATATAATCTTCCTGCACCATTTTCTCGGCAACCTGCCAGAAGGTGGGGTCTTTTTTATAAGCCGTAACAAGCGCCCGGATATTATCCAAAGACATGGTATCCAGCTGGCCTAAGGCGTCTTCTCCGTCGAACATCATGCCGTCCGCCCCGCTTAACAAAGCATGGACAACATTGCGCAAATCCGCCAATCTTGATTCCTCATCGCTTAAACCGGTCTTATCCTGCGGGGATTTCGCCGCCGGTCCCGTCAATTGTATCCATTGCCTTTGTAGGTCCTCCGGAACGGATGCCCCTTCAAAATTACCGCTACGCGCGTCTTTTACTTTAATATTTGTTCCGGATATATAAGCATCGGAACCATCCGGGTTTGTTTCGGATAAAAAGTTCAGCTTGATTCCCTTTTCCTGCCTTTCGATAAAAGATGTCTCTCTTTTGAGGCGCAGAGATTCCAGCTTTTCGGTCAAAGGCGCTAATTTTTCCAATATCCCTATAACTCTATCGTTTAAAACATCCGAATATGCTTCGCGGACATTGCCTCCGGCCAATCGGCTGTCTTTTCGGTAACTTAACATGGCGTTATCCTGAGATGTTATAATTGCCGCTCGCGATAAGGTTTTATCAGTCGCATTCTCAAGAAGATCAGAAACAACAATGACCCTCTTCGGGTTATCCTGAATTTTGTCGTTCAGCATAGCTTTGTCCGCCGATGAAATGCGCCCCGCAGCGACATCCGAAGGAGTTATTGATCGTTTTACGCGGGAAGTAGCGGCCAAAGCGGTACCACCGGAGAAATACTTGCGGGGGACTACCGAGCCGGTTGAGGAATCATAATCTTCCTTAATATAGTTGTAGATCCCTTTTTCAAAAGCCTCGAGGTATTGATCATAGATCCGCTGATTTGCCTCTTTATCGCCCGTTTCGATACCCTTTGACTTATTTTTATCAAGATACACTTTACCTAAAAGGCTCTTTTTAAAATTTTCTTTATACCAAACAGCTAGGATCATCGAATTGTATATTTGGCGTAATTTTGCGAAATTGCTTCCGTTATTCACTTCTTTCTCTATTTCAGGAATAAGGACTTCTTTGATAGCGCGGGAGGTAACTTCGTTTATTTTCCTTAAATCTGCCCGGGCAGAGCCGGCCAAAGCACTTTGTTTGTTTTGCAGGCTTTTTTCAAGAGCGACATAATCTTCTTCCATCATTACCTTAAGATGACTGTCGACGATAAACGCGGAAGCAGTATCCTCGTAAACTACGGATTTATCCGGAACAATCCATATGCGGCTAAAGGTATCGGATGATAATTCCGCTCCCTTAAAATCTTTATTTAGTTTCGCGTAAACCCTGTTCCAAAAACTTTCGCCCGATGAATTCTCGGGGTAAACTAAAGAGGCGCTGAGTTGTTTTAGGATATAGTCCTGGCCCAAAAGGTCGCTTCCCATGCGGGTCTTCCCGAATCCCTCGGGAATGATCCTGTCTTTTTCATACGGAGAAAGGTTGACCCACATCTGCTCCTCGGGAACGGTCAAAGCGGCCAGAAAATATTTAATAAGGTTTGTAGTTTCTTGCTTGAACTCATCTCCCTGAAGGTTTGCGTCCCCTTTATTGACCACAAACTCAAACCTTAAAGGATTACCCGTATCCAGCTTCACTCCCTCGATCAAAGTCGGGGTAAAATAAGCGCTCTGAGCAATAAGCGCTCCCGGCTCGGGAAGGTTAAAAGGCGTGTTCGCGACCGAAGAAGAATATGCCGCCGGAGGAACTAGCGAAGAAAAGGCAAAAGTTAAATTAGCAAACATCACAATTGTTTTAAAAAGGATTGCCGGGCGTGTTTTTTGGGCATGACAGAACATTTTAATCTCCTATTAAAAGGTTAAATAAAAAGAATTAAAATATTAATTTTTTTGGTGCTTTTGGGGTTTTGAAAGGATTTTTAAACCGTGGCGTGGAAACAAAAAATCCTCTTTAATCAAACACAAAAAGATTATATCAATAATTAACCTAAATGCAAGGTCTTATTTCACCTACAAACAATGTTTACAGGCAGACTTTACATCGAACAGAAAATTGGTGCGCCCGAGCCGAATTGAACGGCCACGTATGGCTCCGGAGGCCACTGCGCTATCCGTTACGCTACGGGCGCAAAATATTTTTTTACTGATAATTTTACCGCTTGCCGCCGACTAAACATCCGAGATCCGATTCAACCGTACCGCTTAACAAATTACCGTCACTTACACTATTAAAAATATTCTGCCGGATATCAATCTCCGGAAAAGCTTCTGAGAATTCCTTAATGATCGTTTTCATTTCTTTTCGTTTTGAAGCGGCTCCGAAAGGGCAGCGGCATAATTGCTTAGGAAAATTGTTTTCATTCGCGAATTCGATTATCCTCTGTTCCTCGACCAGGCAAAGCGGGCGGATAAGCTTTATTTTTCCGCCGAACAATTCCTGGCTAGGCTTCATAGCCGCAACCTCGCCTTTATAAAAAAGATTGAGGAGAATGGTCTCGACAATATCGTCTTTGTGATGCCCTAAAGCGACTTTATTGCAACCCAAATCTTCCGCTGTTTCAAAAAGGCATTTGCGTCGGTTCCACGAGCACCAGAAACAGCTCGTCGTTTTCTTCTCATCCAAGACCTTTATTTCCTTAAAATAATATTTCAAGCCGAGGCTTTCGAAAATATCAACCAAAATTTGACTGTGCATGCACGAGCCGCAGTGAAAATCCGTCTTTATATTTATCGCGACAACCTCAAAAGGAAAGGCCGCTTTCTTTTGCAGTATCGATAAAGCATAAAGCATGGTCAGGCTGTCTTTACCGCCGGATATAGCCGCTAGGATACGGTCTTCTTTCTCTAAAATATTATAGCGGCTTATGCCTTCTTCTATTAACTGCTTGATTTTATCAAATTGCCGCATAGCTTCTTAATATAACAATTTACCAACATATATACGTCATTCTGACCCCGCCATGGCCGGGGAAGAATCCGAAGCATTTTGTCGTCCTGAACGAGCAAAGCGAGTGAAGGATCTCGAAGTAGATCCCTGCCTGCCGCATGCATGACGGTAGGCCGGTCAAGCAGGCTTCGTAGCTCCCATGACTCAGGATGACAATAAGACAACCTTAAGCGATTCTTTGCCCTCGACAACTATCCTAAAACCTTCCTGTATATCCTTTAACGGCAGTTTATGCGTAATCGCGCCTTTAACATCAACCTTTTTTTCGGCAATAAGCGAAAGGGCTTCTTGCAGGTCTTCCGGCGCCGCGCCGTATGATGAGGTAACCGTCAATTCATTCCGCCAGAAATCCGGTATAGGAAGAGGAATATCTTTATCGGGAATTGCAAAAAGTAAAATTACTCCTTTTTTGTCGACACATTTAAACGCCTGCTCAACAGCCTTAAAAGCGCCGGTTGAAATAATCACTCTATCGGCTTTGATATTAAAATCGCTTCTAGCATCAATGACCTCATCCGCGCCGAATTCCCCGGCCTTTTTTAAGCGGTATTCATTAATATCGGTTACGATAACCCGGGCCCCCTTTAATTTCGCGAGCTGAATGTTCAGTATGCCGGAAATGCCGCATCCTAGGATCAAAACCTTTTGGTTTTTCTTAACATGTATCAGCCTTAGCGCCCTTACCGCGCACGCCAAAGGCTCGATCATTGTCCCTTCCTCGTAAGAGACCGTTTTAGGGAGGACATAGACTCCGTAATCGACATTTATCTTCGGGACGCGGATAAATTCGCTGTACCCGCCGGGGTCATAATTCCCCTGATGTAAAGTATCACAGGCAGTATGATTCCCCTCCAGGCAATATTTACATTTGTTGCAAGGAACATGATGGCTCACAAAAACCCTGTCGCCTTTTTTATATTTCCCGGATTTTGATTCAACTATATCACCGGCGATTTCATGGCCGAGGATGCGCGGGCCTTTTTTTATCCGGTACCATTCCATCACGTCGGTGCCGCAAATACCGCTCGCTTTGACCTTGACCAGGATCTCCCCCTCGCCGATTTTAGGGACGGGCATTTCCTCCAGGCGTATGTCTTTATTATTATAATATCTGGCAATTAGCATGTATGGTATCAGCCTGTTCTCTTATTTCTTGATTTCTTTAGCCTTAACCAGTATTTCGCTTGCTTCCTTGAGTGAAGCATTTTTATGAACGATCGCATTGAGGGCCTTGGCAATCGCAACGGGATGCGGGCTTTGCCATACATTGCGCCCCAAATTCAGGCCGACCGCGCCTTTTTGCATCCCGTCGTGCACAAATTCCAAAACCTCTAATTCGGTTTCGCATTTCGGGCCGCCGGCCATGATGACCGGAACCGGGCACCCCGATACAACTTTATCGAAATCTTTTTCGCACCAATATGTTTTAACCACCCGCGCTCCCAATTCCGCTGCTATACGGCAGCAAAGGCCCAAATAACGCGCCTCGCGCTTTTCCATTTCTTTTCCGACGGCAGTAACGGCCATGACCGGAATACCGTAACGCTCGCATTCATTTACCATAGCCGATAAATTCTTCAAAGTTTCTTTTTCATAATCGCTGCCGATAAAAACCGAAATCCCGACCGCCGCGGCATTTACCCTGATAACTTCTTCAACAGAGGTGGTCAACTCCTCATTAGCCAGGTCTTTTCCGACCATGCTCGTACAACCCGAGACCCTGAGGATTATCGGTTTATCGATTGCCGTATCTATAGCCGAGCGCAAAACCCCGCGCGTGCAAAAAAGCGCGTCGAAATAAGGCAGAAGCGGCTTTATTGTCTCCCCGGGTTTTTCCAAAGAGCGCGTCGGCCCCTGAAAATATCCGTGGTCTATCGGCATAAAAAAACATTTGCCGTGTGGCATTAACTGTTTAAGCCTGTTTTCCATTCCCCAGTCCATTTATAACCTCCTATCTTAATCTAACAATTAAAGGCCATTTCGCTTAAAATAATATCAAAATTCACAGAAAGGATTATATCCTTTTTTTATACCAATAACAATATTAACTTATTCAACGGACGACAACTCCGCGGGAAAACCATAATCATAACGGGTGCTCTTAGGATAAAGGTCATATGTCATTGCTTCCTCGGCATATTCTTCTGGACTGATAAAGATCAGCTTGTTACCCTCAATTTTCATCAGCGACTTTATCCCAAAATCATTGATATCTTTGACGATTTTGTCTTTATCCGTATACGATTCCCATTTTACTATTGATGAAACCCATAATCCTATTATCGGCCTTTCCGGAAGCAAAAACATCGAATAAAATATCCCTCCGGGCTTCGCGTACCAAGCGCTTTCGAGAGCTATTTCCTTATTCGCCTCAAACCCTTCTGAAGCAATGATAACTTTCTTGAAATCGCGCGCCAAAACATCCCTAAGGTGAACCTTGTTTAATATAACGCCTAAATTATCTTTGAAGCTCGGCAATCTATACTGGCCTTCACTCTCATATATGAGGCCGTGAGGAAGAAGCGAAACAATAATCAACAAAAGCATAATTACTTTCTTGTTTAAGTTAAATATCGTTTTGAGAATAAAATCAATAAAGAGGACTGTAGCAAAGGAGAATATAGCCGCGCCGTACCCGTAATGCCTTGGGTCAACAAACATCGCCATGCATAAAGCAATTACATAAACAACCGACATAAACAGCCAATAAGAAACCTCCGCGGCCAAGCGATTGTTTAAATTGTTTTTTAAGGTTAATACCAAGATCGCCAAAGGAAATACTATTGTCCCTACAGCTACATACTTTAAGGGGATTATTCCCGGCCAAACACACAAATAATTAAAAAATTTCAAGATTTTCGGCAAATCTAAATTCCCGCCCCAGATCGCCATTGCATGTCGAGACATCCCCTCCGCCCAATTTAAAGAATTAAACTTGCCGGCCAGAATGGGGAAAACCGGATCGCCGGTGACAATGTAATTTCTCAAATACCAGAAACAGGCGGTAAAAACACAAAAGAATAAGAATAATAACCTTTTACAGCAGAAGATTTTCTTTATGTCCAGTTTCCTCTGTATCAAGGCTCCTAAAATCAGGAAAGCAATGCTTATATAAACCATCTGATACTTGTTACCCATCAATTGGACAAGGAATATTATCGCGATAAAGAAACGAAAAGGCGACTGTCTCTCCCGCGCCTCCCAGAAACAGTAAGCAATAGCAAACAAAAAACAGATTATAGCGCTATTAATTACGCAGCAGGTATTCATACCCGAATACAAAAAATGCCTGTTTAATAAAACAAATAGGACCGCGGCCAAAGCGTGTACCGCGCTCAAACGGAACCGGGCATATCCGTATAAAAGCAATAGGGCAATAAAACTCCAAGAGAAATTTATTAATTGGGGAAACAACGTTTCTTTCGGAAATAAGGCAATACCGAGAGAATACGGAACAGCATTAAAATGCGGGACAAATATCCGGGCATCATGCCCGGCATTGCCGATGAAGCTCGATTTATGCGAAAGCCATAGTTTCTGAGCGAATAAGTACATTGAATGCGAGTCTACATCTAAAAGAAAATAGCAGTTACGGAAAAAGAAAAAAGCGATGATAATCAAAAAAACAAGGGAACATCCCGCCGGCTTAAAACCTTTTATAACATTGTTGTAAACATCCTGCCGGATTTTATTACTAAAAAGAAGAAAATAGCTTGAGATTACCACGCCCCATAATACGCTCTTAACATATAACCCCAAAGATGATAAAAATAGCATCGCTCCGATTAGACAAATACTTCCCAATAAAAACGATTCCCCGACATAAACAGCCCTATTTATAAAGTCGCTATTTTCTTTATTCAAAAACCGATAAACAGCTATCCCGGCAATTAAAACAGAAAAGAAATAAACAAAAAAGAGGGCAATTTGCAGTATATTCATAAAAATAATTAATGTGCGGAACTTTTATCCGAAGTTTTTTTAAAAAGTTGAATGCCTTAATTAAGGGCAAAATATCCTGCCCGAGGGAATCCTCTCCTCAGGCAGGAAATTTAGGTTAAAAGAATAAGAAAAGCCCGTTTGCCAAATAAACGGTCGCAATAATCCCGAAGATCATTCCGACTATCCACATTTCTTTTCGCTTAAGAAGTGCGGCGACCGAAGAAAGCATGATACCGATTTGGAAGAAGACAACGGCTAAGGAGAACTGATTGCCTTTTCTGCCGTTTATAGCGTTCTCTTTGCCGTAATCCTCCGCCTGTTTTTTTATATCCGCCTTTTCTTTCTCATAACGGTAAATTTCCGACTGATACTGATTAAGCTCTTCGGTCAAGCGGGTTAGGCGCTCTCCGACACTGTCGATAAGATCGACCTCAAAAGCCTTGCGCTGTGTCTCGGCCAGGTTTTGTTTTATGCTCTTCGCCTGATAGTAAGCCCAGCTGCTTCCTTCTTTCGCCGTTAAGATCTGCGACTGCGCGACGCAATAAGCCGAACGCGAAGCGGCAATAGAGGTTAATACCGCTAAAATTGTTGTCGTAACTGCAACAGCCCTCATCCATTTTTCCTGTAATATTTCCGCCATTTTCTCCTCCTTCACAGTTAGTGAACACCCGCGCCCTACATCTTCGCGCGGGGTGTAAATTATTCCAACGAACACCCGAACACTTCCTCTTAGCTCGGCGTGTAAGTCATTAATGAACACCCGAGCACTTCCTCTTAGCTCGGCGTGTAAACTATTAACGAACACCCGAACACTTCCTCTTAGCTCGGCGTGTAAACTATTAACGAACACCCGAACACTTCCTCTTAGCTCGGCGTGTAAACTATTAAAGAACACCCGAGCACTTCCTCTTAGCTCGGCGTGTAAACTATTAACGAACACCCGAACACTAGCTCTCAATCTCGGCGTGTAAGTCATTAACGAACACCCGAGCACTTCCTCTTAGCTCGGCGTGTAAACTATTAACGAACACCCGCGCCCTACATCTTCGCGCGGGGTGAAATTCTACTTCTTCGGATATACGGTAATTTTGTCCCCGGTTATTTTCGCGTTGGGAACAATTATTTTCTTGTTATCCTTATTAATAATTATCGTCGAGAATATCTGTATCTCTTGAACTGTCCCTTCCGCTCCGCCCGCCTCAACATAATCTCCCAGGCGAAAAGGCTGGAAAAGAATCATCATGACACCGGCGGCAAAGTTTGAAAGAGATCCCTGCAAAGCCAAGCCGACCGCTAAACCGGCGGCACCGATAACCGCCAAAAACGAATTTGTCTCGACTCCGATTTTATTTAAAGCGGCAATCCCGACAAAAACCAATATGCCGTAGTAAACGATATTCTTGGTAAAGGTGGCTATCGTCTGTTCGATTTTGGCATTAATCATGACCTTTTCTAAAAGGTTCGTGGCGATTTTCGCGACCCATTTCCCGATAACAAAAATCAGGATAGCCGCGATTATATTCATCCCGTACTGGATAAGATACACCGAAACCTTGTCAAAAGTCTCTTGCATGTCCCTCCTCCGTTCTGAAAAATACTTTTACCAATATCCCATAATAATGCGGGCAGAATTTTATCACTTCCACACTAAAAGGGCAAATAAAATAATAGGGGTTGTCAAGCTTCGAGCAGCTCATATTCGAGGGAACCCAGGCCGAGCGCTTTAGCATAATTGAGCTGGATTTGGCTATTTTGTTCAGGATGAGCTTCTTTAAAAATATTTTTGCCGCAGGTTTTCATGACCAGGTCAAAACAAGCACGGTCCACGGAAACAGGGTCGCTGGAAGCTAAGATACCGATGTCCGGGCCGATACGGGGGTTTTCCATTCCCCAGCAATCGCATTCTTTGTTAATTTTGACCGCGAAATTGATAAATGCCCGCTTTTTTGCTTTGCCCTTAAGCGCGGCATAAGCGTATTCGACCATTTTTTTCTGCACGGATTCTCCGGACGAAGAGAAGACAAACATCGCCCAGGTAGGGCAAACAGCGGCACAATTCCCACACCCGATACACTTTTTCCCGTCAACATTCGCTTTTTGACTTACAATAATTATCGCATTCGCCGGGCAGATCTTCACACATTCCCCGCAGCCGATACAATTCTCTTCGTTCACTTCCGGGCAGACATCGCAATGCTGCATCATTTTTCCCTCTCGCATCGCGCAGCCCATAGCGATATTCTTTATCGCCCCGCCAAAACCGCTTAACATATGCCCTTTGAAATGATTGATAGCGACTATTCCGTCGGCCTCGACAAAAATCCGGGCGAGTTTAGCAGTTTTGACCAGCTTCCCGTTTACAGGCACATCAAGTGTGTCTTCTTTATTCGTATCATCGGGGATTATGACCTTGCAGCCGGTGATTTCTTTAGTAAACCCGTGGGATTTGGCCAAATCCAGATGGTCTTTAGGATTAGTCCTTTTGCCTTTGTAAAGAGTATTAGTATCCGACAAAAAAGGCTTCGCACCCCTGGAAATTATATCCCGGCAGATAACACCCGCATACTCGGCCCGGACATAACCCGTATTCCCTTCTTCGCCGAAATGGGCTTTTACCGCGATTTTATCCTCCTCGCGGATAAAATCCATAACCCCGCTTGAGGCAAGCAAGGCTTTTAACCGCTCGGAAACTCTCTTTATGTCATCCGCGTCTTTGACCGGCACAAAATAAACTTTGCTCTTCATTCCCCAAAACCCCTAACCTTAACGTCCAAATTAAATAATATTATTTAACGGATTGAAAATAAAGGATTGCGGTAATTACTAGCAAGGCAATAGCAATCCAGATAATGATTCTTTTCCCGCTTATAAATTGCCAAATAATTTTGTCTTTTTGATGGCGCAAGGTGCTCGCCGCATCCTTTAAATGGCCGCCTTTTATCTCTGAACGGTAATAATCCAGGCATTTCGGGCAAAGGCCGTTCTTCTCCTTCCATCCCGGATGCTCATTTTTAATCAGATCCACAACATGCGTATCCCCATGATCGAGATAAGAAGATAAATCATGGCTCATATTATTACATATTGGACAAATATATTCCACAAGGCTCTCCTTTCCGTTTACTATTTTTCCCCGAACACAGAGTAGTATTTTAACATCAAATTAATAAACAGACTAATAATTTAAGATTGCCAAAAAAAAGCCCCGCTTATGCGGGGCTCGAGATAACTATTTAATTTCTTATTAAGGAAGGAACCGGCTGATATCAAATACGCTTATATAACCTTTAGTGCTGACAAAGGCCAGCTTGCGAATATTGTCGATCTCAATCTCGACGGTAGAATTTGTTTGCCCGTCAACAGTCGCGATTGCCAAAATAACCGGATTATTAACGTCGGATACATCGAGGACTTTAAATTGCCTATCGGCCGCTGTAACAACAAACATCTTGTTTCCCTCAACCCTGAAGGCAATGTTCCCGCCCAAGGCAAGAGTCCGGGAATCAATTATCGTCTCAAGAGTGGGCTTCGTAGGAATGGTATTATCCACGAAAAAGACAAAAATACCGTATTGCCGGTGAGCCTTAAAAACCCTTCTATCTCCTGATATCTGCATATCATCCTGGCGGTGAAGGCTTGGGCCGCCTCGTTTTTTAATATCATTTCTTCCGGATATGGACATTTCTCCCGGATTCCTTACATCGACAGATAAAAACCCCTCTTTCCCGACATATACATAATTACCGTTTACTAAAACATTCGTCGGATAAGGAGGATGGGCTCCGATAGGATAATCGTTAAAAACAATATTCCCTATTTCCCTCATATATGTCGGGTCAGTGATATCTACCGAAGTTAGGATTCCGGAGAGGTTGAACATATGCCCCTGCGTTTTATTACTTATGTAATAAGCGATATTACCCACTAATTCAATATCATAACCTTCTCCTTCAACAAAAAGATTATCCATAAAAACAGCGCTGCTTCCGGAGAGTTTATAAGAAAACAAACCTTGTTCTGTAGCCGCGTAATATACGCCGTCTCTGACTTCGATGCCCAAATGTTTGGGGTAAGCATCAATTTCGTAGAGCTTGACCAAATTTGACGGATCGGAAACATCATAAACGGTAGAACCTCCCGACTGACATCCCCCGGCCCCTCCGGTAAAAAGAGTGTTGCCTTCGAGCTTCATATCGAAAACATCGCTGTTGCCGCACTTATTCAAGGTTGATATGCTTGAAATCAGGCTCAGCCTTACTTCTCCGGGTTCCAAGCCAACAGCAAAGCCAACAGCCGGCAAAGAAAGCATAAGGGAAATTAAAACTATCAGCATTAAACTTGAATAAATCAGGTTATTTCTCATCGCAAAACTCCTTTATAAAGCTTTTCTTTAAATTTATCCTTGATGCTGTGAAGTATAACACCCTTACCGGATAAATGCAAAAATAGCTTCAGAACAGAAATAATCTTAGATCGTAATGCCCTTTGACTATTTCTGCAGGGATTCCGCAATCGGTTTTTCTAACTCGTTAAGAATTTTAATCGCCGCTTCCGGATCTTTTAAAAAAGCCTTCTCGCAGGATCCGCAACAGAGATTATATATCTTTCCCTTGTAATCTACTTTAACAGAGTTTTCTTCCGAAACTTTAACTTTCATGATCGGGCAAATCTTGTTTCCGGCATTTACACTAACTGCCTTCAGTTGGGGAATAGCGGCTGATGCAGCTGTTCCTTCGGCCCCTTTGATTATATCGCTTTGGCCTTTTGCCGCATCTTGATGTTTATGCATCCCTTCGGATTTCCCAGCCTGACATCCGCAACTGGAACAGGCATAAGAATCCCCCGCCCATAATAATGCTATTGCTAAAATTGCCGTTGTAATTGATACTCTCATTCTCTTCTCCTTGTGTTTAGTAAAATTAATATTGGTTTTATCTTTCATGGTTTAGTCGAGTCTAAGGCTTTTTGCTTACAAATCATTGGAGCCCACGGCTAAAACCGTGGTGCCTCCTAATAGACCCCGCTTTGCGGGGTATCTATCCACCTATCCTTGCAATATTGGCGACATCCCCGAAGCAGAAACACAAAGCTTTCCGCATTCATCCACCGCTAAAGATGTGTTTTTATGCGTAGGTGGATAAAAAAAACAAGCCCGGTCCTAAAACCAGGCTTGTTTCCCTCAAAAGAAATGCGTTTAATAAAAAAATGTTTATGCTTTTTGATTAGTTATAACCACCCAAAGCGCATGGATAACGCTCGGCACAAAAAACAAAAAAACCAGAACAATGTTTATCCAGAAGTGCTTTGTAGCGCCTACCTGCATAAAAACAGCTACCGGAGGAAGAAAAATAGCCAAAATAATTTTCAATATTGACATTGTATCTCCTTTCTTTTAGTAAGGGGAGCCCGTGTCCCCGAATTTTCGAGTTTCACCAAATCCGCTTATGAAGCATTATCATAAGAGTTCCGACAACTATTTGAATAAAAGCATATATTTTTAAAGCGTTTATAGGGATCAAGGTAAACTTTTCGGATAAAAATATAAAAACCTTTTTCTTCAAAACAAAATACAAGAAAATCAAGATAAAAGCTGAAAGCCATAGCAGCGTACCGATTAATCCGTTGCTTATTTTTCCCGAGGCTGAAATCAAAAGCAAGGCCACATAAATGATCGCAAAGAACATAATGCCTTTAACTATACCGAAACCATGGACCAGGATCTTTTTTCTGGCCTTCTCGGGCTGTGCCAGAAAAATAATACCGGTGATAGCCAAAAACCATCCGAAGATAATAATGAAGATAGCTGTCTTCCCTATTAAGGCATTCACTATTTTGAAAACCATGTTCTTTACTGCGGTGATAAACGATGCCATATTTAATACCCTTTTTTATCGGTTTTTAGGCGGTATTGCTCCGGGCAGAAGAAGCCTTATCCCTTAAAAAGAAAGCCGAAAAAACTTTTCGCATCAAATGAAACATCTTTTTTAGAAACCATACCGCAAAAATAACAAACCCGATCACGATAATCCCGGCAATCACCGGATGCTTAAGGATCATGTACATCATACCCGCGACCGAGGCGTCTTCGGCAACGCTTGCCCCGATATTCGCTCCCGGAACAAGCGTCGAATTGACCGTAACCCTTGTTGTGGCCTTAGTCAAATGCGAAGAGGCGGCTATCCCTCCCGTTGTAAGCGCCGTTAGAGTCTGAACGACCGGCCCCATTTCAGTCATTGCCATATATCCTAAAGCCGCTCCGGCCGCCGGACGGATTATAGTATGAACCGAATCCCACAGATGGTCGACAACCGGGACTTTATCCGCAACAAACTCAATCGCATAAAGGACAATCGCCCCGGCTATAACCAAAGGATGCGCCAAATTCTGCATATCCCCGGGCAGGCTGATCCAATGCATACGCTGGGCAATGCCTAAAAAAGCCACGGTCATATAAAGATTAATCCCCGAGGCCCAGGAGCTTCCGAATAAAACCCCGATTGATTGTGAGATATCCATTAATATTACCTTAATGACACCAGAGGCACGGGCCTAATTAACCTTTTATGTCTCGAGCCTCCTTAGACAAGCCACAACTTCCATGATACCTTGTGACGAAGCCTTGCGGCCTTTAACTATTCTTTAATTAGGTATGCGTCCCCGAATTTTGTGAATTTTCTTCATTCAATATTTTTATCAATATGTCAACAACCTCGGGGCTGAATTGGCTGCCTCTGTTTTTCAACATTTCCCCGACAGCTTCTTCCTTCGTTAAAGCATCTCGGTAAGCGCGTTGCGAGGTCATAGCATCATAGGCGTCGGCAACGGAGACGATAGAAGCATAAATATTAAGATTGTTGCCCTCAATCTTGTCCGGATAGCCCTTTCCGTCGTATCTCTCGTGGTGCTGGCGGACTATCGACATCATTTCCTCCGTGATCAGGATAGGTTTAAGAATGTCTTCTCCGATAACCGGATGCTGTTTGATCTGCTCCCAATCTCCGGAGCTTAATTTATCCTTTTTATTAAGGATATCATCGTGAATCGCCAGCTTACCTATATCATGAAGCATAGCGATCTCTTTTATCAGCTCGGCTTTGATCGGAGGGAAACCCAGCTTTAAGGCGATTTTCTCGGAATATTCGGATACCCGCTCCGAATGCCCGCGGGTATAGGGGTCCTTAGCTTCCAATATGCGAATAAGCGACTGGACGACCCGATAAAAATAGTTCAACAGATTTTTTTTGGATTCATCCAAACTGGCGGCCATAGTGTTAAAAGCTTTGGCCAACTGCTGCATTTCCTCTGCCCCGCTCACATCTACTTTATAAAGCACCCCGCTCGAAATATACCTTGTCGCCTCAACCAGTTTACTCAATGACCGCGTGATACGTTTGGAAAAAAATAAGGCCAGAATAAAAGAGAGAAAAATGCCTAAGATCAATACCATAATAGTTCTTTGATGGACCCCTTTTTGAATAGCGTATACATCATCGGCCTTAAGGTCTATCCCCAATATTGCGACGATTTTACCCAGGCTATCGTAAACCGGAGCATAACCCGATAGAAAGTATCCCCACTGGTCTCTGGTAATCTTTTCATCCGCGGCCGGCCCATAAAAAGAGTCGATCATGGCGGCGAAACGGGAGGCATCATATTCCGTTCCCGGGTAAGAGTTATTCCTTTCGCTCGGCCTCTCCTTGGCGTAATCGGCATCAACGATAAACTTCAATATCCCCGGCTTTTCGGTTCTCGCCATCGTGTAAATATATTTGATCGGCTTATTAGCGTCCTTGATCCTCTTGAGCTGTTCGAAGATATCACGGAATTCGGATGTATCAACTCCTCCGGGGTTTAAAGGGATTTTCCCGAGCTTATCGCCGTCGATCATCAAAGAGGCGGTTGTGGCGATGACCTTAAGCCTGAGCCGTATGCTCTGAAATTGCTCAGTTATGGCATATTGGTATATCAAAAGATTGCTGAGCGCTCCTATAAAAAGCATTAGAAGGACAAGGATAAGGGTCAAGCGGGTGCGGAAACTTTTAAAAAAACGAAACGGTGATTTTGATCTTGCTTGTCTCACGAAACTCCTTTAAGCGATTTTTATTTTGCGGATGTTTTGCTCCAAGCTTTACATCAATTATTATATCTGATTTTAACTTCGGGTCTACGGATAATTAGGTTCTTGTAGGGAAGATACCCAGTGGTTGTATTATGAAAAACATTGCCGGATTTGCTTTTAACCTCAAAGGCTGAAATCGGCTTCGCTATCTTTCTTGGCTCGGCGCTTAAAATATAATACGGAAAGAGGCGGCAAAGTTAGTGAAAGAGAATACGGCCTTCCGTGGAAACCAATCTGCTCCGCCGAAACTCCGCCCATATTTCCCATCCCCTCCCCGCCGTATTCTTTAGCATTGCTGTTTAATAATTCGCCCCAATATCCCTCCGCCGGGACACCGATGCGGTAATTAAACCTAGGAACGGGAGTAAAATTACAAACGATCAAGATATCTTCTTCGCGCCTATTTTCTTTTCGAATAAAACTGATAACGCTTTGCTGCCAGTCGCTGTAATCGATCCATTCAAAACCATCAGAGGTGAAATCTTTTTCATGCAAGGCGCTTTGATTTTTATAAACAAAATTTAAATCAGCAACCCACTTCTGCATACCCTTATGAAGCGGGTAATCCAAAAGATGCCAATCCAAGCTTGCATGCTGATTCCACTCGGCCCACTGTCCGAATTCACCGCCCATAAATAGCAACTTTTTCCCGGGATGAGCGAACATGAAGCCGAAAAGCAGCCTCAGGTTTCCAAACTTCTGCCAATTATCTCCCGGCATCTTTCTAATAAGCGAGCCTTTGGCGTGAACAACCTCGTCGTGAGAAAGAGGGAGGATAAAATTTTCGTTAAACGCATACCACAAGCTAAAATGCAAACCCTTATGGTGGTGCTTGCGCGTGTCAGGATGTTTTGCTAAATATTTCAGCGTGTCGTGCATCCATCCCATATTCCATTTCATGCTGAAGCCGAGCCCCCCATCAAAGACAGGATGCGAAAGCTTCGGCCAGGCGGTCGCTTCCTCGATAAATGTCAGGCAATCGGGATATTCTTTATTAACAGCTTCGTTTAATTGTTTTAAAAAAGATACCGCCTCCAGATTTTCCCGCCCGCCGTATTGATTTGGGATCCATTCGCCTTTTTTCCTGGAATAATCCAGATACAGCATCGAAGTACCGCCGTCTACCCTGATACCGTCGGCATGATATTTATCCAGCCAGAATAAAGCGCTGCTTATTAAGAATTCCACGACTTCTTTACGCCCGTAATTAAAAATCGCGCTTTTCCATTCGGGATGAAAACCTTTTTTGGGATCGGCGTGCTCGAATAGATATGTACCGTCAAAAAAAGAAAGGCCGTGTTTATCCAGAGGGAAATGCGACGGAACCCAGTCAAGAATCACGCCGATATCGTTTTGGTGCAGGCGGTCGATAAGGCGCATCAAGTCTTGCGGGGTGCCGTAGCGGGAAGTCGGCGCGAAATAACCGTCGGTTTGATAGCCCCACGACTCATACAAAGGATGGGCGGTTAAAGGCATAAACTCTACGTGCGTAAAACCCGTTTCCTTTAAATACCGAATAAGGCTATCCGCCATTTCATTGTAAAGGGGAAAGCGGTTATTTTCCCGGACAATCCTTTTCCATGAACCGAAATGCATTTCATAAATAGAAATAGGCGCATTAAAGGCGTTCTTCTTTTTGCGCTCTTCCATCCATAAGGCATCCTGCCAATCGTATTCCAAGTCCCAGACAATCGACGCCCGCTGCGGCGGTACTTCGCAGAAGAAAGAAAAAGGGTCGCGTTTCTCGACTTTGTAGTTATTGTATTTCGAAGCAATAAAATATTTATACATCGCCCCTTTTTTAACACCCGGAATAAAAGCCTCCCAAATTCCGGAATTATCCGGCCTTGCTACCATAAAATTGCTTTGATTATCCCAGAGGTTAAAATCACCCATTACCGATACCGATTGAGCGTTCGGAGCCCATACGGCAAAACAAACCCCCTCTTCGCCGTTAACGGACACGCGATGGGAACCTAATTTCTCGTAGAGGCTGAAATGTTTTCCGGAGTTCAGAAGGGAAATATCGGTATCATCGAAAAGGGTTTTGCGGGAAATTAAAGTATCCATCGTTATTTCCATAGAGGAAATTTCAATATAAATTTTACTCGGCAAACAAATTTATTATTTTCTAAAAGCAAGTATAGGTCTTGTAGGTATGGTCCGCGATAATATCCCAGGAAAAATCTTTCTCAACGGCATTACGGCCGTTTTGGCCCATCCAGCGGGCATGTTCAAAATTCCCG
>JADFZM010000001.1 GCA_015232535.1 Candidatus Omnitrophota bacterium
TAAAAGGTTTATTTCAAGCTCTCTGATCTGCTCTTCGCTCATGCCAAGCAGTTTTAATTTTTGGCGGGAAGCATTGGTTAAAGCCTTAGCTCTTTCAATCACATCGCTTAAGGGAGAATCTTTAACGTTATCAAGGGTTTTTACCGCCTGAATAAACTCTTCTTGGGCGATAACCAAATTGGGGTCATAAGCTATCTTGCCTGAGGCCAGAATGCTTTTAGTCAATATTTTCTTCACTACGGCGGCCGTTGTTACACCTATCAATTGCTGCTTCTCTTGGCTGATTTGAACCGATACTCCCGTGCTTTTTGCCTCTTCATCGTAAACCGGGATATAGTCCATACCCATGGGATCTTTTATCGCTACGGGCGAAGTTACTGTCGGGTCCATCGGGTTTCGGTAAAATAAAAGTTTTCTTTCTTTTTTCGTTGAGGGAGTTTTCTCCTCGGAAGAATCAATTCTGACCAGGGTTCCGCTTTCGGTTGTAATATATTCCCCGCAAATAGGGCAGGACACTCTCTCTCCCGGCTTGAGCCTTACTTTAACATTCATACCGCAATTTTTCATATTGCATTTATGCAAAAGACAGATCTCTTCGGGCTGTCTTTCCGTCACGGCATTGCTTGTTTTAATTGCGGGTTCTTCCTTCTTTGCAGGCTCTGCCTTGTCAATTTTAACCAGGCGCATATTGCATATCGGGCAATCGCCGGCTTTATCCGATATAAAGTCGGGATGCATGGGGCAATTGTATTCCACCTTCGATGATTGCCCGGAGGAGCCTGCATTCCCGCAGCTGATAAAATAAAAAGAAGCGACGGCTAAAAGAAAGACGATTGAAAAAAGAATAAATTTGTTTCGCATTGTATCTCCGATTTGCTTTATTGGATTGTTTTAAAATGCCTTATTTCGTCATCCTGAGCGAAGCGAAGGATATCTTTCTCGATGAGATTATTCGTCCTTCGGACTCAGAATGAGGAAAAATAGCGCATTTCGAAAGAACCTTTTTATTTAAGCTTTATGCCGGTTATTTTCTCCAAATCGGCATAGGCGATTCGCAATTCCAAAATGGCTTTGTAACGCTCGAGCTTAAAATCTAAAAACATTTTCTGGATTTCGATAACCGATGAAAGGCCTGTTTTATCCGACTCATAAGACTTAAGAGCAGTTTCCGATATCTGCCTGGCCTGGGGTATTAAAGAAGTATCATAAAGCTCAATTAATTTTTTGCTGGACTCGAAAAGGGAAAAAGCGTTCCTCAATTCAAAAAGGACTTCATTTTCCTTTTCTTTATAGTCGGATTTGAGCATACTCAGCTCGGATTTCATTTCTTTAACCCCGAAAACCTGTTTTGTCGCGAACCAAAGGGGTATTGTCACCCCTACCATTCCCGCCCAGGAATTATCGACAAAATCATTTTTGGAAAAACTTTGTTTATATTTTAAAGAGAAATCAGGTAAAAACTCGTGTAAGGAAAGGTTGTATGCGGCCTTCCCCTTTTCTAGCGCGTAATTATATGCTTTTAGCTCTGTATTGTTCTTTTTAGCCTCTTCAAACAATTCGTCGATTGTTTTATCTAAACTTATCGGGTTTTCGGCTTTCAGATTAGAAATTGTTATATCCGGGCCGCGGTTAATAAGGGTATTAAGCTTGGCTTGGGCAGCTGATTTCTTTTGTTCCAGCATAATAATCTCAACATCGGATTTGGTTGTTTCGGCCTGAGCCCTTAATACGTCGGTGTTTTGAGCCAGATCGTTCCCGTATCTGGAGATTAGGGTACTTGCTATTTGCTTTAGAAGGGCTTTATTTTCTTCATTGATTTCGATTGAGCGCTCTAGGAAGAAAAGCTCAAAGTAAGCTTTTTTCACCTCCGAGAGAACCTCCTGTTCGGTATTTTTGTAAATTTGGTACTGCATCCTTGCTATCTTTGATGCGATTTTGGCTTTAAGGTAAATCTTCGTCGGGAAAGAGATTTCCTGGGATACGCTTAAAGTCTTCATCGGATTGCCGCTGAGCATCCTATCGGCGAAGATTTTATCATATTCGACTTCTATAATCGGATCGGTAAGGCTCGCGGCCTGAGGGATACGGGCAGTAGCGGATTCATAGCTGAATTTGGCGGATATTATTCGCGGGTTATTGCTCAAGGCTTCTTTTAGGAAATATTCTAAAGATGTATTATCATCGGCGAAAGAACACGCAATCGAAAGAAAGAATACGGATGAGAATAGACACAATACCTTAAGGTTGTAGGGGTTATGCTTCATGACAATCAATATACCATAATTGCGGGAAATATCGATATAAAATGGGTGTTTGTATGTGAGATTCTTAGAATAACGGAATAAGCGATCCGGTAAATATTATTTTCTTATCAAGATCAAAAGCATCTTGAATTTCTTAACTGCTTTAAGGGAATGCGGGATGCCGGCGGGCATTATTATGAATTCGTTCTTCTTAAGAGAATGGGGCTTTTTATCGATAAATACGGTTGCTTGTCCGTCGAGGATATAAACAAGCGCGTCGAAGGGCGCGGTATGCTCGCTTAGGCCCTCTCCTTTATCAAAGGCAAATACCGACACTGTTCCCGAGTCCTTCTTGATTACTTCTTGGCTGACGATCGAGCCTTTTTGATAAGCGGCCAGATTAGAAAGGTTTAGGGCTTTTCCTTTAAGGTCTTTCATAACGGTTACTTTCTTTTAGTATCCCATTTATCCAATACTTTTGATATTTTTGCCTGGACTTTGTCTTTCATCTCGGCATCGACCAAGAGTTCATCGAGAATAGCCTGATGCTCCTCGGCCATAGATATTATTTCCCTTTGAAGTTCAGCGGTCTTGGCCTCCAGGCGTTTTTTCTCTATAGCGTGGTTAAGCGGATATATGATGCGGTCTTTGTTATCTATGGGCTTAAGGATGTAATCAAAGGCCCCTTCTTTTACCGCTTCCTGGCAGGATTCAAGGGTCCCGAAACCGGTAAGGAATATTAGCGGGATATTATACCCTTTTTCGTTTATGTGCTTCAGTACTTCCAGCCCTGATTCACCGGGCATTTTAAGGTCGCAGATGACGGTTTCTATGTCGGGATGCGCGGATAATTCCTTTACGGCGCTTTTATAACAATCCGCTTTGTAAGTCGTATAGCCGCAAGCTTCTAAAAGGTCTCCCAAAGCCTCGCGGATGGATTCCTCATCGTCAACTAAAAGCACGATTCCGTCTGTATTTACCTTTGCCATAATAATCCTCCGTTAGTTCTTTCTTTTGAAATAATCCAAAGCGATTGCTAAGCCAGCAACTGTTGGCTTAAATCTTTTAGTTTTAGCTCTATTCTGCTTCTTCGGTCATCGTCTCCTGATAAATTATCATCCTGGTTTACCGGCAGTATAAAATAGAACATTTTTCTTTTATCATCAAGTTTAATAAAATTAATTATTCCCTTGTGGTCTTTGATGATATTACAGCATACGGCTAAGCCTAAGCCGGTGCCTTTTTCCGGGCCTTTTGTCGTGAAAAATATATCGAAGATCTTTTTCTCCGTTCCGTCTTGCACAGGTTTTCCGTTATCGATGATTCCGGCGGCTAGGCAGTTCTCTTGCGGGACAGCCAAAGAGAAAACGGTCATCTCACCCCCGACGGCTTGTTTGAAAACATCGTCGATGGCGTCTTTGGCATTGCACAGGAAGTTGATTACAACATCCTGTATCTCGTAACGGTCAAGCGCTACTTTCGGCAACTCCTCAACAAGCTTCATTTTCAATTGAATATTATGGTCCTTAAGCTGCTGCTCGAAAAGAAAGAGTGAATCGGTTATCGGAGTATTAATATTTTCTTCCGCTTTTGAGGCTATTCTTGATTTAGAAAATGTGTTCAGGCGGCGAACTATTGTATTCAATCGGGTGAACTGAGTTTTCATTTTCTGCATCCGCTCTTTGAGCTTATCGTCAGAATTAATGATCGGATTGGAAAAGAAAGTCTCGATCTGAACAGACAAGGCCATTAAAGGCTGATTTAACTCATGCGCAACGCCGGCCGACATCTCCCCCATCGCCGACATGCGCGCCGTATGAATAAGCTGCATCTGCAACTTTTTTAATTCATCGTTTAATTTTTCCAATTCTTCCTGATGGTGCCACATCAGTATCCTTTGTGACAATATTCCGATTACCTCCCCTTTTTCTTCTACCGGAATATGGCGGAAATGGCTTGTTTTCATTAAGGATGCAACATCGCTAGGAGAAAGGGTTGATGAGGCCATTACGGGATTTTTGGTCATGAACTCCTTTACGCATTTTTTCTCAAGGCCTGATTCGCCTAATCGAGGAAGGACTTTTTTAAGTATGTCACGCTCGGTAAATATCCCCTCTACTTTATTGTTATTGATAACCAGGGCCGCTCCGACATTCTTTTCGTTCATCAATTTAACCGCATTTATGATGTCCTCGTCCTGAGAGATCTTTAATACGTCTTTACGCATCAACTCTTTTAGTTTGTTCATGTTTTCCTTTTATCCTAGGTCTATCATATTAGCGTTACCGACATAATCGGTAGTCTTTAAATTACCGACAGTGTCTCCTAATGCCAGGATCTTTTTTAAGGTTTCGTTGACGCGATCAATCTCTTGTTTTATTTTAAGTATTCTTGGGTAGTTCTGGTCAGTCTCGGGAATCTTCATCAAAAGGATGTGAATATATGAATACGAAGCCATCAAAGGCTGGTTCATGTAATGATGGAAAGTATTGATCATTTCCTTAACTGTCTTAATCTCCAAAACCTGATGGTAATGATCCAGCATATTAGTCAAAGAAAGTATCCCCACTACTTTGCCTTTATCGGTAACAGGTACGTGCCTTATTTTCTTTTCCTTCATCATGGTAACCAATTCCGGCCAGGGTTGGGACACATCCGCAAAAACAAGAGTTTTCGTCATTACATCCTTGATCGGGATTTCATGAAGGTTAAGCGAACTCCCCTTTGATAAAACCCTGTTCATGGCGTCTCGCTCGGTAAATATTCCAACCGCATTTTCGCCTTCCATAATTAGGATAGAGCTTATTTTTCGTTCGCTCATCTTCGCGACCGCATCGGCAGCGGTAGCGTCTATATTTACCGAGATCAAATCTTTCGACATAAAATCTTTGGCTAAAGACATACCCTGCTTGTAATATTCAAGTTCTATGTTTTTCTTTTTTAATCGGAATTTTTCAATCGACTGCGAGATAAGGCGAATAAGTTCTTTGGAGTCGTCGATCGGCTTCATTATATAATCATAGGCGCCGCTTTTTAAAGCGTCGCGGCATGTTTCAACCGTTCCTTGGCCGGTTAAGATTATAAAAGGGATTACGCTTCCTTTTTCTTTAAGGTAATCTAAAAGCTCCAGGCCGTTTTCATTCGGAAGAGACAGATCGCAGATAATTGTCTCTATGGCTTTGCTTTGCTCGATGACGGATTTTGCGGCAGATAAATTATTTGCAATATGTACGCAAAACCCTTCAATCTCAAGGGCTTCCTTTAGGGCATCTAAAAGAGCGGGCTCATCATCCACCATTAAAACGGTTCCTCTTAAATCATTCGGCATTGGAAAGCCCTTTTTATTTTGTATCTAAGTCTATCATACCCGCGCCGCCTACATAATTGACTGTCTTTACTTTTTCTAAAGTTTGGATCTTTTTAAGGATATCGTTTATTTTATCGAGCTCTTTTTTTATCTTTGCCAGTTCTTTATATCCGATGTCTTGGTCGCTTAGTTTTGAATGCAGTATATCCAAATAGGTATAAATTACCATTAGCGGCTGGTTCATGTTGTGATTATAGGTGGTAATCATATCCTGCAAAGTTTTAAGGCGCTCGGTTTCTCTGACGTTAAGATGCGCTTTAATTCTGGCTTTGACCTCGGCCGGATTTATGGGTTTGGTAATATAATCTTCCGCGCCGCATTCAAAACCTTTTACTTTTTCGTCGGTCGCCGTAAGCGCTGTTATGAATAGAACAGGGATATGCCGGTATTTTTTATCTGCCTTTAACCTGCGGCAAACCTCGTACCCGTCTATATCCGGCATTTGAATGTCTAAGAGTATGATGTCGGGCATTTCCTTGCCGACAGTTTCTATGGCAGCACCTCCGCAGTCTGCCTCAAGCAAAGAATAGTCCGAATTGGTGTCTCCTAAGACAGCTTTTAACAATTCGCGGTTAGGCATTGTATCATCAACTATCAGAACTTTTTTTGGCGGTTCGCTCATCTTTTCCTCTTACTCTTTATTCAAACAATATTTTAGATAAACTATTATAGATGGCTTTATTGATGTCTTTTATAGAAATTATGCCGATTAAGGCCTTGTTCTCAACAACAGGAGCGTGGCGGAAATTCATTTCGTGCATTATCCTGAGGGCTTCGAAAACTGTCGCATCCGACTTAAAGGTGACTATCTTCGGAGTTAAGACCTCGGTTATTTTAGTTTCCGAGGGGTTTTTGCCGCAGGAAGTGACCTTATTTAAATTATCCCTCTCGGAAAAAATACCGACCACCTGCTTATCTTTATTAACTATTACAATCGCCCCGACGTTTAAGGCCGCCATTTTCTTGGCCGCGTCCATGACGGTCTCATTATCGGTTACTGTCAGGACTTTTCTTATCAGGATATCGCCTACGGTCAATTTTGAGAGGTTTTCTAAGGACATATTATGATCCTCCTATTAGATAAAGCTTAATTGTTTTCAAGCTGGGAGATAAGCTCTATATTTTCTTTGGATTTTTCTTCAAGCATTTTCATTTTGTTACGGTAATCATCGAGCCTTCGGATGACCTCCTTTGAAGCGTTGGCATGATTGCTCAATGCCGATTCCATAAGGGAGACCTTTGATTTTATTTCTTCGGTATTGATAGCAGTTGCCTGGCTAAGTGCCGCTTGCCTCAATTTTTCCTCTAAAGAGGTTATTTCGGAGTTACTTTTGTTCAGCTTCTCCAAAAGTTCGGTCTGTGAGTCTTTTAGCTGTTTTATGTTTGTTTGCAGGGATTCAATCTCCGCGGTTTTAGCTTTTAAATCGTCTTCTTTAATTTTTTTATTTGATTTCTCCAAGATATCGGCTTGCGAATCCTTAAGCTGTTGTATTTTTGATTGAAGGTTTTCTATTTCGACAGTTTTTGCCTTCAATTCATCTTCCCTCGCGGTTGCTTTGGCGGACAAATCGAGAAGGTTCATCTTAATTTCTTTTATTTCCTGATCCCGCTGTTTGATAATATCTTCCCTGGCGGTAAGCTTGTTTGCCAGTTCGGTTTCTTTCGGCGAATGGGCTTGATTTACCGCTAATTTCTCGGCAAAGTTTGTTTTTTCCTTTTGCAATAGTTGGACCTGGTCTTTAAGGCCTTTTACCTGATCGGATGCCTCTTTGGATTTAATGGCATGTTCATTTGTCTCGTTTCTTAAGCGGATTACCTCATCTTGAGTCTTTTGCAGTTCGTTCTTAATATTTACAAGAAGCATTTCTTTTTCACGAAGGAGGTTTTCCTGTTCGCGGCTTCCTCCCCGTGTAGGAGCCTGTTGGGCCTTAGATTCTTCTTTTAATTTCTCTAATTCTTTTGAAAGCCTGTCTATTTCCTTATCCTGATGCTGTATTATCAGATAAAGAACCACCCCCAAAGCGACCAGAACAACAATATATGCAATTAAGATAAGCATAATTTATTTCCCTTTTCCCTGGCGGAGTTTACGCAGGCGCTCCAAGTTTTTGTCGATGCCTTTGGTCTCTTTCTCCTCAACCCCAACCTCTTCTATATTGCTTTGTACTTCGTTATACTTATAAAGGGCTGATAAATCGACCAATTCGGCATCCGCGGCTTGTTTTATTTCCTGCATGCGAGAGTAACGCACGTCGGCCGGCAAAGATTTAAGTTCTCGCAGCATTCCCATTAATTTATCGGATATTTTGTTTCCAAGGGCGTCAAGAGAGCCCTGCAAAAGCTTCTCCAGGCTTGATGTGTCGAGCGTATGGCTTTCGGTTTTCTGAATTGCTATTTCAGGAGCGGTTGTTGTACCCTGGGGGTAGGCCCTTTCCAGCCGTCTTCTGTCAATATAAGTTTTAATTTTTGAATTAACCGCGAACTGGTTTTCAAGAGATTTGTTCAATAAGGGCTCGAGGGAACTTAACTGGCCGGCCAATTCTTTTTGTGATTCCTGCAAATCGCTAATTTTTTGCGATATGCTTTTTATGGCGGTATTTAAATCCATAGCACATCCTTATTTGTTTAACTGCTCTCTTGCTGCGTATTAATTGCGTGAAATAGGCAGCCTCGAGTCACGCTGGTAAAAGGCTCGTCGGATTTCTTGATTTCTCCGACAGTAATTCCCAGGCGGACGTTTTTAATTTCTTCTTTAACAACCTCCAAGAAACCTCCGACCAAAGACGAGCCTCCGGCGAAAACTATATCAACCGGGTCTCTGAATTGGGGAGTTTCTTTGGCGTTCCCGAATACTTTAGCCATGCTTTCGAGGAAATACCTTATATAATTGCGATAATAAATGGTCAGGGCTTCTTCTTCTCTGGTTTTAGGGCCCAATAAATTCATGCCCTGCTCTTTTATTGTAGTTACCTGGCTTACGGGAATGTTAAGAACGGTTGCCGCGCTTTTGTCTATCCAATCCCCGCCTCTGGTGATGGAAAAGGACAAAGCCGGCACCGAGCGGAAAGACGCGCAGACGTTCACCATACCGCCTCCGCAGGAAACTCCTATTCCCGTAAAATCCTTGTATTCAAGTTCCGAGAGCACAACAGCGTAGCCTTCATCGATAACAACCGGGTTAAAGCCCAGAGCTCGAAGAATGCCTTCAAATACCCCCCGGTGATAAATAGTATCCTGGTCGCGGTCAATGGGTGAGGCCGGAACGGAAAAACAACAAATCTCATTCTCGTTCCTGGGAGACCAGAGGATATTCTGGACGATAAGCTTGATCATCGGGATTGATTCAGCCTCCGACGGGTTCAATATCCCCATGCTCATCGAGCGCTGTACCTCGCGGTTGAATATATTAGCCAAACTAAGCGCCAGATTGCCCAGGACATAAAGATTACTGCCCAAAGAACCGTATTTAATCCTTAGTTTTTCAAGGAGTTCTTTTGTAGCCTGATCGGCCCGCACCGAAAGAAAAGCATTGCGCTCAGTTTTTACAAATACACGTGACCCGTCTACTTCACGCGAGGCAACCAAATAAGCAGTTCCCAGGTCAAGGCCAACTCCGAGCCTTTCCGGGGCTTTCTTTTCCTGTTGTTCTCCTGATGAAGGAAGGTTAACAGAGGTTGTTTTCTCCTCCGACTGCACTTCGGCGATTTCTTTAGAATCGGGTATGATCTGATCCTCAACTGCCTCAGATTCAGTTTCCTTCGAAACCGCTATTGTTTCAGGCGCGAGCTTTTTGCGCAGGTATTGATTGATTACTTTAAGCTTATCGCGCATTTCCTCGAGCGAAATGTTCTTTACTTCTTCGATAACGGCTGGTTCAGGTTTCCCGTGTTTATCGCGGTGAAGCCGGGCGCGGGGTGAAGATAGGCTTTTTACTCTTGTGTTTAGGTTCCTTAGCTTGGAACGTACATCTTCAAGTTCTTGATTTAGCGCCGGATCTATTGGCTTAGGCATAAGAATTAACAATTCTGGGTTTTGAGGATTTTGGCTAGCCTTAAAAAATTACCCCGCCATAAGATTTGAGCTCGAATCACTCTTTCATTAATATGGCGGGGTAATTAAATTTACTTTGAGCTCTTTTTGCTTTGACCTTTTGTGTCTTCTTTAACTTCTTCCGCGACAATTTCCTCGTCGTTCAAAGCCGCTAAGAGGCATCCTTTTGCCGTCGCGTTTAAAGGCTCTTCCGCCAGCCTTACTTTACTTACCGGTATCGGGAATTCAATTTTCTTTAATTCATCCTCTACTACTTCAACGAATCCGCCGATTAAGGCTGTGCCACCGGAGCAAACAATTTCAACAGGGTCGGGGAAATGAGGGATATTCTCCGCTGATTCAAACTTGGCTTTAATATTCGCTAACGTATAGCTTATCAGGTTGCGGTAATAGATAACTATCGCCTCATGTTCGCGGTTTTTTGGGTTTTTAATATTTACCCCTTTTTCTTTGATGGCCGCCGCCCTTGTTTGGTTTATGCCAAGGACGTGGGCAACGTTTTTGTCAATCCAGTCACCGGAACGGCTGGTGGAAAAAGCTACTGCCGGAATCGTTTTGTAAGAAACGCAGACATTGACCATTCCTCCGCCGAAAGAAATGCCGATGCCGGTAAAGTCCTGTTCGGCGAGTTCGCTGAAAACTACCGCATGGCCTTCGTTCATTTCTTTTCCTACATAACCGAGATTTTTAAGAGCTCCGAGTATGATCCCGGAGTGGTAAACAATGTTGAAGTCGGCGTCAACGGGATTAGCCGGTACAGAATAATAACAAGGTATGCCGGGTTCTTCCGCCTTACCTATAACCGCTTCTACTAAAAGCCCGAAAATCGGAGCGGCATCAGCCTCATCGGGGCTCATAACGCCGGCTTTCATCGGGCGGCGGATTACTTTATTCATGATATTAGCCAATTCAAAAGCCGATTCGCCCAAAACATATACTTTCTTGCCGAATTCGACATATTGGACTTTTTGTTGCAGTAACATTTTCTTAGTGAAAGGGTTTACGTCGACATCGAGAAAACAATGGCGCATGAGCTTAATTTTAATATTGCCCTTGTCGTCCTGAACGGCTCCCGCCAAATTCATTGTCCCGACGTCCAATCCTCTTACTTTTCTAGCCATTAAAGCACTCCTTCATTTTATTGCTGCTAAAGTTATTTACCCGCAGCGACTGTCTGTTTTTTATAGTAATGGCCGCGAGCTTTAGCTCTTGTATCGGCCAACATCAAGCGGATCTCATCCAGGCTTTCTTTAGCCTGCTGTAATTCGCGCTTATAGCCTTCTTTTTCCTCCATATTAATCCTGATCTCATGGGCGGAATCTTCCACCTTTTTCTGCAGTTCTTCTTTTTCTTCTTCAAGCATATAAATCTGGTTCTGGAAATTTTGAATGGTAGAGTTGGCGCTGTTGAGCTCAAGCTCGATTTGTTCTATCCTTGTATCGCGCCCTTTTACGTCTTTTGTAAGTTGTTCCATCCTTTTACCTAAGGCATCTTTTTCCTTGTTGTTTTCATCCAGCTCATCTTCCATATTACGGAGTTTTTCGACCGATTCGAGTCGCTCATTCTCGAGGAATTCCAAATCGGAATTCAATTCTTCCTGGGAAACAAGGACTTCCTGGAGCTCTTTTACCTTAGCTTCTAGAGAGGCGGTTTTCTGCTCGGATTTTTCCAGCTCGTTCTCGAGTTTAGCGATCTCCCTTTCCTGGGTATCTTTGATGCTGAAAGCGGCTTCGAGTTGTTTCTCCAAGTCGGTTATGATCTCAAAAACGCTGGCCTTCTCCTCATCCGGCGACATGAAATATTTTTGACGGGAGACTTCTTTTTTGACGGCGGCCAACTGTTTTTTTATCGGCTCTTTTTCTACTGTTTCATGAGCGCTGGCGGTTGCCTTCTTTAAGGTAGATTGAAGCAACGGATTATCAATTCTTCTCATTGTTTTTGACATCCTTTTTATCCTTTCCCCGGTTTAGTTAGAAAAATTAGGATTTCTTTTTATTCTTTTTTAATGCCGTGCGCTTCAATACTTCTTTGGCTAAAGAAGCATATGTGGTAGCGCCTTTTGAAACCTTGTCGTATTTATAAACCGGAAGATGGGCGTTGTGAGCTTCCTCCAGCTTGATATTTTCGGGGATTATGGTATTAAAAACTTTTTCGCCAAAATAATTTTTTATTGCGTTTTTTGCCTCATTGGTAACTACTCTGTCGCGAAAACGGGTGATAAGCACTCCTAGCAGGTTTATTTCGGATTCCAGGCCTTGCCTAACCTTGATGACTATTTCTTCAAGCAGTTTTATCCCCTTTAACGAGAAAAAGTCAGGGCAGATCGGTACTAAAAGTTCGTTGCAGGCTGTAAGCGCGTTAACGGTCAAAAGGCCTAAAGAGGGCGGAGCGTCAACGATCATAAAATCATATTTTAGCTGGCGGACGTAATGGAAAAGGATTTTTTCCCGGCCGATCTGCTCGGATATCCTCATCGAAACTCCGGATAAGCCGATATCACTCGGGACTACATCTATCCCGAAGGCGGTTGAATGCTGAATAACCTCTTGAACTTTCATTCCTCCGACCATAACGTCATAAATGGTCCTTTCGAAATTCGATTGGCCAAAAATAGATGATGTAGATGAATTCTGCGGGTCCATGTCTATCAAAAGGACTTTTTGTTTCAGGCGGGCAAGTTCCGCTGCCAAATTAACAGAGGTGGTTGTTTTAGCAACTCCGCCTTTTTGATTGGCGACAACTATTCTTCTCATAAGGGCATCTTTCTTGCTTATACTCGGCAATCTTACAGTTTATGCTTCCCTAATATGGACGGATCTTTAAACATCAATATTTGCCGAGATAAGCTGTTAAAATTTACGAAGCGCTGGCGTAACCTTCTTTGAACGATTCTGCCGCACCTTCGAACAATTTTACAGTGTTTTGCTTAATATTGGAAACAGAATTCTTAATATCTTTAAGCACCTTCGGATTCTTCTTTTTGAGGATTTTGTAGCCTACGACCCCGATAACCGCGATTCCAGCTATAGTTAATAAAGACTTTTCAAACATAATCCCCCTCCTTGTTCTTCTTCAGTGTTTTCTTCGATTTTTATAGATTGATTCTTTTTCTGCATTCCAAAGGTGGCTTGATTGTTTATCCACCAGAACCTCCAGGCTTCGATGGCTTCTTCTTTATTCTTTTGGGAGCCTTTGGCATGGAATTCAAAGTTATGTTTTGTTATTTTTCTAAGGGCGGCATCCGCCTCTTTTTGTATTGTTTGTTCAGCGTCGGTCAATAGAGAGATCAGCGCGGAAACTGCCTGATGCGCGCGGAAAGCCCCGCACATCTGGATTGCGGATTTGCGGATATTGTCGTCAACATCATGCAGAAGTTTCATAATAAAAGGAATGCCGCGGTCGCCGTAATTCCAACAGATCAGGTTTAAGGCCTGTTTTCTTACCTCGGGTGATGGGTCCTTGATAGCCGAGGATAATATCTCAAAGGCCTCCTCATCCTTGTATTTGGAAATAGCCCTGAGGGCCGCCAGGCGCATATGCGGGTTATCGTCTTTTAGATAGACTATGAAAAAGTCTTTGTTTAAATCAGCTTTCTCATTAAGAGTAGATAGGGCGTTAAGGATCTCGATTAGCTTCAGCTGATCGTTTTCAGTCGCCAATAATTTCTTAAGGATAGCAATGGCGACGGGTTTTGATAATTTCTTTATCTGGTCTAAGGCTTCGGAGCGCAATTTGGCTAATTTTGAGTCAAAATCCCGGACATAAATATCGGCGCGGTGAGCTTCGTCGGCATCCTGAAAAGGTATGTTTTTTAATTCTGTTGATTTACTTGCCACAGCGCTGCTTGCCGGTTTATCTATTTGGGCTTGGAATGATAAGAGGATAGGATTGGCCTCTTCTTTCTTCTCCGTGGCGAATGAGGTTGTTACTATCTTATCCGATCTCAAAAATGAACTGGGCGATTTTTCCGGTTCAGGAGACTTGTAGGACACTTTTGGTTTTTCTGTTATCCGGGGTTTTAGAAAAGGGGCGATAGTAAAGAAAGTCTTTTCAACAACTCCGGTGCATTCACCCAAAAAACGTATCGTATCATAGGTTATGGCGACGATAGGACCGCGATTTTCCACTGTCATAAGTCTCCTTTTTTAAAATTCAAAATTATTATTACATGTATAACCTTTTAGTCAAGAAAAATAAAGGGAATATTTAAATATTCTGATTTTTTAACTATTTTTTCTAAAAGTTATTTGGCTAATTTCTCTTTTTTTGATTTTACGTATTCAATAAGTTCTGAGATCCTATCGACTTCGGCGGATAAGTTTTTGCTTTCCTCTTGATATAAGAATTTCAACTTACCATCTTTATGCCATTCGTAAAATGTTTTTCCTAAGCTCAAATATTCTCTGTTTTCCATTTTTATCCTTTGAACTGGCTGATCAAGCCTTGGCCTGCGTTTAAAGTTTTTCTGGAAAGTCTTCCGATTTCGTAGGATACATCGCAAAGCACTGTTGTAATCGTTATCCCTTCAAAGTATTTTTTTGTGTCGTTGGCGATGCTTTTAACCATTAAAACGGTTTCCTCTTTAAGTTTTTTCGGCCGATCTTTTTTCGCTTCACTGCTTTCTATCCAGGCGTCTGCTAATCGGTCAGTGCCTTGCGAAAAATTGTTTTTCAAAGAAGAGCAGGTTTTTTTTAAAGCCCCGATAGTGCGAGTCTTTTTCTTTTTAGCAACCGCGCCGGGGTCAATTTGAAGTTTTTCCATTTAATTTCCCTGTTTTTTATTTCGCTCTATTTGCTATCTTTGCGGAAACATTGCTTTTTCCCAAAGGCTTAGGTATTGGTTTTTTTTGTCCTGAGACAGGTTTTAGGTATTTATCTTTTACCGATTTCTCGGTTTCTTTGGCATTCCTTAAAAAATGCGGATTAGTTTGATTGTCTTTCCACATTTGTTTCCAGCGCTTAATAGCTTCGTTTCTGTCTTCTATCGGGCCCATATATTTATACCCTAAATTAGTTCCGATTATCGAGGTCAAGGCTTCTATAGCTTCTTTCCTTATTTTCATGTCATCGCTTTCCAACTTCGGAATAAGATGGATAAAGGCAAAGCGGGTGCGGCTTTTCCCTAGTTTACGGATAGCGATGCGCGAGACAGCCTCGTCGGAATCATTTATCAGCTTTACGATAGCCGATATCTCGGATGTATTGCCGGCGTGATTAAGGCAATTGGCGACCAGGCGGCGGATGGAGCTGTCGGGGTCGTTTACCGCCACAAGCATGGCTTCTTTAGCGTCAGGATGTTCGATTTTCCTTAAGCCCATTATGCCGTTAAGTCGTAACATCGAATCCGGGTCGTCAAGGAAGTTGCGGTAAACATCGATAAGTATCGGGTCATCGATTCTTCCTAATATATCAATAAATGATTTCTTCGCTTCAAAAGGTATTGTTTGGAAGTAATTGCTGATAAAATCGGATAACACCTCCGGGGAAGTGTTTATCAGGGTATTTAATACCTCCATTTTATCTTCCTTGGATGTCTTTTCGCTGCTTAACAAGCGGGCGGCGGATTCCAGAAGCGCGTAATCTACGTTGTCTTCGCTTACTTCTTTTTCTTCCATCTCTTTGGACGGTTCTGCTTCGTGCCCGGGAGCGATGGTTAACTGCTCGACATCCTCTTCCTCCTTCTTAAAAAGCTGGGTACCTAAAGAAGGCGTTTCAGCTACGGCAACGGATGTTTTTTCCAAAGATTCGCGGACGATAATTTTTTCGGCTATTGCGGTATTTCTTTCTAAAAGGTCATTTTGCCGACGGATATCTTTTTCGTAGGCATACTTAACCTCTTCAAAAAGGCCTTTGGCGTGGCCGATTAATGTGTCGATATTGGAAGCAATAGCCTTTATCTTGTTTTGTGATTCCTCGAGGAATTCTTTTTCTATCGGTAAAAGACGCAGGTCTGCTTCGGTTTTTATTTTATCCAGAGCGGTTTTCTTTTTATCCATGGTTTTAGTGATTACCTCCATTAATTGGTCGAGCGACAGTCCGATAGTTTCTTTTAACTCTTTAAATTTCGCCAGCTTTTCGTCGGATTGGGGTTTATCGATAAAATTTAAAGAAGATTTGACTAAGGCCGCGAGCCAGTCCATATCGTTATAAAGAAGCCCGAGGTCCTGTTTCATAGCGTATACGGCGACGTTTAGCTTTGTGTAAGGCTCTATCAGGCCTCTTTTGTTCAGAGGCTGCGTGTTTTCTTCAAAGACGGTGATTTTTGCTTCGGGTTTTGGCAAATTTTCTTCAGCTGGCTTTGCTTTGAGTTTCGCGGGTTTTATTATCGGCTTAGTCCCGTCTTTGAATAAATTTGTCGGTATAACTGATTTTTCTTCTTTAGGTGCCGCTTCCTGTTCAACAACCGGCTTTTTGGATATTTTCTGGGATAGGAGCTTTGCAATGTCCAAAAGAGATTTGTTTTCTTTCAAAACAGGATTAGTATCCTCGGCCTTGGGCATCGGCTTGTTTTCTTTAGTTTCTTTCGGTTCTTTTTTTATATCTTTTTTTGGAGTCTTATCTTTTTCGGTAAGTTTATCCGCGGAAGGTTCCGAGCTTTTTTCCGGCCCGGTCCCGGCGAATAAATCCTGCGCTTTTTTTTCCAAATCGTCAAATTCGGGATTAAACAAATAATGGATGTTTTCTTTTGTTACATTATCATGGACAAATTTGCCGAAATAGGCATAGAGATTTTCCAGTTGTTCGTCGCATTTCTTTAGCTCTAACTCGTTTTTATTTTGCGCCATTTAATCTCCTTAAGGAATCAACTGCGGCTTCGATTGGAACATTAGGCTTTTACGAATCCTTTGATTCTGTTTGATTAGCCTCCGAAGCCTTCTCTATCTCGCTAATCTCCTGGCCTATTTTTTCAATCTCTTTGTCAATATCTTTCCCCTCCATCTCGGAGAAAGTGTTGCCGGATTCCAATTCGAGGTCCTTTATGGATGTTTCGTTCTTTTCGGGTTGTTTTGTTTCGCCGTCAAGTATGTTCTCTACTCTTTTTGCGGTAGGCACATGGTCTTTCTTAAGGGATTGGAATCCGTTTTGGAATGATCTGGTAATATCGGAAACGCCGGTTTTGATCCCGCCGGTCAGTTTTGAAGAGGATGATTTTGTTTTATGCCAGGCTTTTTTTGATAAGTCTGTCACTTTATCCAGCTTAACTCTTTTTGAGATTTTCCCTGCCCGCGCCACTGCTTGTCCTGCGGAAAAAAGGGCTTTTTGCACTAGAGTTTTCTTTTTAGGAGTGTTTTTTAAGTTCTTATTTTGAATCATTATTTTTGCTCCTGTTTGATTTGATTTGCTTTTTATTTGCCGGAGGGTTGCTTGTTTTTTTCTCTTCATCCCTTGAATCGCTTTTTATATTTTCTTCTGTGCTTGAGCCTTGGGGGATAAGCGTGAACAGTTCTTCCAGGCATTTTTGCACGTGGCTATCAGTGTCATTTTTCAGGCGGGAAACCGCTTTGACGCCTTCTTCTGCGCAATGTATCCCTAGGCATGTTGCCGCCATGCCTCTTACATATGGGTCGGGGTCATCTAGGAGCGGGGCAACATGGTCAAAGCATTTTTCCTTTAAAAGATTGCTTAACCCTTTGATTGAAGCTGTTCTGACGGTGCTGGCAATGTCTTTAAGCCCCTCAATGAATTTTTCTTCATCGGCAACCGGGCGGTTATCATCTTCTTTTGCTTCTGAATCGCTTAACAGCTCCGCTATCTCGGATATCTGTTTTTGCTCCAAAGAGTCAACTTGAGCCAAGGCGTTCTTATCCGAAGGTGATTTTGCTTCTTTGGACTTTACGTCGGATTTCTTCGCAATCTCGGGATGTTTCTCTCCTATCAGCTCTTTAGGGACATCAAGTTTTTTCGGGGAAAATGGAACAATGGCTTCTTTGTTCTTTTTAAGGTTAACATAACTGGCTTCGAGGCCGTTGAGCAGGGAAAAAATTTTTTTGATCGTATTTTGCTCGCCTACAGTGTCCGGTGAATAAAAAAACCTGACCTGTTCGGCTTTATTGAGGTTGTATATAAGTTTACCTAAAAGGAATTTCGATTTATTGCTTTGTGCTTTTAGGTCTGATAATTTAACTTCCATGGAATCTTTCGGTTTATGAGTAGTTTTATAGGCCGCCTAAGACCAGCTCTTCTTTGTTTTCGGTTTTATCCGGCTCTTTAACGGCTGTTTTTTTTGTTTTGGCTTTCGATTTCTTCGGTGACGCAGCCGGTTTCTCTTCTTTGAATGCTGTCTTAACTGTTTTATCAGCTGTTAGGTGCTGTATTTTCTTTTTTCTGTTTGCATTGGGCTTTTTGGGAGATTTTACGGGTGTCTCTTTCTTTTCTTCTTTGATTGATTCTGCCTTATGGGCAATCGGGGGGATTTCTTCCGATATTGACTTGACACCTTCATCAAACGACTCTTTCATCTCCTTGAAGCTGTGCTTTACCGATTCTTCGGCTTTATGCACTACGCTTTGAGTTTTGGAAACAGCCTTTTTCCAGCTTTTTGATTGGGTAAAACTGCCTAGGCCGGCTATTTTACCGCAAACAATGCCGGTTCCGTAAAATATATTTTGCCATATTTGCGTCGGTATGTCTTTTTTTTGCTTTGTCTCGTTTACCATGTTTTTCTCCCTTGTTATCTATGCAAAAGCGGATTTGTTATTATAGCTTAATCTTTGTAAAGTTCTTCAACTTTCTTAACGCGATTTTGTAAATGATTTATCAATCGGCATAACTTTGCTACCTCTTTCTCTTTATCAACCGATTCCGAGGTATACAAAACACGTATAGCCTGAGAATTTATCAGGCGGTACATTGTCTCGCCTAATAGAAACAATAATTTTTTCTTTGATTCTTCAAGCCCCTCTAATGTTTGCGGCATAATGTCGCTCTCTGTTGTTTGTGTTAATCTTTGAATCTTTTAAAGAATTTTTTTAATCCGCCGGATTCTTTCTTGATTCCGGGTGAACTGTTTTGAATCTCGTTTTTTTTGTCTTCGGTCTGCTGGTCTCTCCATACGGAGATGTTGTCAGCGACATTGTTATCCAAAGCTATGTGAGCCCCTTCGCATTCGATGACGAAGGTGGGGTAGTTCTGGTGTAGTTTAATATTGACCCCGGGGCGGACGCAAAGCCCTTCCAGGCGGTGGATCTGCTGGTCATTCTGGCATTTTACGTAAGCGATGCGGGCTGATGTCCCGAGCTTCAGTTGAGTCAAGGGTATTATGCAGCTTAGCGCTGTTTTATCGGATCGCTTACAGCATTCCCCCTCGGGAATAACAAGGCCGTGCGGGCATTCTTTTGGGTGGCCGAGTACGGTGCAAATGCTGTTTACCAGCTCCGGAGAAACAATATGTTCGAATTCGCAAGCACCTTTTTCAAAATCCCCTCCCAGGACATCATGAAGCAGCCTCTCCGCCAGGCGGTGGGACCGCACAAGCTGACGGGCTTGCGACTCGCCGTTTTCGGTTAAGTTTATTTTTTTGTTATCAGGGCTAATCTTAGCCAGGCCCTTAACGTTGAGATCGGATAAAACTTTCAGGTCGAATTTATCCGCCAAGTTAAGCTTTAGGACATCGACCGAGGTTTGTTTTTCCTCTTTCATGTACCATAACTGCTCTAGGTATTCGTCAATGAAATGGGATTGGCTCATGTCAGTATCCTAGCGATGTTAATAGATAAAGCGACAAAAAGCACGAACGCCAAAAAGGAAATGGAAGAAACCATGTGCTTCAAAACTGAGGAGAAGGCCGATTCCGGGACAGAGACAGTATATTTCCCGAATACCGGAACGGATATGATCGGCTTAAAAGTAATGAATTTTGAGCTTTTAGGCAGATTAGGAGTTATGGCGGCGATATCCGTTACCCAGTTCATCCATTCGGTTCGCTCGCTTTCGGATATTCTATAGACGCGGGAAGGTTTCTCGAACTGCGTCAGCCTTACCTTCCAGCCTTCGTTTAGAAGCAGCTCTTCCTGGTTTTCGAGGAAATCCTGGTTAAGGCCTTTCACAAATATGCGGCTGTCATAATCGAGAATTTCAGCCTCTTTTCCTATTAGCCGGACTCCGAAACTTGTTCCACGGACACCGGCGACGGCGGTAGGTGTCCTTACCTTGAAAGACGAACCTTTTTCCAGCTTCTCCAACTTCAATATAACATCTCCGCGGTCGAGATAAATGTTTGTTTGTTTTTCGATAATAGCGTTTTCCAGCATTACATTTGAATCAGAGCCAATGCGGATTATATTTTTAAGGCCGTCATCGTACGTAACTTCAAGCGAGGAATCTGCTTCTGTGGATAAACGGTCGCGGTCGTTTAATACCATTCCGGCGGCCGGTGCGATTTTCTCTCCGGCACGTTCCAAGGAAACTGATCCGGTAACCCTTAATACCCTTGCCCTGTCTTGAGACGAGAAAGAAATGAAATTGGCGGATAATAAAACCGCGATAAGAGCTACCCCTATCGCCAAGGCAAGGAAATGTTTATCAAAAAGCCAGTTATTCCGGCTTTGTGGCAATATTCTCTTTTGTTTTTTTCGATGCATTAAATGTACTTAGATTAACGATTAAGCAGTTTTAGTTTTACTATTTAACAATAACAAGCAATATTTGGCAACAAATATTTATATTTACTCAAATTTGCTTCAAGGCAAAAATCAAAAGCCAGTTTAAAACGCCTCCCAGGAAAAAAGATACTATGACAATTGCCCCGGAGATTGTTATCGCCGCCTTTATGCCCATTTCTTTTCCTATGGCGATGATATTGGAAAAACACGGCAAAAAGGTGGTGGTTACGACTACCGCGACTATTGACTGGGTGAAATTCAATGCTCCGGAATCGACCATATTGAATATTAGCCCTGCGGCAGCCGAGCGGGTCGCGAGAGAAAGCATGAAAACATCAAGTATATCCGAAGGCAGTCCCATCCAGGATACTATTAACGGATTCATCCCTTTTTTAATCATGGGCAAAATACCGAGTTTGTCTACGGCAAAAAGCACAATAGCCGATAAAACGAATATCGGCATCGATTCTTTCAAGAATGATATCATTCGGTGGTATGTTTTTAAGGCGATCCCTTTTATGCTAGGTAGATGCATCGGCGGGATTACCTCGATAAAACAATTAGATAAGTCATCTTTTAGCACTTTGTTTAGGATGACACCGGCTAAAACAGCGTAGAAAGTCAAAGTACCGAAGGCGATTAAAAATGCCGTTATCCCGACTTTGCTCAATATCGCTAAATCAAGCCCTAATTGTGAAGAGCAAGGTATAGCAAATGATATCAAAAAAACGGTTATTAACTTCTCTTTCCGGTTTGGCAAACATTTTGTATTAAGAGTGGCCATTGTTTTGCAGGCGAATCCCAGGACAAAGGAGGTGATTGCTTTCCCGGTAACGCCTATTTTTTCAAAAAGCCTTTTGGTGAGTACGCAGAAATTAGAGATGTAACCCGAGTCTTCAAAAAATCCGAAAACAAAAAAGAACACGGATATTATCGGAAGAACAGTGCATAAGGCGTTAAATACGCCGAGCGTAATAATCCCGTGTTGGCCAATAAGTAAATCGTTCCAAAAAAGCGGTAATGATAACGATTGGATGAAATCAACGGTGGGCGTAACAATGTAAACTTCCAGGAATTTAGTAAGTGCCGTTGATATATAAACAACGGACAAATAAACGAAGCTAAGGAATAATAAAAGTATCGGTATGCCTAATACGGGGTGACGGCAGGCGCGGGCAAAATCCTGCGAGAATTCTTTATCCGGTGTATCTTTTTTAACTGTAACATTGCTTATATTGCTGACCCATTGATGGCGTTTACTGTTTATATCGCGATGTATTTTATCTTGTGATTGGCGGCGGATACGGCTAATTTCCAGCCGAGTCCTCTCTATCATTTCCCTGCCGTGCTTTTTTTCCAATGACTTTTCAAGGAAAGGGTCCATTAAAAGCAGCAATACGGAGGCCTTGAACTTAAAAGGCATTTCAAAAGGCAAGGCGGACATAACATCAATTATAGCGCTTTCGATTTTAAATCCGTATTTTATAGAGGATTTGCTTTTTCTCGCTTTTGTTATAGCATCCTGTATTTCGGCTTTTCCGATAGAACGGGTGGCAATTGATTCAACAACCGGTATTTCCAAGATTCTTTCCAGCTCTTTGGAATCGATCCTTATGCCCTTTCTCTGTGTTTTGTCAATAGCGTTTAGGACAATAACCATCGGGGTTTCTAACTCGAGCAAGTCCGCGGTCAATAAAAGGGACTGTTTGTACTGGCTGGCATCAATGCATTGGACGATTATATCCGGATTTTCGTCAAGGATCATGTTCCTTACCAGCATCTCTTCTTCGGAATGTATATATAGGCAATGCAGGCTCGGGGTATCGATTATTTCATAAAGCTGTTCTTTGATCTTGGCCAGCGACCTTTTTACTTCTATTGTAGTGCGAGGGTAATTGGCAACAATATTGTATTCGCCGGTTAAGTTATTGAATATCTGGCTTTTACCGGTATTCGGAAGGCCGATTATGGCGACTTTTTTTACTAATGTTTTTGTGTTGTTTTTTGATACTGATTGGGGTCGCGGTTTTGGCTTATTAGCCGGTTCAGGAGTTTCATTCGTATTTGATTCAATAACAGTGAACTGGCTATGGAAACCGTCGAGTTTCACTATCATTTCTTCGACCGGTTTTTCCTCGGGATTCTTTTTTACTTCCAGTTTTGTTTTGTCTGAGGCCATAAGGCTGCTTATTTACCCCAAAGGATCTTTGAGATTATCGATTTCTTTTCTTTATTTTTTTTGTTTTTTGTGCCTTTTGCGTCGAAAAGCTGTTCTTCTTCATCCTCAGATGTAACTTCCTTAAAATCATCTTCAGGAAGGTCTTCATCGATGAACTTAGCGGTTAGATCAAGCTTCCTCTTCGGCTCAATTTCCGCCTCATCCTTTATTTCGGTTGTTTCTTCCTTTTCCGAAACAAGAGGTTTTGCCGAAACCTTGGCCGATTTTTCAACAGGGGCTTTGTCTTTTACTTCGGAGATATCTTCTTCCAAAGCCCCTTTTTTAGCCACTTTGGCATTATTGAAATAACGTTTATTAGGGCTTACGCTCACGCCCTGCACCGAGAAATCGAATTTAAAATCGGTCCAGCCGAAAACATTTCCCAGCTCGTATCTTAAAGTGTCTTCGATTAAAGTTAGCTCTCTTTGAACCGACGGCACTCCGCTTAAGTCAATCGCGATCGCCACGACCATCCCTTCTTTGGGGCGGTCTTCGAAATCGACCTCAAAATAAGAAACATAAGGATTCTGGTCGCCGATCTCCTTGATAAAACCTTTGACTGTGCGCTGAGGGACGCTGAGTATTTTACCTTCTTGGGTGACAGTTATCATCTTTGGAACCGGCTTAGTGCGCGAGGCGAAGAAAAGCAGCAAAAATCCCAGTATCACGAAAAACGAACCGACGCCCTGGAGAGTCTTAAGGGCCCAGGGCATAAAAAGCAGTTGATTGTAAAAATTAACCAGCCTCTCCGGCGAAAGTCGGCCGAGGCCCACCGCTAAAATGATAAGCCCTTCAAACATGCAAAGCCCCGCGGAAATGACCAGGAATATTTTAAGGAAAAAAGTTTTCACAATGTTCTCCTTGGTTATAGATCGTAAAGCATTTCACGGCAATCAGGGGGAAGTTTGAGCATACCCGAGTCGCGCTCAACCCGGGCAATCATCTCTTTGATCATCCCTTTAAAATCCTCTTTTAGCTCGTGTTTATCCGGGCCGGGCAGTTTGTATTTAACGGCCATACCCATTATCTTGGTTGTCTCGGAAAAAGAAGCTTTATCGCAGATTTTACGGATATCTTCCTTAAGGATCGTTTCTATATCCAGCTTCTTTAACTCTTTCATTAAGGGCGAGGTTTTATCCAAATAACGCATGCTCTTTTTCGCTTCTTCAGTGAGGACTTCGGCCATTTTATTGCGCAATGTTTGGATCATTTCTTGGAGCCTTCTTTTTTTTCGATCAAAAAGCGTTTTCTGTAAAACATGTAGGAATAAATTGATGTTTCTTTCACGAAATAATAGTTGAGTACCGTACCGACCGCTATCCCTAGAAATAAAGCTTCGCGGAATATATGTTTCTTAAACAGCCCTCTGACAATGCTATGGGCAAAAGATAAGGTGTTTTTCTTGCTCGCTAAAACTCCCGACGCCCGTTTAAATTTTTGCTTCGCTAAATCCCGTATTAAGCAATCAATTTTCTTTATTTGTTTTTCCTGCTCATGTCCGGAGGCAATTGTTATGCTAAAAACCCTTAAGGCAAACTCTTTATTCTCGTCAGTGTCAGGGCTGTATCCGTATGCCGCGCCGGTCTGGAAGATCAATTTTAAGCTCTGCGTTATTATAAGCGGCAGGTCAACAAGAATCGAAGCTATCCCTGCAGTGCTTAATCCGAGCGATTGTACTGTTGTGTAAAGAACGTTCTTCCCGAAGAAACTTTTCGCGAGCACATCTTTGTACTCCAAAGGGACTTCTTTGAGATCGGCAAGTTTATTTAGCGGAATCCCGCCTTTTTTGGCTATTGCCAATACCGATTTCTCAAGGGCAAATTTGCGCGAGATCTTCTGCAGGTCGAAAATTACTTTAGCGACAGGCAAAGTTGCTTTATCGATCCACTTCTTAGGGATTACAATATCTGTCAGCTCATCAAGAGGAGAAAATGCCAAATTTATTGCTGCCGGAGCAATTCCCGTTCGCAGTATTCTTGATTGCCAGCGATTGATTTCCCTTAAGGAATTTTCCTCGGTATTTAGAAGCAATTTATTAAATATATATGTATATATTCCTTTTATTTTGACCCATTCTAACACTAATAAAAAATGTTGTAAATAATAAATTCGGTCTTGAAAAAGAAAATTTTCTAATTATATTTTAGGCTAACTTAATGAAAGTCCTTGATTCTAGCTGAAGTGCCGGTCTCTTATACGAACGATGCATTTATTGCATTTGTGCCTTTTCTCGTTTGCTTTGCCCTGCATTTGTCCGTCGCACCATGTATAATCGATCTCCCAGCAGTTTACCCCGTTATTAGGGAAGGCCGGGCATTGAACTTGGCGTTCGGGCGGGCAATTGACTATATCCCAGCAAGATGACTTTAACAAGCTCCGGGAATAATGCAATAAATTATCGGTATTGTTAATCATTTCTCCGATATATTCTTTCCATTCCTCCTGATTTCGGACTTCTTTTTCTATGCCTTTATCCATAAGTTTTACCAGGAAAGCGTCCATTTCCCGGCAATAGCTTCTAATAGTTTCTAAAAGGCGAGAAACTCGCTTATTAACTTCCTCGTCGGGCATGGCGTCTCGCCAGACCTCAAAACCGCCTAAGACACGCCCTTTACTATCAAGCAAAGGCCCGGCCGAAACAATTATTGAATGTTCTTTGCCGAATTTGTCAGTTACTTTTACTCTTTTGCCGATTACCGGCTTTCGGGTCTGTATGGCCTGCTTTATGGCGCAGCTTTTCCCGCATAAGTTGCTGTTAAACACGTTCATGCAATCGACTTTTCCTATCGTGTCGTCCAGCTTAATGCCCGTAAAATCCAGGCAGGCCGGGTTCATATATTGTATGCGCATTGATTTATCAACAACAAAAAAAGGATAACCGGATGCCCGTAAAATGCTAGCAACAAAAGAAGACATATCGCCGAATTCGTCGAAAGCTTGCGCTTTTGTTGATAAGAATTCCAAGAAATCATTTTTTGTTTCATCCGCAGGGCGAGGAGGTTTCTTCGCGAAACTGCTGGTTAACTTCTCTTCCTTCGGTTCTTCCTGAATGCCTTTTACTTCACGTAACATTTTAGCAATGCTATAGGGTTTCACTTTTGCGCCTTTCGTTATTTATTGTTTAATATGGAAATAAAGCATTCAATTTCACTGATACCGGGGATTTCCTTTTTGATAAGGCTTTTTGCCTTAGAGACTGTTAATTCATATTCGCTGACCTTTGTTTCTTGCGGCGCAAATAACCCTGCTTTAACCCACACTCTATTACCGGTTCTTTTGAATTTCAACTCGGATAATCTATACCCCGGGTTGACTCGGCGCACTATATCCGACAATTTCCTGGTTATTTTATCCTCGGGAATGAAATCGAGCAGTATTTTTAAGTTGTCGCTCCAATGCCCAAGAGAGTCTCTTATGATTATTGCGCCTACGATGAAAGCGGCGAGTTTATCGCAAAAAATAAATTGGGGGCCTGTTTGAGAAAGGATAATTCCAATAATTACTGCTGATGACGAAAATAGGTCGGCTCCGGCATGAGAGCCGTTTGCTATCATCCCGGGGCTGTTCAGTTTAACGCCGGCACAAAAGTTATAGCGGGACATCATATATGCTAAGAATGCGGAGGCGACGGCAATCGGCAGGATCATTATATCCGGACGGGTAAAATCGCGCTTGAATATCCCGAGCAGGCTTGAGAGTGCAATAAATGCGCCGATTCCTATCAGTATGCTGAAAGCCGAAAAAGAAACAATGAATTCGACTTTCTCATAGCCGTAAGGGAAGTTATTATCGCTTCGGCGTTTAGAAAACCATATGCCGATAGCGATGAATATGCTGGTCAAGACACAGGAAAGGGATTGAAATCCGTCGGCTACAAGGCCCGAGCTGTTAGCTATGGTGCCGGAGGTTATTTTTAATCCGGCTAGAAACGCGTTCCCGATAATAGTCCAGCCCAGTATTTTTCTCTGGCATTTTAAGCAAGTTTCCGGGTTTATCATACTTCCTCTATATTTTGGGCTTGTTCCTGCAAAGCTTGCAAGCCGATATACAATGTGTGATTGCTTGAGAAATTCTTATTTAAAGCGTCCCTTATTGATGCGATCAAATCTTTGCATTCTAAGATCGTATGCTCTTTGGGAACATTTAATACAGCGCTGATTTCGTGCGATTCCCCCGATTTGCATATTTTTAAATCTGATATTTGGCCGCCTTTAACAGTTTCGGTCATGATCTTATTGATCGAAGCGAAGATTTTAGTGTCACATGAAGCATCGAGTAATGTTTTTAGTGATCGGAATAGATAAGAGATAGTAATTGCAATAATGCATACCCCGATCAAAAAAGATAAAATATAGTCGATAATATAAGCTCCGGAGCGGGATAAAACAACGGAAATGCTCGTTAAAACAGCCAGCAATAAATCAGCTTCAAGGATTGAAATCAATTCCACGCAATCGTTGAGCCCAATATCGCCTATTTTCTTCTTTATAAAAGTTGCCAAGATAAAGTTCAAAGCCGCGCAGAAAAGGGCTGCCCAAGCGGCATTCATCTGCGGAGGGTATAGAGAATGATAGAAAAGCATATGGCCTACCGAAAAAAGCAAAAAAAAGGTAGTAGCGGCGATTATAACTGAAGCCCAGAAAATTATTGATTTCTCTATCTTTTCCGGAGATGCTTTTCCCGGAAAACGGCTGCGTTTCGGGCGTATAATCCTGATGATTACAGTAGCGGAAATTAATACTCCGAGCAAAGAAAAGATGCCGGACAGCAATAATGCCTTAGATGAAGTTATTATCCCCAGGATTGTTTTTATTATGAATACCGCAAGAAAGAAATAAAAAAGGCTATAAGCGACCCTCTCTTTTCTTTCCTGAAACATGTCTTTTGGTTTCTTAGCCATTTTTATTTTTATTGAGCCCCGGCTTTTGTGCCTAATATTTTATGGCAATTGGAGCATACTCCCCTGTATTCATGCGGCATCTGAGCGGTTGCGGGTATAGCGATATCCGGCTTAACTATGTGGCAGTTTTCGCATACTCCTCGGAATTTATGAGGCATTAACGCGTCGCGGAAAATTGGCGGCGCACTGTTAACAGTATTTGTCAAAGCAACATTTGTGAAGTTGCCGTTTGATCTAAAAGGAATTGAAGCTTTGCAGCGCGGGCACCAAGCAAAGCCTCTGTTTGCTGAAAGAGGGTCGTTGAATGAAAACTTGCAAATGGGGCAATTTGTCATGTTGGGGCCTTGAAAAAATGGGCCTTGTTGTCCCATTCCTGGCCCTTGAGGAAATTGTTGATTGAAATTAGGATAATTAAAAGAATTAGGATTTGAGAATGCCGCCTGTTGGGCTGGTTGGGTGCCTGTCCCCTGCGGAAAACACTGATTGAAGCTTGGGCAAGTGAAACAATTCGCGCCCGGCAAAGCGGCTAATTGACCGCCTTGGGAGGTACCTTGGGGAAAACATTGGTTAAAGCTCGGGCAGGTGAAGCAATTCGGATTGGCAAGGGCGGCTTGCTGGCCGGCAGGAAAAGCCATAACGCTTTGCGCGGTATCAGCGGCCGGCATAGTGTAATTATTATTTGTCCGGAAAATGGCAAAGCAAAAAAGTGTTGTTAAGGCAATGGCCGCAATGCCGATTATCCATAAATTTTTGGCGTTAGTGTTTACGCAGGAAGTTGCTTCATTGTTGGCTTCTTTGCCGATATGCTGTTTTTTACTTTTAATCATGGTTAGATCCTTTCGTTACTTTTCTTTCTAAATTCCGCCGGGGCGGATGCCCACTTTCCCGTAAACTAGGATTTGAGACCCCTGACGTTCTACGGAGAAAGTTATTTTTTCATTAATTCCCGATGTTTGTATCAGGTTCTGGAATTGATCCTGATTGGTTATGCTGACGCCGTTCCAGCGTTTGATTATGTCCCCCTCTTTTAACCCCGCGGCCTGAGCAGGCGAACTCAAGAAAATCCTAGAGATTAGGATTCCGCTGGGCGATTGAATGTCGTATTGTTTGCTTAATTCCGGAGTCAATTGTATTGTTTCTATGCCTAGCCATAATCTGGGATCTGTGGATCTGGCTCCAAAGCTTAGCCTGTCGATAAAGAAGATCAGCAAGATTGCTATTGAAACAATAATAAAAAGCAAGCTTTCATTGATAACTTTTTGCCTGTTGATTTTTTTATATTTTTTTGCCATGGTAATTTGATTATTTTACTCTTGATAGTTCTTCCGCTTCTGTAGCTATTTCTTCTTTTTTGCTTCTTTTCCCCAGGCTGATCTTTACATTTTCGCAATGCAGGCATTTAAAACATCGAACGCAAGTAGAAGCCTGTGGATCGTCGCTAATATTAATATCGACAGGGCATATGTCGCGGCATTTCTGGCAATCTTTGCAGTCTTTAGTATTAACGCCGAGGCGCAATAAGCTAACTCTGTTGAACAGCCCTAAAATTGCTCCCAAAGGGCAGATCAGTCGGCAGAAAGGCCGTTTAGAAATGATGAAAAGCCCGATAAAGGAAAAAGCGATTAAAATTTTTGCAATAAATAAAAACCCCAGGGTTTTAAGCGATACTGCCGGTTCTCCGTATACAGGGATGACCGGATTCCATACGACCCAGGGAATTGCCGCTTGAATAGTCCCCATCGGGCAGATCTTGGAAAACCATGTTTCCTGGGTCATAAGTGGGAAAAATATTACAAGGAATATTAAAGAGTAATACCTTAATACGGTAAGCTTTTCGTGTATCTTTATCTTAACCGAATTTATTTTATACAAAAGGTCCTGGATGAGCCCGAATGGGCAAAGCCATCCGCAGGGTAATGCCCCGACGCTTATCCCCACGGCCGCCAGGTATCCCGAGACTAAATAAGGGAATTTATGTATTGTCATAAAATGTTGAATGGTCCCGATCGGGCAGGAAAATAATGCCGAAGGGCAGCTGTGGCAGTTTAAAAAAGGGACGCAGGAGCTTTTAAGCGCGCCCTGATAAACTTGTTTGGTCTTTAAAAACCCCAAGTAACTGTTCGAGCCTATAAGCGATATCCACTGGATAAATGCCCGGATGTTTTGCAGGTCCATCTTCTCTACTCCAATCCTATACAGGCCATACACATTGTAGCGCCGTTATTCTGTATTTCTAAGGCGTCGTTATTCATATCCCCTAAAATGAACAGGATAAAAACAACAATTGCTAAAAATACTATTTTTATTCTCATTTAAACCTTCTCCGAATAGTTTTCACCATTTATCTTGACTCTATCCATGTCATAAATTCATTGCAGCGGGGGCATGACGGGAACCCGCCCTGCCCGCAAGCCGTACAGACAAAAGTTCCGCTATAGCCGTTCCAATACATCTGGACTTTGCATGTAGGGCAAAGCGGCAAGCCTTTTGTCCCGCAGCGCGGGCATACGCTGTTGACGTTATGCTGTATTACTTTCATGACCACATTGTTTTTTACTAATGAGCGTTCTTTCAGCGACTTGAATTTTGTTATCGAATAGCCGAAATAAAAGGCTAAGAATAAAGTAAAAATAGATCCGGTAATTATCAGCTTATAGTAATCATTTTCTTTGATCGAAATTAATCCTGTCATTACATTACCTTTATTGTCGGTTTCAGCCCTGTTGATGCCCCCGGAGAGGTTACTGCGATTATTTCATGCATTTGCCCCTGACATTTCGGGCATGTTTTGGGAATAGCTGTGCCGGCATTGATTTCCGAGATGCGGTAATTACAGCCGAAGCAAAGGTAATATTTACCCTGTACTATCCTTGATATATTGGCCGAGGCATCGAACGAACTGCAGGCTATAGGCGTTTTACTTCCGGTTATGCCAAAATGCGATGGAACGTTCTCTGCCGTAAGCTTAGTTAACCCGTCCGGAAAAGCTAAAAGCGCGTCCCAAGCGCTTCCTTTTATATCGGTATAAACTTCGATACGGGCTTGGTTGAATACCCGAAAAGGCTCAAACCCGACATTGTTCCCTAAAACCGCGTCAACTTTAAGTTTAACCAGGCTTTGAGCAGAGCGTAAGCCGGCGGCATGCTGGCTATCCATGTATTTATTGGGTACTGCCTTATAAGTCTTTTTTGAGCGGTCGCAGATGATATAAAACGGCGCTCGTCCGAATAGATAGGAAACCGGGCTGTTTATATCCCTGCCGGTTGAAGCGATAGCCACGATCACTGCTTTTTTACCGGATAGTATAAGCGGATTATCTTTTTCATAAATGCCGCGGCCTATCACGATCCCGCAGGCAATGACTAGTACTATTGTATAAATAATATTTTTATTCAATTTCATGTTGGGCTATTCAAAATGAATTTTTTTATAATATTCACATTCCACACAGGAAGTCTTGCAGAATATCTTTTGATGGCTGACATGCTCTCTAAGCGCGTAGCATTTCTTTGTGTCTGAAAGAAAAACAACGCAGAGCTTGCAATCATGCGTTGAGTTTCTTTTTTCGGGCTGATGGAATTCAAAGCATCTTAAAAAATCAGCTTGTGAGATCAGTTTTTCCGATTTTATCGCGTCAATGCCGATCTTATATGTCTTAATAAAAGAGATCAAATCTGCCCGGTGGATACGTCGGTGGCCGCCGGGTGTTCTGGTTGTTTTAAGTATCCCCTTTTTTGTCCAGTTAATAATGGAAAAACGGGTAACACTGCAAAGTTTGGCGGCGTCCACTGTTGAGTAATATTCTTTCATCTTCTCCTCCAAGTCAACAAATTTCACGTATTATACATATTCTACATATGAGGTTAAAAAAATTTTGACTATTAATGATAAATAATCAATATTACCGATTTTCAACCTTCAAAGATCAGTTCACAATGAATAAGATTTTCTCTTATTTAGGTGCCGGAATCGGGGTAAAACCTTCCATCTCCCCTTCCCCTATAGTGAGCATTCCCTGTTTTTTGCGGCCGTTACGCAAATAGCTTATTTTGTAATCTTTTTCCGGCGGCGCTTTGGAAACAATATCTTTAAAATGCGCTAAGCTGGTTATTTTCTTGGAATCGAAAGATAACAAAATGTCTCCGGCAACTAATCCTGCCTTCTGAGCCCAAGAACCACCCATCACTCCGGTAACTTTGACCTTTCCTCCTCCTATAGCGATAACTTCCGCGCCCATTTCCTTAATAAGCGCCGGCTTCTCTTGCCCTGCGTATATCGGTGGAGCGGTTGTTACCGCTGCCGGCTGAAATCCCTGCTGAATGATTTCCGGATTAACAATCTCTAGCGGAGGCTGAATTTCTCCCAGCAGATTTGGGTATTGAGAAAAGGCTGCTTGTTGATTACCGCCGATCGGGCAAGGATATGCCGCCTGTGCGAATTGTGTTTGTTGCCATATTTCCGAAGTAGTAATTTCATGGAATGCTTCTTCGGCGGCGGTTTGCACGTCTTGATGATTGCAAATCGCCAGGATAAGCAAAGTTATAAAAAGCAATCCAAATATGGCGATCGTAGTTTCTCTTTTCATTAGAGCCCTCTCATAAATAATAATTTACTTTTAAATCTTAGCCCGTTTGTATTTATGCAGTTTGCGTTTCCGGGCGGCCTAACAAGAAATAAAGCATCACGCCGATAATAGGAACAAAAATGATTAAGGCGATCCAAAGGAGTTTCTTTTCGATAGATAGCCTGGTTCTAATCGCATCTACAATAGCTACAACGTTGAAGATTACGATAAAAGCCGTGATTAAGAATTCCATTCTCCTCCTCCTCCTCCTCCGAATTATTTCGGAGGGTTTACGGTTTGTCATTATTCCCATGAATAATGATTGATTATGATTTCTTACAAATCTTAAATTTTATACAAAGAACAATTTTATCGCGAAAACAATTAAAACAACAACAAAAAGATATAATGTGATTTTTGTGTTTAATCTTGGCGCGATACGCGCCCCGACCTGAGCCCCCACAAGAACGCCTACTCCCATCCACATGGCCTCCGCGAACATGACATTACCGAAATAAACATGCGGGATAAGGGCGATAGCGCAAGTCAAAAGCGTTACAAAGTGGCTGGTCGCGGTAGCAACATGCATCGGGTAAAACAAAAGAAAGATTAAGATAGGCACTTGGAAAACGCCTCCGCCTATGCCAAGAAAACCGCAAAAGAACCCTAAAAGCAGGTTCATCGCGATTCCTAGTTTGTCATTGGCGTAAAAGTCATAGGAAATATTAAAGCGGTCGATGAACCTTACCCGGCGGTAGCCTTCTCTTTTAGCTTCTCTTAGGAATGTTTGTTTTTGCTGCGCGGTTTTTTCTATCTTGCCTACGCTGTAAATCGTGTAAGCCGCCAGCAATATCAAGAAAATTCCGAATATTATATTGAAGAAAATTAAATTGAACCAGTGATGTATATAGCTGGATATAAAAGCTCCCGGCATTGCCGCCAGGGTAAATTTAATCCCTCCTCTGTAATCTATCCTTTTTTGAAGAGCGTATCCCGAACATCCTGAGGCGGCATTTAAAAACACGATAAAAAGCGATGTGGCTACTAGAAACTCATTATCCCAGCCGAAAAAGAAAACAAGTATGGGTAAAATAAGCGGGCCGCCGCCGATGCCGACGATAGTCCCGTAACAGCCGATAGCGAAACCGATTATAATCAAAAGCCATACCGGCTGCTCGATAGCGATTGCGCTGGGTATTGCAAACGGCAGATGCACCCGAGAAGTTGGGGAGCTGAACATCGCCGTTAAGGCCAACATTGATATTGCAATGCCTATAGCGATATTCAGATATCCGACTACATCGTAACTGGTTGTCCTTGTCCTGCTCAAGAATGATTCCTTATTTTGTTCTTTAAAATTTCAATGGGTAAAAGCATTATGGGTCTGTTGCAAAACAACATATTGCGTCATCCTGAGCGAAGCGAAGGATCACATTGTCAACGAGATTCTTCGCCCTTCGGACTCAGAATGACGGAAAGCACTGAATCTCGCAACAGTCCCATTATTTAAATGATTGGGTCCCCTCCCCACGCTTTGCGGGGGAGGGAATATTGCACCTACCCATTCAAATTTACAAAGAGTCCCTTATTAACTACGGCAACATGCTTAAAATTACTATATATATCGAAGCTATAACTAAAAACATTAAAGCCGCAGGTATGCCGCGGCGCGAATAATTAGCGAAGCTCAATCCTTCCCGTGATTTACCGTCTACCCTGTTCGGATAAAGATCCTCGACCAGAGTTTGAGATATTATCCCTGCGCTGGCTCCCGTTATGCAGGCGCATGACCCGGCAATGGAGCCTAAATTAAGAGCCCACCAAATAACGTCGGTAAAATCAGCGTAACCCGAGCTCATTATTATCGGTATAAAAAACGCGGTAGCCGGCCCGGCGTTCATGAAAGAAGTGAAAACAGCCATAAACCACATTAAAAGCAGTATGAATGCGACTTGATTTCCCATCGAAAGGCCGCTTAAAATATTTGAAATTATTTCTAAAAGGCCGGAATAAAGCGCTCCGCCTACTATAAGGAAAAGGGCAATAAAGAAAAGTATATCCATTAAACTTATTTTTCGGATAACGTCTTTGGCTTTATGGTTTTCTATAGCTAAAAGGATAAACCCTCCTCCTAAGGCTATCGGGGCAAGGTGTACTTTGAATATAGGAAGTATAAAGAAGGCTACGATCACCGATCCCAAGACAAAAAGTACTCTTTTAATCGCCGGCCAATCCATAGGCATTTCTTCAAGCTCAATTTCAACTTTTTTCAAAAAGGCTTTCTCTAACCCGGATAATTTGCTCTTTTTGATGTAACGGAATTCAAAAAACCACATATAGCCCAGAAAGACTACCATAAAAATAGCTCCGATAGGGAGCATGTACATAATGAAATCCAGGAAAGTCAAACCCGCGGTTGTGGCGATAAGCATATTGGAGAAGTCTCCGACCGGGGTCATATTGCCGCCGATTGCCGATGATATTATTTCTGAGATAACTACCGGTATCGGGTCAAAGCCGAGCCCGCGGGCGACATAAATAGTGATCGGGACAATAATCAGCATTATCGAGATATTGTTCATAAATGCCGAGGCGACGGCGGTCAGGATGCAGAGGGTCATTATTATCTTAAGTTTTTCCCCTCTCATAACGAGCAAAAGGCGTTTGGCGATATATTCGAAGAATTTCAAGTCTTCCAGGAATATCGAGAAAATGCTCATACCGACCAAAACGAAAATCGGGCTCATGCGGATTGAATCGAAAGCCTCGCTTTGCCGGTAAAATCCGAGCGCCGATCCGGCGACAAGCATTAATACGGCTCCGAGCGTGACGCAAACCGTGCGGTTAAAAAGGTTCATGAAAAGCATGGTGAAGGTGATGATGATAATCACGAGCGCGGTAAAAACCCCGATGCCGGTTGTGCCGAATATATCAATCCCTGTTTCGGCCGGTATCTTGCCGGTTACGGTCAGGTTACGGCTGTTTCGGGAAATCACAAAAGTAACATTGTCCCCGGGCTTGGTGTTTGACATAAGAAAAGCGAAATGATTGGCTGATTCGATGTTAACATTGTTGAACTGCATTATAACATCGCCTCTTCTTAAATCGATCAGCCTCCTGGCCGCTCCCGTCGGAGCACTGTTAATAAGCACCCCGGCGGCGTAAGGCAGGTTAAAATCTTTGGCGATAATAGGATTGACGGTTAAAACATCAAACTCCAGAGCGCTGCTTCCGCCTATTTGCGCGACACGGGAAGAGCCTTGTTGAGGCATGTTCTTTCGGTCGAAGAAAAGAGCCATCAATACGACTATTACAACTAGCGCAATTCCGGTCTCAAGAAAAGGAAAGCCTCCTCTTCTTCTTCCTTTACTCTCGATTATCGAGCGTGTCGTGTTTAATGCCATAAGAAACTCCTCTCCCTCAATAGGTGACTCTGTTATATTCCCGCACGTCTTCGTCGACTTCAGCGTAATGAAACATCTTTTCTTTATATCCAAAAATAAAGGCGTAGAAACAAGCCGGTATTTTCCTAACATAAGCATGGAAATGGCTGGCCGCTTCGTTATAGGCCATGCGCCTTTCCGCTATAAGGTCTTCGGAACGGATAATCCCCTGCATCTGGATTTGAAAGTTTTCGCTTAATTTTAATTGCGGGTAAGCCTCGGCTAATGCTAAAACCTTAGAAATAGCGGTATCGAGGCTTTTTCCTTTTAGTTTCGAGACTTCGGTTAAACCGTTTTTCTGTAAAACGTCCATGATAAGCTCGCTTTTCATCGGATCAGGGCCACCGTCGCGGCTATCGGCCATATATTGGAACATTGCCCTTTCGTGTTGAGCATAGGCAATGATCGTATTAGTCAGGTTGATAAAAATATCTTTTCGCCTTTGCAGTTGGACGTCTATTTGGTGCTGTTCCATCTCGGTAAAACGGGAAAGCGCGATGAATTTATTGTAGTAATAAATGCCCAGAAGGATTAAAGCTGTTGCGCAAACGGTAAGGATAATTCCGGAGGTGGTTTTTAAATTATTAAAATCGATCTTTTGCCACCAATGTTTCTTAACCGGAGATAATTCTTCAAAATCCCGGGGAAACATCTTTTTAATCGTTTCGGACATTCTTACCATTTTATATGCTCCTTGGCTTTAAATAAGTCATACATTAATTAACCGTGTTTCTTGCGCTCTAAATCCATCGCTTTTTTAAAGCAAACGATCGCGTCTTTATGGTCCCCGGAATTCTCGTAAACAAAACCGAGGGCGTGGTAATAAACCGGTTCCCGTGGGTCAAGGTCGATAGCTTTTTTGTACATCTTTTTTGCTTCCTCTATTTGTTCCGATTTCTCGTAACAAGTCCCGAGGTTATAAAAGGTGTCCGCGTCGTCGGGATTGATCTCCGCCGCTTTTTGGAAATAACCTAAAGCCTCGGTATAATTTTCCAGGTGCAAAAGGCATTTGGCAAATTCGAAAATGATATCCGGATCATTCGGGGTTAATGAATCGGCTTTTTTAAAATAATCGATAGCATCCTTGTGCTGGCTTAGGTTGACATGGCACATTGCCGACATATACATGACCTCGGCATCTTTTTCGCCTTCTTCTTCTTCTTCTTCTTCGATGTAAATTTCAAAATGCTCGAGGGCGCGGGCGAAATCGTTTTTTTGAAAGAATTTGATCCCCTCTTCTTTTTCGAAACTGCGCTTGATGCCCTCATCATGTTTTACAAAAATGTCTTCGTAAACCTGGCTTAATCCCTTGATTATTTTTTCGGTCGTTGAGAGCGTGCGGTAAGCGCCGAGTTTTACGTTCTTTAGGATATCGGCCTTTGGCTTTTCATATGTTGATTGTTTTGATTTTTTCGTCCTGCGGGCTTTTGAACGGCTTTCAGATGAGCCCTTTGACCCAGTATCATCGGATGAATCATCAATATCATTTTCGATATCTGCTTCTTCTATAGGTTCTGTTCTCTTTTTTCTCTTCAATTCTTCCATTTTTCCCTCCATGGTACGCATGTTCTGTAAAAAGTTTTTACTTTAAATATCCTTATCTTCTGCCATTACAAAAAGTTCTGTTTCTGTGGTTTGCCTCCACTATTAAGATCCCCCTCCCTCGATGGGAGGGGAAAGGGGAGGGTGGAAATTAAAATTATCACCCCCACCAAGCCTCCCCCGTCAAGGGGGAAGGAAATATTTCATATCTCCAATCCTATTTTATAGACAATTTTCATAAAACTATTGACACTATCGGTACGCATTATTGCATGACCGGATTTAGTTGTTTACGGGTGATTACCTGTTTTGGGCTGCGAATAACCCCTATTTTCGTTTCCTCCTGATTGTCCCTGCAGGTAAAAGTTAGGGTGACGTCTTTTATCTGAATGAAACGCCTAAGAAGAGCCGCTCTTACCTCGCGGGTAATCGCATGGCCCTCTTCCACTGTCCTTTGGGGATCGATAAATATTTCCATATCGACCCAAGCCTGTTGCCCGACCCGCCGAACGTGCATATAATTTATGCCTTTTACCTCGCGGTATTGCATGATAACTTTCTCGATCAAGGCTTTCTTATCGGCGGGAAGCGATTCGTCGATAAGGTTTTTGAGAGCGGCAATGCCTAATTTTATGGCCATACGCCCGATCATGAGCCCGACGAAAAATGCGGCTAATGAGTCGAGAATGGTTATCCCTAAGTTTGCTAAAAATATACCGATAGTGACTCCGATCGATGAGATCATATCCGAGCGGTTCTCGTTAGCGTTCGCTATTAAAGCCGGGGAATTCATCTTTTTGCCGGCGCAGAAACCGTAAGAAGATAAAATATAGTTGGCTAAGATAGCTACTATAGCGCAGAAAACGGCGGCCGGATGCGGCGGATGTATATTCCCGCTGGCGATAGCCAATCCGGCATCCCAGAGAATTACAATCGCTATATAAAGAAGCAAGGTATAAGCAAATACAGCTCCTAGGAATTCCGATTTGCCGCGGCCCCAGGGGTATTTTTTGTCGCTTTTTTTCTCCGAGAGCCCGACGGTAATAATTACCATTATTGTGCAAAGAACGTCCGTACCGGAGTGGATACCGTCGGCTATGAGCCCTTTTGATCCGGCCAAAGTACCGACGATTATCTGGAATGCGGATAGGGTCGTATTGCCCAGAAGCACCATCCAGGGAACGGTTTTAGCGCATTTTACGCATTTATTTTGAATCATATTTTATAAACCTTCAATCAGCCGGCAATATTTGAATAGCGATATGGCCGATATATTTGTTTTGATCGCGCAAAAGAGATTTGATCCTTTGATTTATTGTCTTTGCTTCAAGTACTGTTAATTTAGGGCTTAATTGAAGGACAACGTCCAATATTACATACCTTCCTGTCTGCCTGGCGCGCACGTCCTTAACTTTTTCAACCCCGTTTACTTTCTTTATAAAATCTTTTATCGGTTCGGTGAAATTATCCGGCATGTTTGTATCCATGACCCCTCTTGTGCCCTCTTTCAAGATCATAAAGCTCCCGTGCAGTACATGCAAACACTCGAAAATAGCTATTGCCGGGTCAACCCAGTGCATGCCTTGTCTGGTAACAAGCACGCCCACCGCGACCAGTAATGAGGAGATAACGTCTATCTTATTATGCTCGGCATGGGCTTTTAATACCGGGCTGTTTAGCTCCTTACCTCCGCAATGGGAGAATTTATAGAGGAGCGCGTTCACGATGGCGCTTAAAATTGCTACAAAAAATACAACCATATGCTGTATGACCAAAATACGCTTTGCGATTACCATAAAAGAACTGAAGATAAGCGCTATAGTACCAAGGATCATAAAAAAGCTGATAATAACCTGGGCGATGAATTCAATCTTTCCGTAACCATATGGATAGCGGGAATTAGCAGGCTTTTTTGAATACCTTACCCCTATTATTACCGCGACGGAAGATGTTACATCGCTCAAGTTGCATAATCCGCTTCCGAGTAAAGCGCGCGACCTTCCCAAAAATCCGACAAAGATCTTAAATGCCGCCAGGATAAAATTTGCCAAGAGCCCCCAGGCAATTGTTTTATTGGCGCAGGCTTCGCATTTAGCCGGATTTTTAATTTTTGCGGCGCTCATTATTCTTCATCCTCAAACAGAGGTTTTTCATCTTCCGGTAATTCTTCCAACTTCTTCCTTCTTTTAATTTCTCCCCCGATTATTGTAAAGGTCCAAAGCGTCGAGATAACACCCAAAAAGAAAGACGCCAGAATTATGTAAATCAGCCCGATATGCCTGCCCTTGAAAAGGGGGATCCAAATACGGACCGGGTCCACGTTCTCGAATATAAAGAAAACAAGCAATATTACGAGCAAACTGAAAGAGGTGATTTTAAATACTGTAGCTGCCCTCATTTTGATTCCTTTATTTTTAATAAAGCATTCTTTATTGAATGGGCTGTTTTGCTGATTGTTGAATTATCATGAGCGGATGAAACAAAACAAGCCTCATATGCCGAAGGAGGAAAAAGTATCCCTTCCTTAATTAAGAGGGAAAACAGCTTTGCGTATTTGTTTTTATCAGCCCTTAAGGCGTCTTTATGGCTCTTAACTTTTCCGGATGTGAAAAATACCGTAAAAATTGAGGCAATCGAGTTTATCGTTAAATCCATATTCAATTTAGCGGATTCTTCTTGAATAATCGCGGTAATTTGTCCGGTTTTTACCTCCAGAGTTCCGTAAATATTATCATTTTTATTTAAAGTTTCAAGTGTTTTAATGCCGGCGGCTGTTGCAACCGGGTTACCGGAAAGCGTTCCGGCTTGATAAACAGGCCCTATGGGTGCCAAAAGCTCCATTATCTCTTTCTTACCGCCGACCGCGCCTATGGGAAATCCGCCGCCGATAATTTTTCCCAGGCAGGTCAGGTCGGGTTTAATATCATAAAATCCCTGCGCTCCGCCTAATCCTAGACGGAAGCCGGTGATAACTTCATCAAATATAAGCACTATTTTTTCTTTGAGCGTTATTTCACGTAATTTTTTAAGAAAATCTTTTTCGGGTAAAACTACCCCTGTGTTGCACAAAACAGGTTCAACGATCACGCAGGCAATTTCATTCTTGTTCTTTTCGATAGCGGAATTCAGAGTTGCAATATCGTTAAAAGGAACGGAAATAGTGTCTTTAGTATAAGCCGGCAATATGCCCTCGCCCGAAGGAATCCCTAAGGTTAAATTTCCCGAGCCGCTTTTAACCAAAAGGCTGTCGAAGTGGCCGTGATAACTGCCGTCAAACTTGATGATCTTTGTCTTTCCGGAAAATGCCCGGGCGAGGCGGATTGATGTCATGCAGGCCTCGGTGCCGGAGGTTACTAAACGTAACCTATCGATGCTTTTGATATTTTTCTTAATTAGTTCAGCGAGGCGGACTTCTCTTTCGGTTGCTAATCCGAAACTCGAGCCGTTTCTAACCGCCGAAATAGCCGCTTTTACGACCGGCTCATAAGCGTGGCCTAATATCCCGACCCCCCAACTCATAACATAATCGATGTATTTATTGCCTTTTGTATCGAATATATAAGGCCCGGTTGCTTTCTCGGCAAAGATTATCGGGGTTTCCATTGCTTTAAAACTCCGCACCGGAGAATTGACCCCTCCGACCAGAGATTTGATGCTTCTTTCGGAAATAGATTTTGGTTTATCAATTGCCATCATAATAAACTCCCAAGCGAGAGCATTTCTTTCTTAAGTTCTTTTCGGGTAAAGAGCACTGCCGGCTTGATGCGGAAACCCGCCCCTTTTTCATTGACAAAATTTCTGATCTCTTTTACTGATTTAGCGTGCATCATGGTAAATGTATCGTAATTAAATGATTTATGCGGTGTTCTTTTATAACAATGCGAGATGCGGTCATCATCAATAAATGTCTTTTTTATGAACTCATCTTTATTGCCGCAGGTAAACCCGTCCATATTCCAGGCGATAAGTGCGTTTTTCGCGTAACCGGCCCTTTTGTGGTTAAGGACCCCTCGCAGATTCTTAATTATCTTTTTTTGAGAAAGTTTGTTCAGGATCGCTATTAGCTCCTCTTCTTGCATAAGCAAAGCCGCCGCGGCCTTTGTGAATGGACGGGGCGAGATCTCAAGCTCATTTTTAGAGAAATACCCGGCAACTTTCTTTTCTTTATCAGTTAACATTAAGGTTAAGCCTTAATTTATATAATTTTTCCGTAGGAAGGCTGACTATTTCCTTTGGTTTTAACTTCTTTTTCAATTCATCGAGATTAAATTTAAGCTCCTGTTTTGAGCGGGCGCTTAATGTGAACCACATGTTTAAGCGGTGTTCCCTTAAGTAATTGTGGCTTATATTTTGTCGGTTATTGATTATTTCCCTAGTCGTTTTTATTTTCTCTTCGGGGATTTGACAACCGATCAAAGTGCTGACAAGCCCGAGCTTCTTCGTGTTAAAACTGAAATTAATCCTTTTAAGCAGTTTTTCCTTCTTAAGCCATTTAAGGCGCGAAATAAGCTCTCTTTCTTCGATCCCGCATGATTTTGCCAAGCTTTTATAAGGCTCGGCAGAGATCTCCAAGCCCTGCTGGGTTTTTGATAAAATACTTTTCATTAAATCGTCTAAATAATATTTCTTACTCATGAGGCAACCGCCTCTTTTGCTAAAACGCAAGTCCTGTCTTCGGACATAAAATCTCCCGTATCGGCAAAGGCCCTGGCGCGGCAACCGCGGCAAGAAATCTTATATCCGCAATCTCCGCAGCTTCCTCTGAGGTCATTTTTCCTCAATGCGTTAAACACAATCGATCCTTTCCAGACTTTCCCGATGGAATTCTTCCTTAAGTTACCGGCGGTAATGGGCAAGTATCCGCAGGGATAAACGTATCCTCTTGAGGAGATGAATAAAACCGATGTTCCCGCCAGGCATCCTCCGGACATTTTGCCTTCCGAAAACCTTACATATTGCGGGGCGCAAGTCGGGCGTATCTCTAAAGAAGATGACTCCGAGATGTTTTTTATTTCCCTAAGAGCTTCTTCAATATCATTTGCCTCTAATCTTGATTTATCATCGATTTCCTTCCCGCAGCCGACCGGAACAAGAACAAAATAATGAACAGCCATGGCTTTTATCGAAAGAGCTAAATCGGCGATTGTGCGGATTTCGTTAAGGTTGTTCTTGGTCACGGTAAAGTTGATTTGAAAAGGGATTTGCTCTTTCCTTAATATGTCAGCGGCATTCACGGTCTGTTTAAAGGCGCCTAAAACTCCCCGGGAAGAATCATGCTTCTTTTCATCGCTTGAATCAAGGCTTAGGCTGACGCGGCGGACACCGTATTTTTTTATAAGGCCGGCCTCTTTCTCTTTTAATAGAACACCGTTAGTAGCTAAGGCCAAAGTTAATCCTTTTTGAGCGGCATAAAACATGATTTCAAAGATGTCTTCTCTTAATAAAGGCTCGCCGCCGCTTAAGACTAGAACGGAAGAGCCGAAGGATGTTTTTATAGAATCGATCAGGCGAAAGGCTTCGGCAGTTGTCAGCTCATCGCCCGATTCGCTTTTTGTCATCCGGCAAAAGGCGCACTTAAGGCTGCACTTTTTTGTTGTTTCCCAAAATATCATTCTGGGGATCAGATCCACTTTGTTGCCTCCTTGGCCCAATAACTGATAATTATGTCCGCGCCGGCGCGTTTAATAGACTGAAGTATTTCAAGCGCAACCGACTTTTCGTCCAGCCACCCTTTTAAGTGCGCCGCTTTGACCATTGAATATTCTCCGCTGACATTGTATGCGGCTATAGGGATATTCACTTTATCGCGTATGGATTGTATTATATCCAGATAAGACAAGGCCGGTTTCACCATGACTATATCCGCGCCTTCCTCGATATCGAGAAATATTTCGCGAATGGCCTCTCTTTTGTTGCCGAAATCCATTTGATACCCTTTTCTGTCGCTTCCCTTCGGGGTTGAATCGTATATCCCCCGGAACGGGCCGTAAAAATTCGAAGCATATTTTGCGGAATAACTAATAATTGATGTGTCGGTAAACCCGTTTTTGTCGAGGGTTTCTCTGATTGCTTTCACCTGCCCGTTTGCCATAGCGGACGGCGCAACCATATCCGCTCCCGCTTTAGCGTAAGAAACGGCGATTTTGGCTAAAGTTTCCGCGGTTTTTGAGTCATCAATTTGAAGATGAGCCCCGTTTTTGCCGCTTGTTTTCTTAGCTATGCCGCAATGGCCGTGGTCTGTAAAAGCGCATAAGCATACATCAGCGATAATTATCAAATCGCTCGACTTTTTAATGTTCTTTATAGCCTTATGGAATTGGCTTTCTTCGTTATAACTAGATGAGCCGGAGGAGTCTTTTTTAGGCGATGAACCAAAAAGCAAAATGCTTTTTATGCCGGACTTTCCCAAAGCCTCCGCCTCTCTAAGAAGGCATTCGCTCGAGAATTTATTAATGCCCGGCATCGAAGGCACAGCTTCGGTACCTTTGCCATCTTTGAAAAAGATAGGCATTATTAAATCATCAATATTTAATTCTGTTTCGCGCACTAAAGAACGTAACAGAGGGTTTTTTCTTAATCTGGTAGTCTTATTTTTGAGCGACAAAGGCATTTTTATTAAATTGTTGAAATCGTTTATATTGTTAAGCTGTTTGATCAAGGTTAAAGTATTGATTTTGATTCGTTTACTAAAACATCCTCTGTTTTTGTTGAAGTTTGCTCTAAGTAACAAGCCGGGTCTTCAGCCCAAAGTGAGCCGTAATAAGCCTTTGCCCGGGCCCGGCATCCGCCGCATATTTCTTTATGCCGGCAAGAACCGCAGCGGCCTTCTAAGTGGTCTTTCTTATTTCTAAATTGTTGAAGCAGTTCATTGTTCCGGTCGTTAAGAATATCAAATAGCGGTTTTTTGCGCACATTGCCTAAGAGCGAATCACGCAAGAATTGACATGGAAAAACGTCGCCGTTTGAATCAAGATAAACAACCCTATCCCCCGCAGAACAGCCGCGGTGCGCTGTTATGCATGAAACAGCCTCTTTTTTATCCGCAAGGTTTTCAAGCATAAAAATACCGTCTGCAGGATTATCGGTTGTAAGCACTTCAAATTCAGGGTCTTTAAGTGATATTTCTCGGACCTTAAGCAAGAATTTCTCCATTAATTTCCTTTTGTCCTCCAGAGGCAGGTCTTGTTCTGACGAAGCCCTTCCGGAATATACCAAATGATAAAGGCAGAAGCGCTTAGTGCCGCTTTGAACTGTTTTATCAAGCACATAAAATAGGTCATAACTATTTGAAGCGGTTAAAGTAAATCTTACCCCGGTTTTCACTCCGGAATTGTTTAAGAGCTTTATACCTTCCCAGCTTGCGTTAAATGAGCCGGTAGAGCCGCGGAAAATATCATGCCATTCTTCCCTGCCGTCTATGCTGACTCCTACATAATCGACTTTGGCTTCTTTGATCTTCTTGGCCATTTTGGTATTTATCAAGGTGCCGTTAGTTGAAAGCCCGACGCGCAGCCCTTCGTCCTTGCAGGCTTTGATAATATCGAAAATATTAGGGCGTAAAAGCGGCTCCCCTCCGCTAAGCAATACAATCGGGGGGTTTAGCTTCTTGATCTCACTTGCCAGGTTTATGCACTCTGTATCGGTAAAATCAGCTTCTTTTAATTCCGGAGATGATTCGCGATAACAATGAGCGCATTTTAAATTGCATTTGCTTATAATATTCCAGACAAACAAAGGGCCCATTGCCCTTAAGGTATGTTCGGTCCTCTCGCCTTTATGTATTTTAGTCCATGGGATCATAATGAATTCTCCAGGCAAGATTTGATCAATCCGGCAACCGTATGTTCTTTTGCCGAATGTATCTGCCTTATCCCGATTTTCTTGAGCATCCCGGTTGTGACAGGGCCGATAGAATAAAACGGGGTCTCTTCGGTTAAGGAGCCGTTTATATTGCTTGGAATATTGGCAAAGAATGTTTTAACTGATTTAGGGCTTAAAAAGAATATTCCGTCGGACTTCTTGGCGAGGGCCTTGGCTATCCTTGTTTTATCGGGCTGCCCTTCAATGTTATACACTGTGCAATCGGTTAGCTTAGCCCCGGCTCTAATTAAAATTCCTTTTAGATAATCGCGGTCAAGGCTTGTGCGTAAAAGAGCGATATTTTTATCATTAATACCTTTATTTCTCAGAGCTATGGCTAAATTCCTGGTGGTGAACTTATCCGGCATAAGCGCCGGGTTTATACCGAATTTTATGAATTCTCCCGCTGTTCCTGACCCGACGCAAGCAATCCTTCCTTTTAGCAGGGTTTTATTTCTGTTTAATGCAAAAAATCTCTTCAGAAAATAATATACGCCGTGTCGGGAGGTAAAAACAAGCCAGTCAAAGGCCTTAATATCGGCGATTATGTTATCAAGGTATGATGTGTCCTTATTTGGAACGACTTTTATCATCGGTAGTCGTTCAACCTTAGCGCCTAATGATTCTAACCCGAGGGAAATATCATTGTTTAATGTTTCGCTGGCTGTTGAGATAAAACTTTTGTTTGAAAGAGGTTTTAAGTTAGGATTCAGGCGGTAAGCAAGCTTAACCGTATCGCCTATAACACAGATAGCCGGAGCTTTTAAATCAGCGGATTTATTGGCGATCCGAGCTAAATTAGACATAACAACTTTTTCTTTATCCGTCGTGCCACTTTGAATGACAGCGGACGGAGTTTTAGGGTCTTTACCGAAGGCGATGAGTTTATCGGTTATTGATTTAAGGTTAGATAATCCCATCATGATTACTAGAGTTCCCGAGAAATTGGCGGCGTGTTTCCAGTTTATGCTTTCTTTTTCTTTAGACGGGTCTTCGTGGCCGGTTAAAACCATAAAACCGCTTGAAACGCCACGGAAAGTGAGAGGTATCCCGCACACTTCGGGAACAGAATAAAAAGAGCTTACTCCCGGAATAACTTCGCAATCAATATTGTTTTCTCTTAAAAACAGCATTTCTTCCTGGCCGCGGCCGAAAATAAAAGGATCGCCGCCTTTAACTCTGGCGACTGTCTTGCCTTTTGAGGCAAAAGATAGGATGGTTTGGTTTATCTTTTCTTGATCTATCGATCGTCCCTTTTCTTTTCCTACAAATTTTAAGATTGCGGATGGCTTGGCATATTTTAATATGTCTTTGGAAATAAGCCGGTCGAAAAGGATAACGTCTGATTTCTTCAGGCATTCAACGGCTTTGAGGGTTAAAAGCTTAGGGTCCCCCGGTCCTGAGCCGATCAAATAAACTTTTCCATTTTTTATTTTATTATTCATTAATCTTTTTCAACTGTATCTTTAAACTGGCGATTAAATTGTCTGTAATTCCTGAGGCATTGTCTTTCGCCCCTTTTTCACTTTCCTTTATGAAACATTTTGCTTTTTCGCTGTAATATTTCGCGTTTATTGAAAAGTTGCCTTTAATAAATTTGGCATAAACACCGAACGGTGTCCGGCAACCTATTCCTAAAGCTTTCAATACATTTCTCTCTAAAAGAGCGGATTTCTCCGTTTCAATACAAGAGCTTTTTCTAAGAATACTGTTTAAATCCTTATCGTTATCCCTTGTTTGAGCGCAAATTATGCCTTGCCCGGCCGCAGGGACAAAGCTTTCGCTGTCGAAATACCGGACGATCAAGTTTTCATATCCTAATCGTTTCAAACCGCAAGCAGCCAATATAAGCCCGTCGTATTTGCCCCCGTTCATCTTTCTGATGCGGGTATCGATATTCCCTCTTATGGGCAATACAATCGCTTTGGGCTCGATTTCTTGTATAAAGTACATCCGACGCGGGCTGTCTGTGCCGAGCTTCAAACCCGCGAGTTGGCCCGATTTTAAACCATCGCGCAGTACCAGGCAATCTCTTCGGTCTTCTCTTTTGGCGAAACAGGACAACTTAGTGCCTTTTTGAAGTTTCACCGGGACATCTTTTAAACTATGCACGGCGCAATCAATTTCTTTATTTATAAGTGCTCGCTCGATTTCTTTTGTGAAAATGCCTGTTCCGATAGCCGTAATCTTATTTTTGCGGTCCCGGTCGCCTTGGGTCAGGATAGTTTTTATCCGGTAATCAAGGTTTACATTCTTTCTTTTTAAAAAGGCTATGAATTCAAAGAGCTGTTTATTCGCTAAAGCGCTTTTCCTTATACCAAAGATTATTCTGCGCATAAAAGTAACGAAGGAAGTACGCCTGTGTTCTTTTTCTGATCGAGGTACATTTCCCTTCGGATTATCTCCTCCGCTTTGTTCGCTTCGATCGAGCGGCTATAGAGTGTTCTATCAATTACCGGCGATAAGTCATCGATATTGTATAGCTTTACACCGGCAATATTCCTAACCGCTTCCTCAACATTTCGAGGCACGCCAAGATCGACGAAAATAATTCTTTTATGACGGCCGTGCAATATCGCGCTCACCATATCTTTGCTGATAATATGAGGAGCGGCAGTGGCGGCGACAACTATATCTGAAAGCGCGATTTCTTTTGCTATCTTTGAGAAATCGGTAACGCGCACGTTAAGCTTAACTGCGGCGTTTTTGGCTTTTGCTATATCGCGGTTTGTAACAACGATTTCCTTAAGGGGAAGCTCGGATAGTTTCTTTGTTGTCATAACGCCTATTTTCCCGGCGCCGATTACAAGAATTCTTTTATTCGATAAATCCTGTTCCTTTTTAATAAGGTCGACAACAACTCCGGATATCGAGGTAACTCCGCGGGATATGCCGGTCAAGCTGCGAACTTTCTTCCCTATGCGCAGGGAATCCTGAATAGTTTTATGCAGTATAGAGCCTATTGCCTTTGATGAATCGGCTTTTTCATAGGCCTTTTTGATCTGGCCGAGGATCTGGTTTTCTCCTAAAACCATTGAGTCCAGGCCGCTCGCCACCCGGTTAAGGTGTATGACCGCCTCTTCGTTGGTTTTATTGTAGAAGTAATGCTCAATATAACTTTGCGGTAATTTATGCGTGCGGCAGATAAAATTTGTCAGCTTAGCGGTAATTTTAGAAATGCTTTCTCCTACGGCATATATCTCGACCCGGTTACATGTTGAGAGCATCAAAGCCTCTTCTATATCCAAATTGGATGATAGTTCGCGGTAATATTTACTCAGCGATTTATCCTCAAAGCTGAATTTTTCGCGTATTTCTAGCGGGGCCTTTTTGTGGTTTGTCCCGATAAGAACAATATTTAAGTTATTGCTGATAGGCATGATGGCTTACCATAAACAGGCTTACGCCGAAGAAAGTTGTTAACATGGCTAAAAATCCCACAACCGAGATGACCGATAGCCAAAAGTGTTTAAGTTTAAATGCTTTTTCCAGGATCACAGCCAAAGCGTAAATTATAAGGGTGATTAGCGCCCAGGTCTCTTTTGGGTCCCAGTTCCAATAAGTTCCCCAGGCTGTATGCGCCCAAATCGAGCCGGTCGCTATGCCGAAGAATAAAAGTATTACTCCGAAAATAATAAGGCCGCTATTCAAAGGCTGAAGGCCTTTTGTGTCTTTGCCCCTTTTCTCGGCGATTATCGAATAAACGCTTATAGCAAAAGAAATCCCAAAGGCGCTGTAACTTAAAATAATTGCCGGAACGTGTATTCCCAGCCAAAAACTTTTTAAGAGCGGGTTAAGCGGTTGGATTGTTTTATCCAGCGTTAGGTCGTATATTAAGATAATATCAAACAATAAAAACGCCAATCCCTGTATGATCTTCCCGGTATTTTCTTTGATAAAAATGATATAGACAGCGCTTAAAAGCCAGGCGTAAAAATAAGTGATCTCAAAAAGCGAGACCATTGGCAGATGCCCCTGTTCGCGGTACCTTATAATAAGGTAAAAGAAACCGGCGGTTAAAGCGACTATCAGCCATTGCTTTGAGTAAGTGAAAAAAACGGGCTGCTTTTTGGAAACGAAAAGAAGATACAAAACAGTCCCGATCAGATAAAAGAATGCGGATGTATAGAAAAATAATATGTTATATTGCATTAGCTAGTTTATCCCTAATTGCTTTTGCTTTTGCCGGGCTTTGGCCGTTTGTAGAAATACCTATGGTCAGCCCTTTTCTTTTTAATATTGCCGGCATTATTATTGAGCCCGGCCCGCTTTTATCTACTACATTGACTAAGGTATTCGCTTTATTAGCGTCGGATAATACTTTCTTATTGACTTTAGCGTTATCTGTTGCCGCTACTATCAATTTATATTTCTTTAATGAAATATTCTTAGGATAAAGGGATTTTATGCATTTTATCTTCCCTTTTGACCTTAAACGTTCAATCGGCGCGATTATTTCCGGGCTGATACAGGTAATTTTTGCCCCGAAATTTCTGAAGACCGATATTTTCCTATAAGCTACTTTTCCTCCGCCGACGACCAAACAATTTTCGCCTTTTACCTTGAGGCATACCGGCATATAGCTGCATAATTTCATGTCAGTTAATTTACCTCTTTTTTAAAATAATATGACAAACATTACATTTCCCGCGGTATTCATGCGGGGAAACAGCTCCTTTTAATATAGGAGGAGGATTAGGCAAAATATCTCCCGCATCAGTCGGCAGCTGTCCTCCTGTTTTCATAATAATATGACAGGCGGTACAAGGCTTATTACGGCTTCTGTGCGGGCTAAGAGCTCCGGGTGTTATCGGTTGAGCGGCCTCGTTTTGTGAAAACCCTAAACTTCTTTTTGATGAAATAGTATATTCGATGATTTGCCCTCTGCGGGAAACTATAACCTTAGCCTTAAACCTGTTTTTTACCATTCTGGTTGCTTCAGTAAAAGCAACTAAATCCGGGGTGGCTATCTTTTCAATTCCAACAACCATATCTCCGGCCAAAACTCCCGATTCAGCCGCCTCGAGAGATATCTCATCGATCAACAACCCCTTTGTATTCGGCGGGATATTGAATTCCGTGGCTAACTCAGGCGTAAGGGGAATAAGCTCCATACCGAGCCAATGCCCTTCGATAAGTTCTTTCGATGCCGCCCCTTGCTCTTTAGGAGTAGGCAGCTGCAAATTAGGGTCAACCGGAGCCGCATTCATTGTGCCGGCTTCGGCTGTTTCTGCCGGAGAATTATTGGCAAAAGCGATTTGATGAGCCGCAGGATCGGCATTGTTTTGCTGTTGGGGTTTAGCTTCTAAGGGTACAGAGTTAGAATCCCCGGGAGCGTTTTTACCCGTAACGCCCATATCAAGGTTAAAAACGCGCTTGATATTGTCATGAATGCCTAATTTGTTTTCCAGGGTTATATAAAGCGGCTGGCCGTTTCTTAATATATCTAAAAGAGCGCCTTGGTCCAAGCTTGTATCTTTCGTAACCTTTAGAAAGTCGGATATTTTCTTTGTTTTCTTATTATTGATCGATTTTATAAGGTCTCCGCTGCGTACACCCGAACTGTAAGCCGGATCCTCACACCAATTTACAACAACCCCAGCTTCATCTTTCGGTATATAAAATTCCATGGCATTAGCCGGTGTGATATCGCTTACCGACATTCCGGCCCACTCTGCCTCACCTGCCCCGATGTGCATCAGCGCCGCGAGAAAAATAAGGCCTATCAAGCAAACGGATAATATAAGGAAGAACCTTTGCTTGTTTTTATGTTTATATTCGGCTAAGATGTTAGGCATAATTAATTATTTTTAGTCTTTTTTGATGGAGGCTTTTTCTTCTGGTTTTAACTCGATCCGCTCAATTGCCGTATTACAATCTTTACAGACCCAAAGTTGTCTTTTAGACCCGGTCATGTATAAGCCCATAATGAGTAAGGGTATCCCCAGAACCGGACCGATGAAAAAAAGCGATGAAAATACACCGCCAACTATTAATACTCCTCCGAATTTACGGCTGTGGCGCGGCCCGGAATAAGGCTGCATTTCTCCGTTACACAAATTACAAATAAGCGATTTATCAGACATTGATTCCCTTTCTAAGTGGCTACTTAATAAGATCGTTAATGGCTTTTTCCTTGCTTTCGTCTATTTCCGTGTCATTTGCGGTATCGCAGGTGTCTTTTTTATCTTTGGAGCAACAAGATGAATTTGATTTTTTGCATACGCTTGAGGTGATTGCTCCGGCGACTAAACCTAATAAAATAAGGGCTGCGAATGATAATGGTTCCATTTTTCCTCCGTTATTAGTTTGTTTTAAACAATATCAACAATTTTTCAAGAACAAAAAAATTATTATCTGGGTTTCTTACCGATTCCGACTTTAACCGAGCTTGGTGCTTGCTGTTGCGTTGTATTCCCCATTATCTGATGACAATTTGAGCAGACTCCCCTATATTCGTGCGTCATTGCAGCATTAGGCGAAATAGGCGGCGCTGTTACTTGCACTTGTTGAGCTGCCTGAGCTACCGGAGCAAAGCCCTGATTATTGAAGTTTTGCTGGGCATTATATTGATTCGGGTAATAAGCACCTCCACGGGCCATGATCTGTTTGCAGTTAGGGCAACGGGGAAATTCATTGGCGCCGTTTTGTGAATACATCCTCCAATTGCAATTTGGACAAAGGAAATAACCGAGCGATTCCTGTCCTTGCCAGAAGTTTGGCTGGTTAACAGTCGGATTCGCTTGCATTTGGTTTTGCATTTGATTCGGCATTTGATTTGCCGCTAATTCCGGCAATTGCGGCCAACCGTTATTTGCCATATCTTTTGCCATCTGTGATCCGCAATTCGGGCAATTAGGATAACCATTGCCTGTGTTGGCAGCTTTTAATCTCCAGTTGCAAGAGGGACAAACAAATGGCTGTTCTCCCCACCCAAATGCAACTTGTGTCCCCGGGTTGAGTTTATTCATTGTATCAGGATCGGGTAAATTCATCCCTTGTACCATTGCCCCTTGCATCCATCCCTGGCGCGGAAGCGGACAGACCGGACGCATTACATTCATATTCTGCATCCCCCATCCTGCATTCATCGCATCCGGCATCAATTGTCCGGCGGTAGGATATACTTGCCCGATAGGATTCATATCCTGAATTCCGAACGCTACACCCTGCCCGGGAATTTGCTGTTGCATTCTCAAGCGGCAATTGGGGCAAATCGGGCATATGTTAGAGTTGTTATTTCCGGCTTGCTGAAACTTACAATTGGGGCAGTAAAACATACAGCCCCCTCCCTGTCCTTGGCCGGCAAAACCGGCTTGGGCTACGGGCATACTATTCGCTTGCATTTGGCCTGGATTAATGGGTAATGAAGCTTGGCCGATCCTTGCCTGACGGTAAAGGTTAATTACTTTCTTGGTCGAGCCCGTATACCCGCCGAAAACTCGAATTCCGAATTGCATCAGAATATTATAACTTTGCGGGTCGATATTTCCGACAATAACCGCTTCCTCTCCTTTTCCCGCCACCAGATAAGCGATTTGCGGGTTAGGAACAGTGCCGTAATAAAGGTTCGGGATCGCCTCCTCGAGTTTCTTTGTAAGAGGGTTTATTACTAAGAAGAATTTGGCTTGCTGCAATGAAGGCGCGACATTCGAATTAAAAGTGGAATTATCAGCGGCAACAACGATTTTTCCGCAAGCCGGATTACCTTGATTTTTAGACTTAATGTCAGGTGAGAATATGGCGTATACGCCAATAAGTAAAACAAGGATAATAGAGGCAAAGATAAAATATGTGTTCATATCCATATCCTTTACCCTGGCTTTAAAATCCTCAACGGTTATCGTAGGGATTTTGCTTGTTTTGGCTTTCATATTCTTTATCATGTCCTATCCTTCAGTTAATATTGTTGAATTTGTTTAATCATTTTAACATCGGCGAATAAGGTATAGCCGGACCGAAGACCGGAGAACCGAGCTGCCAGCTACCTTTATTTGTGCCCATTAAAGGCCCGTATTGATAATCGAAGGGAATTGTTATGAATATCTTCTTCCCATCGCGATATACATCCAGGAAAATACCTCCGGAGTATTTCACATTATTAGCCAGGTCGGCAAAATCCTGGGCGGATTTTATAGGTTTTTGTCCGATGGAAACTATCACATCCCCTGATTTAATCCCGTACTTTTGAGCAGGGCCAAGGCCTTCGTCCAGTACAAGCACCCCTTTTATCTTTTTTGGAATTTTGAATTCTTTCCTTAAACTGCGGGAAAGATATATCACATTCATACCGATCCAGTTCATACTATCGCCTGGTTCGATCAGAGTATTTTTAACGGCAGTTGTCGGTTCGGTTCGTTCAGGCGCTTCGGGAATAATTTCTAAAGATGATAATATCCAGCAGAAGGCTATAATAGAGAAGATAACAATACCGACAAACATTACCGGTTCCTTTTTCGCGAATTCCTTAACCTTGATTTTAAAATTATTGAATTCTTTATTTTTTTTCATAGTTTATTGTATTTTTACCAGAATTTCGTCTGTTTTGCCGTTTCTTAATATTCTAACGTTTACCCCGTCTCCGCTTTTAAAGTGCGCGACTACATTCCTTATATCCTCGGCTGATTTAATTGGTACACCGGCTATAGCGACAACTATATCTCCCCTTTGTATCCCGGCGAAACTAGCCGGCGATTCGTCCAATACCCTATTTACCAAAACCCCTTTCCACGGAGATATTTTGAATTGCCGCGCGATTATCTCGTTTATAGGCATAACTTCTAATCCGAAACGTACCGGAAGCGGCGCTCCGGGCGCGGGATTGGTTGTGGGCAAAGCCGCGGCCAGCATACCTTTTCTATCAACCGGAAGAGGGAAATTTCTTTTTAAAGCCTTTCCTAAGAAATCTTTGCAATCATTTATCGGAATAGCGAAACCTGTGCCGCTAAAAACACCGGTCGGAGCGTAAATTGCCGTATTAATGCCGATGACATCTCCGTTTAAGTCAACCAGCGGCCCACCCGATGAGCCGCGATTTATAGGAGCATCGGTTTGGAATAAATTTTGGTAACGGATTCCTTCAATCAAGATCGATTTTCTTATCCCGCTAATGATACCGCTGGTGACGGTTTGCTCTATCCCGAAGGGGCTTCCAACGGCAACAACGTAATCGCCTATTTGGCTGAAACTGGAATCGCCTAATTTTACCTCGGGGAACGGGCCGTCCGCTCTTAATTTTACGAGCGCTAAATCTAAATTCGGTTCCTCCGCTACGATGTCTGCCCTTATATCGCGGGAGGGATTGCCAAAGACCGTAACTATAATATCGGTCGCGTCTTTTGTTACGTGATAATTAGTGAGCACGTAGCCGCGTTCATCGATCACAATCCCTGCTCCGACATTTTCGTAACCTTTATTCTCGATGAATTTATCAATGGCACCGTCGAAGGGCGGAACAAATTGCATGTTTTGCGCATCGGCAGGTTTCCTTATGTTCGTTCGAACAACCCTGATCGCGTGTATATCGCATACGGAAGGAATTATGGCGTTTACAGCATCTTTTAATGAATTTTGAAACTTGCTATCGGTATTCGCGACTAACTGCATACCGCCGTTAGGAGTAGCTTTAGTTATTGCCGCGACTTTATAATTGGAAGACGGATTTTGATTTGGCTGATAAGGAACACCTCCGTTAGGAAGAGCTTGGGTTATCGCCTGTGCCTGAGTATAGGCTGCTTGAGTGACCGGGGACGGAAATTGGGGCTCTCCTGCCTTTGGCATCTTGATTTTTGCCCTGGTATTTACAGTTTCGGTCTCAATTCCCTGGTTTATGTCTTCATGCCGCATTATTACCCAGAAAAGGAGCATAACCCCGACTACGGCAAGCGCCGCAATCCAGGGCCCGAGAGGCTTTGTGCAAAATGAATCGTTAGGGTCTTCCATTTTGGTAATGATTATCTCCTAATAATTAAAAAGTAAACTTTCCTGCTTCAACCGGCATTTCAGCGCCTGGAACCGGATAGGCTATAGGTGTCGCTGATGTATGCGAAGTTGCTCTTTTGTGTTTCCTGCCTTGGCCGGGATTATTGCGAAATTCATAAAATATCGCGGTTGAAATAATCACGCACACGGTAAAAATTATCAAGAACCCAACCCAAGGGTTTAGGCATTTTTCCCTGTTGACTATCATAGTAATTTCCCCGGATTACTTCTTGTCTTTTAATAATTTTAACCCGGTGTTCAAGGCGATCAGTCCTCCGACCAGAAGGGCTAATGGTATGAAGCCTCTTAAAAAGTCGCCGAAATTATCCCACCATCCGATGATTCCCATTAATCCGAGTACCGCCGCTATTGCCCCACCGATAACATGTGCCATTTCTACTCCTTTCGTTTAATATCAATGACTTTTGAAAACTTTTAAAATTTTTAAGACTATCCGTTCTTAAAACGGACTCCGAAGCCGCCTCTGGGATTTTCCCATTTGATCGCGCCATCCGTACATATAACCCGACAACTTCCACATTCTAAACAATTTTCGTAGGCAACTTCTATTGTCCCATGATTCTCTTCGTATGATTTGGCCGGGCACACAATAAGGCAAGCTTTGTGCTGGCATTTCTTGCATATTTTCTTATTTATCGTAATATGGCTTATCTTATCCTTTTTGTTTTTTACCAAAAAAAGCTTATCTTCAATGGATAATTTCTTGTTCTGCTTGTTTTCTTGTTCTAAGGTTTTCATATTAAATTGCTCCATGCTCCCCACATTTCACGGGCTAAGCGGGTAAATTTCACGTTTTTCTTTACTTTCCTAAAAATCTCTTTCTTAACGGCGGTCTTAGGCTTCTCAGAAACCCGGAAATAATCGACTAAAATATCGTTCATTAAAGTAGGATAATCATTGATCAGCGACTTATTTTTGTGCAGGAATGAGAGGAAGTTCTTGCAGTTCTTAATGTCTTGCAAGACAAAGCTATCTTTGAGCTTTTCTTCGTAAAGGGATAAAGTTTGCGAAGAAAAATCGTTTTTACGGCGCGCCTCCATGATAGTATCGGCCGCATATATTCCGGAGGCCATCGCTAAGTTTACTCCTTCATGGAAGAAAGATGTGTTGAGTAATCCGGCCGCATCCCCAATTACTAGAAGCCCGTCGCGATAAAGCTTTGGCAAAGAGTCAAATCCGTCGGAGGGTATCATATGCGCCATGTATTCGACAATTTCAGCGCCTTTCAATAAAGGAGCGATCGAAGGATGGGATTTAAAATCCTCCAAAATATCATTGGGGTTTTTTCCGTTTCTGTTTTTTATAAAGTCGCTAAGCGAAAAACCGACTCCCACCGAAAGGCTGTCTTTATTCGTGTAAATAAAACCGTTTCCTAAAAGGCCTTGAACTGCTTCGCCGAAATATTCAAATGCCGCGCCCTGCCTTCCGGCCAGGCCGAAACGGTCTTCAATAACATTTTGGGGTAGGCGCATATTTTCTTTAATCGCGATGGAGCGGCGTTCGGGGTCGATTTTCTTTCGAAGCTTGGCTTTTTCGGTGAGTATAGAATTCGCGCCTTCGGCACAGACAATCATATCCGCCAAAAGATTATCTTCATCTCCCGAGCCGCTTGTTATACCGACAATCTTGCCTTTTTCGTAAAGAAAATCACTAACACAATAATCGGTTATGATGCTTACTCCGGCCCCTTCGGCTTTTTTGGCCAGCCATCCGTCCATTGTTCCGCGCAAGGTAATAAAGGAGTGATTGTAAGGCTTCTCATTAAAGGCGCTGGGCATCATGTCAAAGGCTAATTCGCTTTTCCCGGCTAAAATAGAGAATTTTCTTTTTCCCACGAATCTTTCCCATGGGGCTTCATCAAAAAATTCCGGAAAGATTTTTTCCATGATGCTGGAAAAGAAAATGCCACCGAACATATTTTTAGCTCCGGGGTATTCTCCCCTTTCTATAACTACGACTTCCGCGCCTCTTTTGGCAAGGGAATAAGCGCAGGTAAGGCCCGCTGGCCCAGCCCCGACAATTATCACCTCAACTTTATCATTTTGGCTCATAACAAGAATTTATTTAAAGGTACTTTAGCGATCCTGTTTTTTAATGAAGCAAAATATTTCCCCGATATAAACAATCCCTTCTTAAGTTTTCCTCCTAAGTCGGCGCTTTCATCTTTTAGAATATGGCTATCGGTTTTTATAATTGTATCTTGTTTAGCATTTTGTATTTCATGGTATTCTTTTGGAAAGTACACCTTAAGATAACCGCATTTTGGGCAGTCAATACCGCACTCTACTTTAAGGCCCGCATACTCTCTTAAGCTCAAGAAACAACGGTTTATCTTTTCTTTATATACAAGGCAATCATTGCAATTGTGCTTATTTGATCCAAGGCTCTCCTTTGCTTCCCAGCAAGGTATGATTTTAACCTGCGGCTTGATGTTGTTTTTGATGCGGTTCTTGAAACTTTTTTTACTAAGCAAAGATACTATGCTTTCTTTAGGGATCCTTTGATGCCCGCCAAGCGTGGAGACGGCTTTAATTTTCCCTTGTTTTATCCAGTGCAGAACGCTAAAGCGGCTGACGTGAAGTATTTTAGAGGCCTGAGTGGTAGTAAGATATTCTGGCTGCATTAAATTTATATATAATTAGTTAAAATTGCGATAAATAAGATGCGTGAATTATAACAACCATATAAAAATTTATCAAGAAATATTTTTCTCTTCAAAAACTTTTTAGTTGTTGAAATTGTTGATGTTAAGCGCCTAAAATAGGATTAAAAATACGTCGGAGTGATGAAATTTTATCTAATGTTAAGCGGTTTATTCTAATTGTCGCATGTTTTTACGCGTTTCTATAAAAGGTAATATTTAGATATTAAAAACCTATTTCTCATTAAAATTAGCTATCCTTATTTGTTCTAATTCGTTTATTCACTTAAATTGAGTAAAATTGAGAAGTTTTTAATTATTTTATTGAAGCATAAAACAACTGAATTGGGAATACTGAAAAATTGGCTTTAAATGTAGTGTAACACTGTAGGAAGCGAAACAAAGCATAATATTTTCCTGTAGCAGATAGTTTGTACATGGTTATTAGATATGATAAGACAATGAGTGTAACTTAATAGAGTCATTCAAATGAAAGTTGGAACATGGCAAGAATATCTAGCTGTTGCTTATTCAAATGGCAGCGTCATATTAAATAAAGTAGTTTGAATATGTTGGTTTTCCGCATCTCAAGTATAATATAAATTGTTGAAATTGTTTAATCTTTGATATATTTGTCGACGGAATTGAATTAAGGGCAGTGTTTTCTGATAGAATCCCTGAGTTGCCTTAACTGGATGGGTTTAGCCAAGAGATCATTCATTCCTGAGTCAAAGCATTTTTGCTCGTCCATTCTTACTATTTCGGCCGTTAAGGCTATTATAGGCAAAGTTTTGTTGATATTATTACGGATAAATATAGTTGCTTCTATGCCATCCATCTCCGGCATTTGAATATCCATAAAGCATATATCATAAGTCCCGGTCTTCACCTTTTCCACCGCTTCCCTGCCGTTAGTTGCATAATCCCCAATGCATTCCAAAGTATCTAGGTATGCCTTCATAAGCTCCTGATTTGTGATACTGTCATCCACAACAAGAACTTTCTTACCGGTGCAGGTTAGTTCATTCGCAAGATGCCGGGTAATAATTCCTTCATCTGTTCGCTTATCACCTAAAACAGTAGCGATAAGCTTTATTAGTTCATTTTCGATTATTGGTTTCGGCAAATAACCGTTAAATCCTGAGGATTTCGCGTCTTCGGCAGAGCCGATGCGCAAGTCAGATGTTAAAGCGATTATTTTTAAGCTATTAAATTGACCTAATTTTCTTATTTGTCTTGCCAGTTCGTAACCGTCATTGTCCGGCATCATAATATCGGTCAAAACCAAATCGATCTTAAATGGTTCATCTTTTATGGCATTGATAAAAGAAATAGCATCCTCAACCGATGTTGCTGATTTAACAACTTCAATCCCGGCGTTTTGGCAATAAGTATTTACCAATTCCAGAGATTTTAAGTTATCATCAACAATAACGGCTTTTTTCCCTTTAAGTTCTTTTATGCTAAGCGGCAAAATATCGTTATTAAATGATTCATCGGCTTGCTTAAAAGTCAATCTGATAAAGAATTCACTGCCTTGTCCCAAGACAGATTCGGCCCAAACAGAGCCTCCCATTATTTTGACAAGCGAGCGCACAATGGCTAAGCCTAAACCGGTCCCTCCGAATTTACGGGTGGTTGAAGTATCGGCTTGTTCAAAGGCATCAAATATCGTCTTTGTCTTGTCTTCAGGAATTCCTATCCCTGTATCTTTAACGCTTAATTTTAAAGTGATTTCGCCATTTTCTGTATTTCGGCTTTCTTCGCGAACGATAATGCCGACACTTCCGGCTTTTGTGAATTTAGCGGCATTAGTAAGAAGGTTTACAAAAATCTGGCGTAATCTCGTAGGGTCGCCTTTAAGGAGGCAATTTAATTCTCGGGGAATATCAATATATGAGTCTAACAATTGTTCGCTCATTTTCGGTAATATCAGGTGGAAAACATCTTTAATTAAGTAACGCAGGTCAAAATTAATGTTCTCCAGCTTTATCTTTTCCGATTCTATTTTGGAAAAGTTTAATATATCTTCGATTATGGCCAAAAGAAGTTCTCCTCCCGAGCGTATAGATTGGAGATAATGCCTTTGTTTTTCATCGATTGACGTCCTAGTCAAAAGGTCAGTAAAGCCGATTATCGCGTTCATTGGGGTGCGGATTTCATGGCTCATATTTGCCAAGAATTCGGTCTTGGCTTTGGCTAATTTCTCGGACTTTTTGCTCGCCTCTTCATATTTGTCCCGGAGCGTTTCAGCTGTTTCCAGCGATTTCAGAAGATCATCATTTGCTTTCTTTAAAAGATTCTCCGATTTCTTTCTTTCCGATATATCACGTAAAATACCCACAGCCTGCCATTCCCCTGATAGGAATACCGAAGATAAGGAGAGGTCAACCGGTATTTCAGTGCCGTCTTTTTTAATGGCGGATAACTCAAGAGTTTTTCCTATGGCGAAACCTTTGCCGGAATTTTGCCATTGGGGAAAGGCCGCTTTATGCGCTTCATGAAATCGGGATGGAGATAATATTTCATGTAAAGGCTTGCCGATTATCTCATCTGGCTTATAACCTAAGATTTTTTCTCCGGCCGGATTCCAGAAGGAAACCAGGCCTTTATTATCCATCATTATAATCGCGTCTTGAGCTGAATCGGTTATAGAACGTATCCTCATCGAGCTTTCTTTTAACAGCTCTTCGTCTTTCTTCCTTTGGGTGATATTTTTTGCGATATGCACAGTCCCAATCACTTCTCCTTTGTCATCGAATATCGGAGAAACGTTTACTTCCAAAAACGCGTTTAATCTAGGTTCGAATATTTCCGAGGTGTTATGTGATTTATTTTCTAACGTTCTTACGTGCGGGCAAGCTGAATGTGGGTTTTCCAGCCCGTGAACTAAAACGTGGCATTTCTTGCCGATTACTTCTTTTGGCGTAAGATTAAAGGCATCGGCATAAGCTTTGTTTACCCGTAGCAATCTGCATTCCTTATCCTGAATCGAAATCATATCCTGAATTGAGTTAAAGGTTTCTTCCCATTCCCTGGATATTTTCTTAAGGCTTTTCTCCGCGAGCTGCCGGGAAGCGATTTCGGCATTTAAATTATTAATGGAGGTAACCGAATCTTTGAGGTCATTAGCCATTTTATTAAAAGCGCGGGATATTTGGCCAATCTCATCATTTGAATCGACTTTTATTTGATTGAAGAGCATTCCTGATGAGATTACCTCAATTCCCCGTTTTAGCTTTTGAAGTTGATTTGTAATTATTTTCCCCAAGAAAATACCGACGGCTAAAGCGGCAAAAGGTATAACCAAAAGGATCAAAAGTAAAATAAGCTGTATCTTTCTAAGCGGAGCAAAAGCTTCGCTTGTGTCGATCTCGGCTAAAAGGCACCATTTCATTTGCGTGTTCCACACATGGGTGCCTAAGGTCATGACCCCGCGGTAATCTTCAGCAATAATTAGGCCTTCATGTTTATCATGAGAGTTTTTAAAAGTTGTTTCATGATCTTTATCCAAATCGGCCAAACATTGCCTAAAATTCGCGGTATTGACTTTTTGCTTTAGAAAAGCGCCTTTAATAAACCGCGAATTGCTTATCATGTAACCGTATTTATTTACTAAATAAGTTTCCCCCGTCTTGCCAAACCCGTATTCGTTTTTGAGTATGGTGTTAAGATAATCCATTTTGATTTCGGCTATAATAACCCCGAGCAACTCTCCGTCGGTACTATTCTTGATGGGGGCTGAAATAGCGATCATTGCCTCACGGATTCCCTCATGGGCATAGGGATGCTTTATGAAAGTCCCTTCCCGGGCCGCCAAAAAAGAGGAATCGGCTGAAATATCTTTGTTTAACATATTTTCGTCGGTTGAAAGGATAATTTTCCCGGTTGTGTCAGAAATATAGTAATCGTTTAAGTTGGTTATGGCATTGCGGTATTTTAAGAGGTCCTTTTGGGCGGTTATGAACATCTCTTGGCTTGATTGCGGGTCATTTTTGTATTTAAGGAGAAAGCCTTTTAATATTTCGTTTTCAGCTGACTGTATGACGCTTAAGCGAAGCATATCCAGATAAGATTTTACAGTTTGGTCTTTTGCGGCGACGGTATCTTTGAGGTGCTTTTTTACTTCATCTTTTAATGATCCTGTTACAATAACACATATGAAGGCAAGGGAGACGGTAGCCAGCACAAAGGCGGTGAAAAAGAAATATAGAGAGATCTTATTGGCTATTTTCATTTTTACTTCTAATGACCTAATTTTTGTAATAAAGAGAACGTAACAAGGAAGTGTTTATTGCCGTATCTGCCTTGGGAATAACGGGTATCCTTACGTTTTTATGTTTAATATCGCTAATAAAGTTAAATGCTTTTTCCCATTCCTTAAATTCCCGTTCCGAATTTTGATCTTCATAATTTAGCCATCTTAAGCCCAAAACTTGGGCCTGGTATTCTTCCGGCTTAAGGCCGTAATGCGGGGCGATTATCCGGGACGATTCAGCAGGGTTTTCTCGATAGTACTTTAATGATTTAAACCAGCCGCGCATTAGCCTCATTGCAAGCTGAGGATTGTTTTTTATAATCTCGTTTCTAAAGCTTAATACGTCAATGATAACTCCGGGATTGTTTTTTGTGGTGACCAAAATGCGGCTCCCCTCTCTTTTTAAGCATAGAGAAAGGTTTGGCTCCCAGGTAACAACCGCATCCACTTCTTTTTCGGTAAATAGTTTTACAATCTCTTCTGGCGATGTCGGAACACTGCTTATATCGTTTAGAGAAAGGCCATTTTCGTTGAAAACATAGGAAATAAACATCTCTCCAACATCATCCCGTACAAGGCCGACTTTCTTACCTTTAAGGTCGAAGATGTTGTTGATGGTTCCATCGACAACGATACCGTCTGCGCCAAACGAATAATCAATTTCAAGCACCATGGTAATCGGTGTATCATAAGCCAATTTGGATACTAATAGATCTATAGTGCCGGCTTCGGCATCAAGCATCCCCTCTTTAAACGCTTCACGGCGCGCACTATCCAGAGGTTCATCAACGATATTCAGGTCAATTCCCTCATCTTTAAAAATACCCAGTTCCTTCCCAAGGAAGAACGGCCCGTACCCGACCCATTTTTGAAAAGCTAAATTTACCATGTCGAGTTTCTTGGGAGGCGGATTATTATTGCAGCTCAAATTAAGAGACAAGAAAAACAATAAGACAGTTAGTACAATGAGAGGTTTTGAAAAGATATTTTTTATCATAGCTGTCCTGTTTATAAAGGTAATTCGGAAAAGTTTTTTGTTAACAAAGAAAAAAGCTCCTTTATTTCTTCAATCTTTTCTTGTTTTTTTGAAAGTTCATTTATTTGCATTGCCGGTTTGGAAATTGAGTCCAGGATCATATTGGCGAAGCTTCCCTTCATCCGGTGAGAGATAGTCTGAATTTTGGGGAAATCAACCTTGGCTATCGCTTCTTCTAAAGCCGAAATGTCTTTTTTTCCCTCGACGAGGCACAGCTTGGCTATTTTCAGGTAAGCTTGCGGAGGTATTTGAAGTTGGTTGCTATTTTTTATTACCAGCTGTTCATAATCATTTTTATTTGTGTAATTATTTTTTGTCTCATCGTTCATCTTGAAATCCTTGTTAAATAATTAAAATTAGAAAAACCTTAAATATTTTCGGCATAAGCCGGTTATGAAAATAGGAATAAGGAAAATGCCGGTAAACTCCTGAAAAACAGCCAGGACTTTATTAAAACCTACAGGCAGTATATCGCCGTACCCTATTCTAGTTACCGTGATATAGCTAAAATAAATTGCCTCCATAAAACTTGGTTTTCGCACTATGTTGGTGAAAACAAGATGGCCTTGATTGTAAAATATTGCTGAAAAAAGGATAAGGAAACCACCGAATATAATAGTCCTTTGCGGCCGCTCTCCGTGGCCCCAAAGAAGCGAAGAAAAAGTTAAGGATATCCATGTAAAGAACCGCTTAAAAGCGGTTTTGAAATTGGGTCCTTTGGTTTTAGTTCCGAAAGGAGTATGCCGGACCCAAAATTTAAGGTTAGGAGTGAGGGATTTTCTGTAACATTCCTGGGAGAGGAAAAAACATTCCGAGAAGCCGACATAGCCCAGGTCCCTTTCGTGGCAGATACCGGCATGTTTGTAAAGCATGCTGGCATATTCGTAATCGCCTGATTTCTCCGCTTCCTGGGCCCCTTTTTCATAATAAGAGGCGGCATAATAATATAGGGATTGACGGCCCGCTTTGAATTCACAACAGCTGGCGGCGGAGGTAAAACAAATAGCGGACTGCTTATGTTCGCCCGATTCCTGAAAAGACCTGGCCGCTTCAGAAAATAATTTTGCCGCATCGTCAAATTTTTGCTCATCAAGAAGCTTTTGAGCTTCTTTTTCTATTGCTTTAATGTCGCTGATCATCGTGATATAAGCCTGTTCTATTTATGCTATTTCTTTTTTATCGTTTTTGAAGCGAACCCGAATGATTTTCCAAGGGAGAACATGATTTGGTCAAGGTAATTCTGACTATTAGAGGGCTTAGGGGTGCTTCTTGTTAATTGTTTCGTTTTCTTTATTATTATCGGAGTTGCCTTAGAAGCCTGTTTGCGTATTTTCTTTAAACGCCGCATTACCGCATTAATTTTCCTGGCCTTAGTGCTTTTTGAAGATGAGGCGGATACATTAACAGCTTTGATCTTGCCAAGCTTCTTTTTTCTTTTTTTTGCTGTCATTATCTCTCTCCTTTTATCTCTTGCTTTATTATGCTCTGTTCCAATAAAATTGTTTAAATTGTTTAAATTGTTTAAACATTATTTAGCTTTGGAACGGCTTAATAGCTGAGAGTTTATCAGGCAACCTTTTGAAACGCAATTAAAAGGGTCTTTGGCTTGTCTAATTTCGTTTATGGGAACCACCATATCGATGTTCTTAATTTCCTGTTTTACAACATCTAGGAATCCTCCGACCATTGATGTGCCACCGGCGAAAACAATGTCTATCGGCTCATCGAACTGAGGCGCTTTATCCGGGCGACGGAAAACTTGAGAAATTTGCCCTAGGAAATAACGGATGTAGTTTTTGTAAAACAGGGCTATTGCTTCTTGCTCCCTTGTTTCCGGTTTTAAAATGCTCATCCCCTTTTCCTTAACCAAGCCGGCTTTGTTCGGAGATATGCTTAGCACATTCGAAGACTGGAGGTCTATCATATCGCCTCCTTGCGCTATCGAAAATTCCATTACGACAACCGATTTATAAGCGACGCATATATTTGTCATGCCGCCGCCGCAAGATACCCCAATACCGGTGAACTTCTTCTCCGCAAGTTCGGATAGTATTACCGCAAAGCCTTCGTTTATCGGACATACTTTGTAGCCGAAACAGGAAAGCATCGTTTCGATAACATTCCGGTGATAATTAACGTCCATCATGCTGTCCACCGGTTGCGCCGGAACGCAGAAACAGCATATCTCGTTAGGGACTCTCGGTTCCCACAATAAACCCTTCACTATCATATTCATTATAGGTATTGCTTCGCGTTCCAACGGATTAATAACTCCCACGTTCATCGGCCTTTGGGTGTTGCGGTCAAAATAATTCGAGAAATCGAAAGCGTCTTTGCCTAGGATGCAAGGCCTTTCTTTTATCCTTTGCTCGGATATGTTCATTTTCTGCAAAAGTTCTTTGGTTGAGTCATCATCGCGGACAAAAAGAAACGCGTTACGGCTATATTTTACCTCTACACCCTTTGCTGTTTCGCGGGAAGAAACGATGTTGGCGGTTCCCATATCAAGGCCGACGCCTAATAAATTAATGTCAGTATCAACATCCCCGCTTTGGGAAGGTATTTGAGCAACATCATTTTGGGAGGGGATTTGCGCTTTCTCAACGATAGTCCGGGGTTTTGAAGGCTGGCGGCGGTCTACAGCATGAATCGCTTTTTTAATTGGTTTTTTATTCTTAAGTTTCTTATTGATCGTTTTTTTTGGCATTGGTCTTTTTCTTTCTTCTAAAGGCATTTTCAGCGATCGCGCCTATAAGGCAACCGCGGGCAATTGCGTACAAAGGGTCATCGGCCAGAAAGACATTATTGATTTGAACGGGGAATTTTGTTTTCTCGATCTCACTTTTCAATATTTGGGTAAATCCTGTCGGAAGGGCTGTCCCTCCGGCGCATACGATCTCAATGGGCTTTTTAAAAACCGATCCCATAGATTTTTCTTCCAGCCTGGCGCGCAGGCATTGTACGGCATAACGAATAAGCTCTTTGTAATATATCGTTATTGCTTTCTGGGTTCTGTCTTGAGGGTTTTTAAGGTTTATCCCTTTTTCTTTAACAGAATTGACTTGGCCCTGGCGTATGGCAAGGGCTTTGGCGGCATTTTCGTCTATCCAGTCTCCGGCACGGTTAATGGAAAAACTATCGAGTGAATTAGCCCTATCGCTTACGCAAAAATTAAGCATTCCACAGCCGCAGGAAATCCCTATACCGGTAAAGCCGAATTCGGCCAAACTGCTATATACGACAGCCATCCCTTCATTAACCGACTTAGCCTTGTAACCTAAAGACTCAATGATCTCCTCTAAAATACCCGTGTGATAGACGACGCGGAATTCATTTATAAAAGCTTCGGCCGGAATAGAGTAATAACAAATAGAATTGTTCTCGGAAGCTTTGCCTAAAAGGGCGGTTACGAGTATTTTAAGAATAATCTCGGCTTTTTCTTCTTTTGGATTAAGGACTCCGTCCTGCATCGGACGGCTTAGGGCAGAACCCATCGTATTAGCCATTTTGTAAGCAGATTCCGCTAAGATGTATAACTCTTCTCCGATTTCGGCGTATTGCATCCCTTCTTCTTTCAAGAACGAGGTCATTGATTGCTCGATCTTTACTTTTAGAAAGGCATGGCGCAGTTTCTTTAAAACAATTTTTTCATCTTGAGAAAGGGAAGCGCTGATAAGGTTCATTGTCCCTATATCAATGCTTTTTATTTCTTTTATCATAAATGGTTACTTTTGTTTTATTTTTAACGAGCCGGATACAAAGCCGAATGATTTTCCCAGAATGTAAAAAAATCTGCTTAAAATGCCCTTTTGGCCTCTTGTTTCAGATTCTATTTCGATTTCATCATTTATTTTTTGGGCAACAGGCGTTTTAACTTTTTTTAGTTTATGCGAGCTAGCCTCTACCTCGAAGGATTTTATCGTCTTAGTCGGAATATCCTCCAGATGCACGATTGGGGGGTTATCTTGCTTTGGGGAATTATTAGTTTCAGACATGCATTTAGCCTTTTTATGGATTAGAGTATTATTATTTAAACTTTTCCGATACTTTTTTCAGTAATTTATCGTTTTCGAATGGCTTAAGGATGTAATCATCGCAACCGGAGTCAAAAGCATCCAGCCAGGGCTCTTTTGATGCGGTAAGCATAATTATGGGTATCGAACTGCCATAACCGTACTTTATCCCTCGCGACTCTTCTTCTTTTCTGATATTCTTTAAGACTTCCAAGCCGTTTATCCCGGGCATATTGATATCCAGGATTATCAGCTGAAAATGATTATCTTTTATTGATTTAAGGTAGGTTGAAATCCCTTCTTCTCCGTCGGATACGCCGGTTATTTCATAGCCTTCTTTTTCAAGAGTTTTCTGGACAAGAGTCCTTGTCCCCCGATCATCTTCAATGACTAGAATTCTTTTAGGCATTTTACACCCTCTCTTTTGAGCCATTAGCTAATAATACATAATAATTATACTGATTATATTATGAAATACGCTGGGTGTAGAGGATTTTTTAAAGAAATTAAGAAACAGCTTATTATTCAGCTTAGTTCTTTTAATGCGGTTTCACGATTATCATGGATTGAGATCATCTTATGCATTTTTGTTATTTCAAAAATGCCGCGGATTTCTTTGTTTACGTTGCAGATGTTGAATTTACCGTTAGCTTTTTTTAGCATTTGCGTCATTTCGATTAATGTTGCCAAGCCGGAACTGCCGACAAAGCCGACTTTCTCAAAATCAACAATCACTTTGCTGGCACCGGCTTTAAGCAATTTAATAAACGAATCCCTTAGCTTTATGGAATCTTCAACGTTGAGCTCTCCGTCAAGCGCTACAACATTGATCCCGTTAATCAAATCAACTTTAATTTTCACTTCTCCTCCTTTTTCTTGTTGAGGAATTTAACCATTTTAATGGTTCGCCCCTCATTCATGAACTCAAATTTATCCATGATTTTCTCTATCAGGAATATCCCCCGTCCGCTTAGCCTCTCTAAGTTCTTTGAGGTTAGAGGGTTAGGTATATTCTTATAGTCGAAACCTGTTCCCTCATCAGACACCTGCATGATCAAATTTCCGTTTTGAATATTTATTTCCAATTTTACTTTAAGGTCGGGATTAAGCTTATTGCCGTGCTTGACCGCATTGACCATCGCCTCATAAAGGGCCAGTTTGATATTAAAAATAGCTCCCGGGTCCAGGCCGATGTCAGAAAGCTTAGCCAGCACCGAAGAAAGCAATTCGTTTATCAATTCAGTTTTCGAGGGTATGGTTTTTGATATATTCATGTCGAATCTCTTAATTTAAAATAATTTTATACATATTACCAAATTAACCCAAATATGTAAAAGGATAAGTTGGCGAATTTCAGGATATTTTAATTACAATGTATGTTATGTCATCCGATTGCTTATGCTGCGGCTCGAATTTGCGTATGTCTTTTTCTATAGCCAGCGATATTTCCTGGGCTGTTTTGTTCCTGTTTTTATCGATAACCGAGAAAAGGCGTTCTTTACCGTATAATTTCGAGCGTGAATCCCTGGCTTCGGTAATGCCGTCAGTATAGAAAATAAATATGTCTCCTTTGGAAAATTTTACGCTGTTTCCGGAATACGCGCTTTCCGTCATGCCCAAAGGATAGCCGTCTTCAACATCAAGGAGTTGCCCCTGGGCGCTTCGGGAAAGATGCAGTACGGGAAGATGCCCTCCGTTGGCGTAATTCATGATTTTCTTTTCTGTGTCAAAAATCGCGTAAAAGATCGTGACGAATAAATTGCTGGAAGATTCTTTTCTTAGTTTTTCGTTTAAGCTGTAAAGGACTTGCTGAGGAGGGGCATCGGGTAAAGCAAAGAATTTAAACGATCCGGAAACTGTTGTCATAAATAAGCTGGCCGGTATGCCTTTACCCGAAACATCACCGATCATGACCCCTAATGTCGTCGGGGTGAACTCGTAAAAGTCGTATAAATCCCCGCCCACTTGCCGGGCGGTGAGAATCTTGGCGGCTATATCCATATTATTAGTTCGGGGAAGTATTTTAGGAAGGAAGCTTTCCTGGATTTTTTTAGCGATCAAAAGCTCATTCTCGAAAAGTATTTTCTTCCTCCATTCGATTACCGATATCATAAGCGCACCGATTAAGTAAAGAAAAGGCAAGGCAATTAAGGGATAAAACATATCTATCCATACACCGAATAATATAAAAAGCAGAAATGCCGTGAAAAAATAAAGCGTAACGGTTAAGATGAGAATACCGAAAGCCTTGTTTGGTTTTCCGGCAAATATTCCCCAGGAAATAAAAGAAGCAAAAACAATTAAAAGAAACAAGTTAAATTCTTTCGGAGCGCGCGTTATAAATCGCCTGTTGATAATAGAATTGATAAGATCAGCGTGAATGGCCAAAGCCGGATACAGCGAGGAAAACGGCGTGGGATGTAGATCGGTTGTACCCGTCGCTGTCAACCCTATGATGCATATTTTGTCTTTAAAAAAATTTGGGTCCAAAAATGGTTTTTCCCCTGATCGAATTGAGGCATATGAGCGCAGGATATCGACAAAGGAATAGTGCTTATAGAATTTCCCCCATTCACCGGCATAATTAACAATGGAGTTTGATTCTTTATCCAAAGGGATTTTAACATATCGGCCCAGGCGAATATATTTGCCGGGTCTATAAATAATATCCTTTTGATCGATTCCAAGATAATCTGAAACTAAGCGCAGGGATACATACGGAACGATTTCTTCATTATATTTGATCAAAAGCGGCACTTTGCGGTATTTTCCGTCCGGGTCAGGGATGATATTTATGGGCCCGGCCCCTTTGGAAACTGTATTAAAAAAAGCCAGGTTTTGCGCGTTAAAACCCTTGGCAATTAAGATATTTTGTCCTTTACTCGAGTCAAGGTCAAAAACGTAGGGTAAATACACATTTCCAGCCTCTTTTATCGCTTTCTCCATTTCAGCGTCGTTTTGGTCACTTTCCGAGAAGAAAATATCAAATAAAACCGCTTTTGCACCGTATTCTGATAGAACTTTAATGAGTAGCGAATGATAACGGCGGTCAAAGGGGAAACGGCCAAGCTTTTTTATCGAGTCATCGGCTATTTCAACAATTACAACTTTTTCGGTGGTTTTTATCGGCGGGCGCAGGCGAAACCGCAGATCGAGCATGTTCAGTTCATTTACTTCAAAAACCCTAAGATAAGATCCGTATACTACAATGACAGCCGCAAAAGAGAAAATAATAACAAGCAGGAAGTTTTGAATGGATATCCAGGAAAAGTTTAACAGTTTTTTCATTTATTTTGGTTAAATAATTGCAAAATATGAAAGAAATTGATTTTATTTCGCAATTATATCACTTTAACCGCAAAATAAAAGAATATCTTTGAGCAGGATATATTTATAGTTTAATAAGCGATAAGTTTCCATATATCTTTTATTGAGATCTATTCTCTTCCTTTCTGCTTGCTTAAAAGCTCACATTAAGCCGTAGAACCGCCACTTGAGTGTTCTTTATCGACGGATCAACGCTTGGATTATAGATTACTTGATAATCCGGCTGCAGAGAGATATTTTCATGCAGATGGATAAGGTATGTTGCTTCAATTATGTCTTCTTCTTTATCAAAATCACCCGTTAGTCGATAGCTGTTTCCGCTTGATGCTCGCCCAAAAGCTAGCCCGAAGACATCCTCATTTCTGTTTGGAAATAGGCCGGTATAATTTATGCCTAATCCGATATAGCTATCGATCGTATTTCGGTCTTCAGGGGATTGCCCATATTGAAAAAATATCCCTAAGCCTTCATTTTCATTTTCATTTTCTTTGAATAACATTTGGTCAATTATTGCATATATTCCCCGGTTCCCATTATGTTTTATCGGATCTCCGTTTCCATCAGTATCTGTCAGGTCATCTGTATTTTTACTATTATACCAGCCACCGATTTTAATCGTTCCCGGTAAATCGCCATAGAGAAGCGGAGTATTTCCTTTAATCTGAATTTCGTATATCGCAAATGTCCCTCTTTCATTATTCCAAACAGGGTTTAAACCATGGGGGTTATTGTTCTCATCGCCGGGATCGCCGCTCAGAATAGCACTTAAGAGAGAAAGATGCTCGTTCGGATCAAGCTTTAAGCGCAGGCCGGGCGCGGCCAAAGGGTATGTTGAGGCTGTTGTATTAAGCGATACGGCAGGGTTAAGGCCAAAAGAGCTGTTAATAAAAAGCGAACCGTAATCGGTAACATTGAATTCGGAGTTGATATCGTACAAGCCTCCTCTAGCGGATAATTTATCGTTTATAAAACGCTGCTCGTACCACACCTCAAACAACCTAAACAGGCGGGGTGCCTCAATATTGTCTAATCCTTGCATATCTCCGGTAAAATCAGCTGATGGAAACCCATTGCCGAAAGTATATATTGTGTTGATGAAAAACGTGCCTCCTTCCCATAAGGATGCCTTTGAAGTATCTATCTCAAGAGAGCTATCCAATAGTCCTAAATAAGAATCGCCTCTTTTTGTGCCGCCGGTTTTATTAAACGTTATATCACCGGTATAATCTAATCCGAATGAATATCCTTTTTCTTCTAATTTAGAACGGCATTCTTTAAGAGTTAACTTCTCCCAAAGCGGTATTTCCGACGCCTCGGCATACATGGCAAATGAAACCAGTAAAGAGTTTAAGATTAATAAGAGTCTTCTTAACTTTTTCACAGCTAGATCCTTTCTTTTGTTAAGACAATTGTTAATTTTAAATTGATTTTACTAATCCGAACTCAGGGCTGGATTCGAATTCAAACTGTAAGATAATATAAAGTTAATCTTTAAAGAGCATACTAATAATGTTTCGTTCTGAATGCGGCAAATTTTCGTAGCCGATGTGCTTTATGTCTAAATTGCTCGCTGTAAAAGAATCCGGCGAACATAGCTGTCCCTAGGATTATTTCAATAATCATGCCTGCCTCCTTCTCGTGAATTTGATAATCATTATCATGGTGATGGCAAAAAATTAACAATGTTTATCTTTTGGGTTCTCAGCGCAATTAAGGTTTTTCGACCCGCATTTGTGGCAGGCCTCATTTTCTTTGAATGAATTCCTCAAATAAAGTGCCATGCCCAATAACGATATTGAAAGTATAAAAATCAATGATAATGTTTCCATATTCCACCGCCTTTCGATCAAACAAAGCCCAGTATCAATCCTCCCTGGTATGCGATGAACGAAACTAACCAGGCCAAAATCAAACTGTAACCCACACCGAATAGGGTCCATTTTAACGAACCAAGTTCGCGGTACATGACGCCAAGAGTACCGACGCAGGGAATATAAATGAGCGTAAAAAGCATGAAAGATAATGCGGCCATTGGCGTCATATCTTTCTTTAGCGCGTTTCGAAGAGTATCATTTTCTTCATTAACATTTTCTCCCGCTTGATATAAAACCCCGAAGGTCGATACAACTATTTCTTTTGCGGCGATGCCGGTTAAAAGAGCGATCCCTCCCTTCCATCCGAACCCTAATGGCTCAAGAACCGGTTCAATAAATTTTCCGGCCCGTCCGGCATAGCTGTTTAAGATATGCTCGTCATGGCTTAACGCTATCTGGGAATCTGACTTTGGTTTTGGGAAAGCGGTCATAAACCAAATAAGGATTGAGGCAATAAGTATTATACCGCCGACTTTTCTTAAGAAGATTGAAGCTTTTTCCCACATATGAATGAGAATGCTTTGCACGCGCGGAATGCGGTAGGGTGGAAGTTCCATAACAAAGGGGGCTGCCTCTCCCTTAAATATAGTTTTGCGGAAGAGCTGGCCGACTAATATCGCTAAAATTATACCGGTTATATAAATTGAAAAAATAACTGTCCCCGCGTTTCTACCGAAGAAAGTTCCGGCAAGAAGCACATAAACCGGCAATCGCGCGCTGCAGCTGACCAAAGGATTTATCAGGATAGTCAAGATCCGGTCAGTCTTATTTTCTAAGGTCCTTGCCCCCATAATAGCTGATGTATTGCAGCCAAATCCCATTATCATCGGGATAAAGCTCTTGCCGTGTAGCCCTAATGTATGCATCACCCTGTCCATTATGAACGCGGCCCGGGCCATATAGCCTGTATCTTCAAACAAAGATATGAAGAAAAATAATATAAGAATATTCGGCAGGAATACGACAACGCCCCCTATACCTGAAATTATGCCGTTTACTACCAAGTCGTTTAACATCCCATCCGGAATTGCCGATGAGGCAAAATTGCTAACATGCCCGACAAGGGATTCGATCCAATCCGTAGGATAACCGCCCAATTTAAAAGTTGTTTGGAACATGACCCAGAGTAGGCCGATAAGGATCGGTATCCCAAGAAGACGGTTGGTTAAAACCTTATCGATTTTATCCGAAAATGTGATACGGTCGAAGGAGCGGTGGCTATAGGCTTCCTGCAACAGCCCTTTGATAAATCCGTAACGTGCATCGGCTAAAATTATTTCCGATTCGTCATCGAGTATTTTCTCGATATGAGCATGGCTTGAAGCGACTTGTTTTTCGATATCATCTTTTGCTTGAGCCCGGCCGTATATTTCTTCCGCAACGTTTTTATCATGTTCTAACAACTTTACGGCCAGCCACCTTGTATAAAACATTTTCGGTATTACCGGGTCTTTTTTAAGTTCGGCCTGAATTTTCTTTATCTCTTCTTCTACTTCCGCGCCGTAGTTAATGTGGATGTGACGAGATAACGGCTCTTTTACTTCTTTAATGGCGACCGCTTCTTTAAGCAGGTCTTGAATCCCTTTTCCTATAGTCCCGATTGTGTTCACTACCGGCATACCTAAAAGTTCCGCCAGCTTCTTCTTATCAATATGAATACCTTTATGCTCGGCTTCGTCAGTCATATTAAGCGCGACAACCGCTTTACAGCCGAGTTCGATAAGCTGGGTAGTCAAATACAAGTTTCTTTCCAGATTCGTCGAATCGATCACATTTATTATCACATCCGGGCGTTCTTTTATAATGAAATCACGGGCAACCAGCTCTTCCATAGAGAAAGCGGTCAAGCTGTATGTCCCGGGCAAATCAACAACTTCGATAGTATAGCCTCCGTAATGAGCGTAGCCTTCTTTCTTCTCAACGGTGACTCCGGCCCAGTTACCTACATGTTGGCGCATTCCGGTAAGAGCGTTAAAAATAGATGTCTTTCCGGAATTAGGATTACCGGCAAGCGCAACTTTTATTCTCTTTTGTACCAATTCCACATTAGAGGCTGTTTCATCAATTTCTTTCGTTAACATCATAACTCCTTTTGAGGTATAATTTCGATAAGGTGGGCTAAACTTCTATCTAGTGCCAAGCGGCATCCTCCTAAACCGACAATTAGGTTATTCCCTGAAGTGTATTGCATTATCTCTACTTCTTTGCCTGAAACAAAACCTAATTCAGCTAAAAATATTTTTAAATCAAACTTACCGCGTAACCCGACTACAACTCCCTTGTTTCTAAGCCCTAACATTGAAAGAGGCATATTGATTCTCCTTTAAAACAGAATGGTTAAGATTAAGCTTTAGCCACATAAACATCGTTTGCCTCTTCTCTTCTTAAAGAAACATGATAACCCTTTAAAACAAGCTCCATAGGATCCCCTAGTGGAGCTAATTTCTCTACATAAATATCTGTTCCCCGGACAAATCCCATTTCAAGAAGTCGTTTTTTAATACTTTTACTTCCAACCACTTTGACAACCTTGCATTTCTCCTTTACTCCGATTTCGCTTAATTTAACCATTCTTGCTCCCTTCCATTATATTAGTCGTGAATTTGATAATCATTATCAGTAAATTCTCAAAAAAATATTACTTATTGCAAGATTTGCAAATGCCGTACAGATCAAGGCGATGCCTTTGCGGCAGAAATCCGTAAGCATCAAAAAGCTTGTCTTGAAGCCTCTCGATCTCGGGATCAAGCACTTCGACAAATTTGCCGCATTTTGTACAGATAAGATGGTCGTGATGCTGGGTCTCATCCTGATATTCATAGCGCGTTGTTCCGTCATCAAGCTTAAGTTCCCGGCAAAGGCCGCATTCGCATAAGAGTTTTAGCGTCCGGTAAATAGTGGCAAAGCCTACCGAAGGGGTTTTCTTTTGCACTAAAACAAAAAGCTCGTGAGCGGTCAGATGTTTACCTGAATCTAAAAAGTCCTGCAGAATGCTCATCCTCTGCTCGCTGTGCTTTAGGTTTTTAGTAGCCAGGTAATTATGGAATATTTCAATAGCGTCTCTATTAGTCATTTTGTCGCTTTATGAAGTTGATATTCATTATCATGATGAAGAATAACATTTAATGCTTCTTTTGTCAAAGGATTTTAATTTAATTTATCAGATTCAATTTATATGTTTGATCCGACTAGAGGTAATTCCTTAGTGATCGAAAATGTTACTAGAAATCTTACTTTACCTTCGTCATCATCATTTTTGCAGCGATGGGCTCTTCTTAAGCGATCGACTTCTTCTTTGTTTTGGGTTTCGCTTATTTTTAGGAGGTACAGCCTTTTGCCTTTGTATCCCGGGCCGTCTTCTTTAAATAAAAAACAAGCTTTTGGGTTTTTCTGAAGGTTGCTATGGCTTAGTTTATCGGCCATGATAAATGCGATATTCCCGTTATCCAAAACATGCGGCCGCGAATAAATCGCCGAATCAACCTCTCCTTTATTGTCCGATGTCGATAAGACGCTTATACCTTTTGTTCCCTCAAAATAATCTTTAAGTTTCATTATAACTCCTGTTTTTTATTTGTTGGTTTATGATTTCTCGCAATAGAATGCGCATACTGTTCCGCCAAGCATTTTATCTGTTGATACAATTTTTAACTTTGACAAGGCTATGTATTTTACAATATCTTCGGGTTTAACAAAAGATTTTATTGAAGATGAAAGATATGAATACGCCTTATATGATCCGCCGAATATATTAGCGATAATAGGAATTAAATTCATTAAATAATAGTGAAATATTCTTCCGAAGAATGAATTTGTCGGCGGAAAGAACTCTAAGATCGCAAGATTCCCCCCTTCCTTAAGCGAGAATGATATATCTTGCAAGGCCGTTAAAGGGTCGGGTAAGTTTCTTAGGCCAAAGGCTATTGAAGCAATATCAAAAGTACCCTCCCGAAAAGGCAAATTATAAATATCGGCTTCTACCGGGATAATGCATTCTTCCTTCTTCGATCGGATTATTTTAGATTGAGCTTTTATCAGCATTTCATGGGAGAAATCAACGGAGTAAATTTTAGAGTGCTTAAGTATTTTTGCGAGCTCTAAGGATATGTCGCAAGTCCCGCAGCATAAGTCCAGGACTTGCTTATTTCTTAGCGCGGAAAAACTCTTAACCAACTTTTTCCTCCACCTCCTATCAAGGTTAAAGCTAAGTACACGGTTCAGGAGGTCATAGCGCGCAGCTATAGCAGAAAATAGTTTTGATAAATTGCGTTTATTAGTGTCCACTTTGGAATATAGTATCGTATTTAGCTGATGATGCCTCGTATGTACTCTTTAGTTATTTCTTCCTGCGGGTCTTCAAAGATATCGTCGGCCGGGCCATGCTCAATAAGTCGGCCCATGTAAAGGAAAAGCACATAATCCGCGAGCCGTTTCGCTTGGCGTAAAATATGGGTTACGATGATGATTGTATATTGCTGTTTAAGCTCTAAAAAACGTTTCTCTATATGCTGGCTAGATTTGGGGTCAAGCGCCGATGTCGGTTCATCGCCGAGAATTATTTCCGGGCCGACGGCAAGGCCGCGGGCTAAACACAACCTTTGCTGCTGCCCCACCGAGAGATGCGATGCCGGAGAATGAAGCTTAGCTTTAACTTCTTCCCAAAGGCTGGCTGTTTTAAGGAAATGTTCGACTATCCTATCTAATTTGTGTTTATTCCTCTCTCCGTGCAGGCGAGGCCCGTAAGCGATATTATCATAGATGGACATCGGAAGCGGATACGGTTTTTGGGAAAGCAGGCCCATTTTCTTCCGTATGCGGGTTACTTCCACGTTCGGGCCGTAAATATCTTCCCCGTCGACAAGGACTTGGCCGGTTACTTTGATATTATCGCTTGGGTCTAAAAGGCGGTTGAATGATTTTAAAAGCGTTGTTTTCCCGCAACCGGACGGGCCGATGATTACCGTTATTTTCTTGTTTGGTATCTTAACGCTTATATCTTTTAATGCCTGGTCTTTGCCGTAAAAGACGCTTAAGTTTTCAACTTTTATATGGCCTTTTGATTCCATTTTTGCCCTCTTATCTCACAATATGCCGGGTGAATTTCTTTGTCATTAACCGGGAGATTATGCTTATGCTAAGAATTATTATTGTCAAAATCAAAGCCGCCGCGTAAGCTCTTCCCTGCACGGCGGGGATAGGTGAAGAAAATTGAAAGAAAATAGTCAGCGGCAAAGTAGCGACCGGGCTAAATAGCGATGTCGGAAGCGAATCGGTAAACCCGGCTGTAAAAATCAATGAAGCGGCGTCGCCTATGCCCCGGCCGAAAGCGATAAGAACTGCCGTGGATATTCCAGGAAGAGATTGCCTAACAACAACCTTAAAGGCTGTTTCAAATCGAGTTGCGCCGAGCGCGTATGAAGCATCCATTAGCGGTTGCGGTACCATTCTTATTACTTCATCCATAGAGCGGGTCATTATCGGCAAAATAAGAAAAGCAACTGTTAGCATACCTGCAAGCAACGAACATTTAAGGCCTAAAACCAGCATCAGAGTAAAGCCGAAAGCTCCATAAACAATCGAAGGTATTCCCCATAAGACATCAAATGTAAAACGGGTAAAGTAAGCTAATTTTGATCCTTTTTTGGCATAAACATTAAGGTAAAGAGTAATCGGCAGGCTTAACAAAAATGCCAAAATGGTAGCGCCTCCAGTTAAGTATAAAGATCCCAATATGGAATTTAAGATACCCCCTTCTTTCCCTAAATAATAACAAGTTTTGGGGGTTTGGGTAAACATTGCCCAGCTTAAATGAGGCAATCCCTTGATTATAATCGTCAGTAAAATCATAGATAATACCGCTACAATTAAGGCCGTAGAGGCGATCATTAGAAATTTGAAGAAATTCTCTTCTAAGGAACGTTTATCCATAATAATAACTGCTCCATTTTGAGCCGCTTAAAATCATTCTCGAAATAATATTGAAATAAAGGACAACCAGCAAAAGAAGCAAAGCCGCAAAAAGCAGGGCCGAGTCATACATAGGAATAGAAAGCATTTCTCCGTAATTGTTAGCAATAAGCGCCGGCAGCGGATAGGCCGGGTCAAATAGCGATTTGGGGATCCGGGCAACATTGCCGACTACCATAAGGACCGCGATCGTTTCTCCGAAAGCCCGCGACAAAGCCAAAACAATCGCCGCGACTATTCCCGGCATAGCACGCTTCATAACGACATGCTTGATTGTCTGCCATTTTGTCGCCCCTAAGGCTAATGATGCATCTTTCATGTCCTTGGGCACCGCTTTTAAAATTTCAACAGAGATGTGGATAATTACCGGGAAAACCATAATTGCCAAGACTATTCCTCCGGCAGCTATGCTGTATCCTGTGGAAGAAATTCCGAATAACGGAGCAAGATAATTCTTGATAAAAGGCACGATCGCCAAAACTCCCCAAATACCGTATACTACAGACGGGATCCCGGCCAGGATATCGATCAAAGGGCTTATCAATTCACGCAATTTGGCCGGGGCATACTCGACCAAGTAAAGAGAAGTAAGCAGGCAAATCGGAATCGCAATCGCCATGGCAACCCCTGTCACCCATAAACTCCCGGCGATAAAAGGCAGGAACCCAAATAAGCCCTTGGAAGGCTTCCAAACGGTCGAGAACAAAAGGTTAGGCAAAGTCATCATTGTATGTATCGGATGGGTGCGCAAAAAAAGAACAAGTATTATTAAAAATAAAGCGAGCCCAAAGATGAGCATAAAAACAAAAAGCGACTTCTCAGCGAATCGATCTTTAAGGATTCTTATTTTCTCAAAATTTAAAAATTGTTGAAAGAATCTAGTCATTGCCTATTTTATCGAGGTCTTCATAAACAGTTTGATCGGAAACTTTCATGTAACCGTTCTCAGCCACAAACTTCTGCCCGTCGGTTATAGCCCATCGCAAAAAGAGCCGGACTAAATTGTTCTCCGGGCGGCCGTTCGATACAAAATAAAGCTCTCTTGCCGGCGGTGACGGGTATTTGCCATCGGCGATTGCGGAGGTGATTGTTCTGACATTATCATAGAAGTTTTCATCTTTGTCTATTTTCCCGTTTGAGTTAATGTCAATTGGTAAGACGGCTATGCCGTCAATTTGTTTTTGCGAATTCAAGTCGTAAGCAAAATTAATATTGTTATAGCCAATCCCTAAGAGGTCTTTTTTAACCGCCTCCGCGACCCCTGGGTCGCCGTAAACACCTATGCCTATCAAGTCTTCCTGTTTCCCACCTAAGTATTTTGCCCATGTTTCCGCTGCCCCGCATGAATCAGAACGGGTATAAACATTTAAGGTGCTCTTATCTTCTTTATTGATTAACTCACCCCATGTATTGATCGTTCCGCTCATAAATATATCGGAGAAACTTTTTTTGGTAATGCCTGTGGAAAGTAAAGAAGCTAATCGCGGGTTATTCGAGTTTGCCGTGGCTACAACTGCGTCAATAACGACAGCTACGGCCCAGGCCCCTTTCTTTATTTCCTCGGGATTTATTTCGCGGGAAACCATCCCCAAATCCACTACTTTGGCCAAGCAATCAGCCATGCCCTTTCCCGCCCCTCCGGCTGAAACATCGATTTTAATGCCGGGATAAACCTTCTGAAATTCCTCCGCCCATTTTACAGCCATCGGATAAAGCGCCCAGGCGCCGGAAATCGTAATACGCCCCTTTAGGCCAGAGTTACTTTCTTGGCAAAGGGCTTTATCTAAGGGGTGAACCATCGCAAGAATCAATAATAAAATAACGTAATATTTCTTCATATAGACCTCCCTAATGGTAAATATATATTTTTACGCCCTATATTATCCGCTAAGACGGAATAATTTCAAGTCTTTTTTATTTTCATCGTCGGATAGCCCGCATAAATTGTTTAAATTGTTGCAATAAATTTATAAACTTTTTTAACTTTGGGATTATATTATCTAAAATTCGGCAGCTGAAAAACCGATATTTTTTGGCCCTATATGAACTCAGTTTACACCCCACTTGAAATAATATTCATCAACTAATTTGATGCTTTAAAAATATCTAAAAATATCTTTATAAGAGGAATTGATCCGGAGGTAACAGATAGACGAAATAAGCCTTAAAATCTTAATTGTTATTCTTTTTGCCTTATTTTCCATAAAATATAGATTATCGAAGGAAACTCAGCACAAGTCTTATTTCTTGTTATGGACAAGGCTCAAAGCATACAAAAGTTTATCGATGCCACACAAAAATGCCCTGCGAAAACTCTCAATATAAGGCTTCCTATGCCTGATTACTTGTACTAAACTGCTGAACCCAATAATCCCTTCCTTATCATCCACTTAACAATTTCCAATACAGGGATAACGGTAATCGAGACTGCCACAACAATCACCCAGTCCAACAAAGGAAGGCTGAATGTTCCGAAAGGCTTATGCAAAAAGGGAAGATAAACGATCAGTATTAACAGGATCAGCTCCCAAAGAACCGACATGTTAAGCCATTTATTGGCAAATGGCCGGCGCATTATGGATTGCCGGTCTGAACGGTAGTTGTAAGCCTTAAAAAATTGAATCAGGACCAAAGAAACAAATGTCATAGTCATTGCTTCTTTTAATGACATCCCTGATTTCAGAGCCCAGGCAAATATCCCTATGTTGACTAGCGTTGACCAAATCCCACCGACGATCATCAAGATAACCACAGGCCGCGTGAATATGCCTGAGCTTTGATGGCGCGGCTTGCGGCGCATCAAATCCGCCTCCGGCGGATCGACGGCGAGTGCCAAAGCGGGAAGGCCGTCTGTTGCCAAGTTAACGTATAAAATCTGCACCGCGGTTAAAGGAATAGGCATTCCCAATAAAGTTGCCCCGGCCATTAAACCAATCTCACCGATATTCGAAGAAATAAGATACATCAGATATTTCTTAATATTCCCAAAAATGTGCCGGCCCTCTTCTACCGCGGCCACAATAGAAGCGAAATTATCATCCGTAAGGGTCATGGCCGCGACTTCTTTGGTGACATCAGTGCCAGTGATGCCCATGGCGATCCCGACATCAGCCTTTTTTAAAGCAGGAGCGTCATTTACCCCGTCTCCCGTCATCGCAACAACATGGCCGCGTTTCTGAAACGCCGCGACCACGCGTAATTTATGCGCGGGCGAAACACGGGCATAGACATCAATCCCTTCTATATCGCGCTCTAAATCCGCGTCCGAGATACGATCCAACTCAATACCCGTAACTACTCGGCCTTTCTGTAAAATACCCAATTCACGGGCAATGGCCTGAGCGGTTAATGGATGATCCCCGGTTATCATAACCGGCTTAATACCGGAATCCCGGCAGTTCTGTACGGCAACCTTGGCCTCGGGCCTGGGAGGATCTATCATTCCGACAAAACCAAGAAAAATCATATTTTTTTCTGCGTCCTCAATTTTGGTATTCGGCTTGTATGCTACAGCCAAGACGCGCAGGGCTTGTTTAGCCATTTCCGCGGAGGCATTTAAAAACTCACTTTTCAAGCGCGCATCCAAAAGTTCAGCCTTACCCTCCCTTAGATAAAGGCCGCAATTGTTAAGTATAACTTCATCTGCCCCTTTTGAATAAGCCACCTGCGCTCCTTTTTCCTCGCACAAGGTAGTCATTCTCTTACTTTCAGAGCTAAAAGGGATTTCATTTATCCGTGGATTATCTTTTTCCAAAGATGTCTTATCTAGTCCGGCCTTTGCCGCGGCAACAATTAGCGCCCCTTCGGTAGGATCCCCTTTAATGTCCCAACGGCCTTCTTCTTTAATTAAGCGAGCATCGGATGCAAGCGTTGCAGCTCGCAATAAAGCGGCTAAGTCCTCAGTGGGTTTAACGGGAGCTCCTTTTATCGAAAAACCGCCGGCCGGGTCATAACCTGCACCATCAACATCGTAAAATTGCCCCGAAACAAATATCTTGCGTATGGTCATCTCATCTTTTGTCAAAGTTCCGGTTTTATCTGAACAAATAACAGAAGTACATCCGAGCGTTTCCACTATCGGCAAACGGCGGATAAGGGCGTTTCGCTTAACCATCCTTTGAACACCGATTGCCAATGAAATAGTGACAACGGCCGGTAAGGCTTCCGGGACAACAGCAACCGCAAGAGCGATTCCAAAAATTACCATTTCTAGAAAAGGCTGCCCGCGGAAAACACCCAAGGCGACAATGATCACGACAATAACTCCGGCGGCCTTGGCAAGATTCTTTCCAACATGGTCAAGATTTATTTGAAGAGGTGTTTTGGCTGTTTTAACTTCCTGAAGCATTCCGGTTATCTTGCCGAATTCCGTATTCATACCGGTAGCAGTTACCATGGCCCGGCCTCGGCCGTAACTTACAATTGTTCCGGAATAAACCATATTATTACGGTCGCCCAAGCCCAAGTCCCCGGAGGTAAGGGCGTCTATTTTTTTCTCAACCGCAACAGATTCTCCGGTTAGAGCCGCCTCTTCAACCTGAAGATTAAAAGACTGAGCCACCCTAGAGTCGGCAGGAATTTTGTCTCCCGCTTTTATTAATATAATGTCTCCGGGAACAAGTTCTCTGGCTGGGATCTTTTCCTCCTCTTTGCCTCGAATAACGTTTGCTGTCGGGGCGGCCATTCTTTTTAAAGCTTCAATGGCACGCTCGGCGCGATACTCTTGAACAAAACTAAGAATGACCGCAAACAATACAATAACCGCAATAGCGATAGATTCCACCGCATGCCCCAAGAACGCGGAAAGCAGTGTCGCCGATAATAGAATCTGTATCAAAATATTCTTAAACTGAGAAAAGAATAATACCCAGGGAGAAACACGCGCGGAGGCAGTCAATTCATTAGGCCCGTACAGGGCGAATCTATTCTGGGCTTCCGGCTTATCGATGCCGGTGTAAAGATCCGTCTTTAGCTCTATCGCAGCTTCTTGAAAAGATAATTGATAAAACTCTTTTTTTTCCATTGGTTAACTCCTTGACCTGCCCGATTAATTGTGCCCCAAAACTTGTTAGCATTTAAGGTTATTCAGCCCAACTTAATTTAAACGTACCCTGAGCCGGGATCCTGTATCGAAGATAATTTTACGGCTTGATTTTTTCTCTTCTTTCCTCAAGCTTTCGACCAATAATTACGACTTTTATAATGTATCAAAAATTTTCCATTAAAGCAAATCATCTTAACCATAATTGAAGCCAAAATATAGGTAAGAAAGTTTATTCCTATTCCAGGGGAAAATGGTGATATCATTTATTAACAATCAAAATTATCGGCATATCAAAGGGGTTGTGGATTAAATCAACTATTTTTGATTCTAGCTTTGAAACATCCATGATCTGGTCCGCGAGATTATATAGGGTTTTACTGTTCACATCAATTATGTCCAGCAAAGATTTTTGACGATCAGTAATATCCTCCTCTTGCAGAATGGAGCTAAAACCTTGAATGACATGCACCAGGGTCCTAAGATCAGGAGCAATGCTATTTAAAAAGTCGGATTTTGATTTGTTAGCTAATTCGGCAGAATCCTTGGCCTTCTCGAGAAGCTCCTCCACCGTTCTTCTTTCAGTTGCGTCTCGGAAAATACCGACAGCGCATTCCACTCCTTTCACTGTCATATTTGTGGATGACACATCAGCATAGAATTGAGTGCGGTCCTTGCGCAACATAGGGATATTTAAAACAACCTTCCCGGGAGCTTTGACACAATTCTCGAAATGAAGCTTTACTAGAGGCAGGTCGGCCGAAGGATGTATGTCTTTAAAAGAAAGGCTCGCGAGTTCTTATTCGGAATAACCCAGCATCTTCTGAGCTCGAGGGTTTGATAACACAATGCGCTTTGTCTTTATACATGTCCCAATGATGCCATCCATGATAGTATTAAATAAACTGCGGAACTTTTCTTCGCTTTCCATCAGTGCGTCCTCTGCCTTCTTGCGCTCGGTGATATCCCGGGAAATACCAAGAATCCCGAATATTTTTTTGTTTTGATCATAAGAGGTATCTTGAAAGTGTCAAAAATTAGCGCTCCCTTTCGGCTATTAGCCGGATCGTAAGTATTATGAACAACCTTTCCGCTTAAAGCTTCTTTGTCATCATTTTCAAACCCGCGGATTCCTTTTTGGGGATTTCCTCTTACTAGCTCAGGATCCCATCCGTTTTCAATATCCGTATGCCCGATCATTTCCTCCGGCTTCTTGCCTACAGCGGCGGCATAAGATATATTGCAAATTAAGGTGCGCAAAGAGGTGTCTTTAACAAAAATAAAATCGGGCGAAGAATTTATAATATTTCCCAGTAATTCCTTTTGACGCTTTAATTCTTCTTCTATTTTTTTACAATCGGATATTTCTTGGCATAATTTTTCGTTGTCTCTAGACAAAGTTTTGGTTCTTTCCATCACAAGGGCATCGAGAGCCTCTTTGAATGTCACTCCCAATTCAGCTTTCTTCCTCCAAAAACTTAAAACGCCTATTAGTAGAAAGGCCCCGCCGACATATTGAGAAGCCCTGCCTGCCCATCCTATAGGAGTGCCTACGGCCTTCTGCAGAAACACGCCGGATAATCCTATTGCAAAAAGCGCCAGCCCGGTTGAGTAAAGCCTAATGACAAGAGTTCCTTTATCGGTAAAATACCTTATGTTAAAAAATGAACACACTTCAATCAATATTATTGCCATACCCAATACCGCTCGCCCTATAGGTGTAGGCCCTATACCTTGGATTATAAACGGAGGCGTAATCCCTGCACATGCGGCGTAAATAATAAGCGCGGCAAATGCGGCAACAGCCAGATAGGCGGTCATCAATAATGGAAGGCGTTTCTTGACCGCTGTCGCTTCGTAAGAGATAAAATATTTTGAAAAACCTGTAATGTGAAAAATGGCGTTAAGCAGTATCCCGCTATTATATATCGTTATCACTTTGTTCGGCCCATTTGGCATTTCAATGAACCTTCCGTTAAGCGTTGCTCCGAGCCCGAGGGCTTCCATGCCGCAGCCAAACAGAAGAAAATACAATTTCCCGGTCGAAAGAAAATTCCGTGAAAGAGTATAAGCGGCTAATAGCGGGATTAAACCGAGAAAAACGGTATTACAAAATTGGAGCAAATGCGGAGATTAATAAACAGTGCGGATATCAACAAAAAAAAAGGGTTCCTATGAGAGTTATGAAGAACGAAATTATTATTGACGATAAATGGCTATGGCTTATTTTCAATTAAAAGTTCCTTTAGTAGGCTCGCCGGCCTGAGCATTATCCAAGGGCTCGCGTTCGGGACAATAACAAATATTTATTGCGTACTATTCTAATCTGGCATAACAGCAATTATTCCATTATTTTCATAAAATAAATTATCCTGGCAAGAAAATAACAAAGATCATTTGCTTCGAGCTAGCGATTTATGCGCGAGGCGTATGTAAAAGGTAAGAAGTATTTCCGCCAAGAACTTTCGGATGATAAAAATTCGTTTTCGCCGTAGAAATAATCGACTAGCGCTTCTCTTAAACGGGCGATTTCCCTGAGGCGAGAATATCTTTTTTCATTCTCCAGAGTGAGATCAATTAATTCAAGTGAACGTTCAAATGCCATCATGGAATATTCCTTGTTCTTTTTTGACTGCCAATTAAGGGCCCGCTCCACCTCGCCTCCTATATTTGCCATTTGCTCGACGAAAGACAACTTGCTCCATCGGCCCTCGGCAAGCCCTTTATGCTGATAGCTCATCGCGTAATCCTTTTTGCGACTATTGCGGCAACTTTCTTTCGGATCCCTTCGCTTTCAATCCCTCGGGTTCTATTCCCCTGGGACGGCCGCATATTAATCATGGAGTCAAATTCGATAAAATCCTTATCCTGCATTTCCGGGTAAAGGTTAATACCCCAGAGGCTATTCTGTTTAGAGCCTTTATCCAGAAGTAAAGACTCTAAATCGGAGTGAAGTTCGGCATCAATTGCTAGAACCTCTTCATCGATATCGACAACCGCCTTAACTAAATTGCCGAAGGTGGCTGTTGCTATTGTTTTGATTTCCTCAAGCTTTACATTATCTGTTATTAATTTCATGACCGGGGCCCACTCCTAATGATCTTTCAATTATAATAGACAATGACAGATTTCCCAATAATAATTTTGCAATGTGATAATTTTTATTAATCTATAACAAACCATAAAGTTAAAAAATAAAAAATTGTCGCGAGAAAAACAGCTAAGATAATACTTCCGACAAACAAGGAGTAATAAAAATTGAGCATATTTTTAAATGTAATCCCCTTTAAAGCAGATACGCTAAAAGGCGGATATTGCTCTCCTAAAATCAGCCTCCCTAAACTATACCCCGCCCAGGTAATAAACGGGAGTTGTCGGCAGAGAAACATTAGTTCCGGTCAAAATAGCAGTCTTGTTGGCGCGTGGAATTAATGAAGCAGAAATCACACAAAGAAGTGTATGCAATCCATATAATGGCATAACGGCAATAATCACGCCGATAGAAATCCCAAAAGCTGTTTCTTGCGGTGTATTATTAAGTTTCAACAAACTACTTAATAACTCCTTTTTTTTGCTTTAGAAATCAATTGCTTCTCCCGCCAACAGGTCAAGTTGTTACCTATTCACCCCTACACTATTGTTCCAAACTTGGCACCCACGACTGCTGTCAACCCCATAGCAAACGCACCCGAAAAAAGTAACACGAATAGCTGCTCTCATCATAGGCGCTCCTCCGGCGAATGCTCCCAATGCGCCCAACCCCGCGAGAAAGAAAAGCGCGGTTCCAAAAATAATTGTGGTCAATCTCGTTTCCGTGGATACTAGCACAATGAGAAGAGGCATAGCTGCTCCGACAGTAAAAGTTGCTGCCGATGCCAACGCGGCTTGTACCGGGCGAGTACTGGAATGAGAATAAATGCCGAGTTCATCACGAGCGTGCGCCGTCAACGCGTCATGGGCCATCAATTGCTCGGCGATCTGTTTAGCGAGTAGCGGGTCAAGGCGCCTGCCCACGTAGATTGACGACAGCTCCTGATGTTCGCTCTCATCGTATCCATCAAGTTCCTTACGCTCGCGCGCTAGATCTGCTCACTCAGTATCGAATTGTGAACTCACCGATACGTACTCACCGGCCGCCATGGACATCGCCCCTGCGACCAAACCGGCGACGCCAGCAACTAATACCGAGCCTCGAGACGCATTAGCCGCAGCAACTCCAACAACAAGGCTTACTGTCGAAAATCCCGTCGTTAGCACCCAAAACTGTGGCACGTAGCCAACCAATTCGATTCGTACGATGATGTTCTCTCTGACGACTTGTGGCCAAGCCCATTATTTCTCCCTAGAGAGGATTAAATTATTGAACGGCACGCCTTACAGAATCCGCTACATCACGACCGGCATCTCTAATATCATCTCCTACTGTCCTCCTAAAGAGCGGCCGTTGTCCGGCGATAGCCCAAATAAGGAAAGCCACCAGCAAAACTGTCAAAATACCCGTAGGCGCATACCCCCACGACTTGCTGTACGGCCAGGAAGGCAAGGCCACAACTACCAAACCAATTATTATAAATAGTAATAAGGTTTCAGTAGACATTTAGTTCCTCCTTTTTAAAAATGTTGGTTATTCTTTGGCAGACTACCCTTTCCAACGATAAATTTGATAAGCCAGAAGCGTAATAAAACAATCTTCCCTCGACAGCATCATTATCTTCATTCCCCGTCGTGCCCTTGCTACTTTTTCTCTTCTGGCACTCCGGCTGGCGTGGTATTCTGCGAAGTATTATTTCCGATCATGCCAGCCCCCATCATTCCGCCTTTCATCATGGGACAATTTTTCATCATTTCTGCCATATCCTTCTTCATCGCTTCCATATCGACCTTGATCTCCACTTCCTTCACCGGATTAAGATCTTTATCGTATTTGATAACTTTATTGCCAGCTAAAACAATCACTCCGCCATCTGCGGTGGCGATTATTGATTTTTCCATCATTCCCTTCATCATCATGCCATGCATGGGGCACTTCTCAATCATTTCTCCCTTAGCCATCATATCGCTTTTCATCATGTGTTTTCTCATCGTGTGATCATTGCCCATCATTCCAGGCCTTCCTTGTGCGAAAGATATGGAACTTAACCCTGCCACAAACAAAACTACTGCGATTAAAGTTACTAACCTTTTTCTCATGTCTTCCCCCATTTTTAAAACTCGTTATTATTTAAGCGCGATACTACTCTTAAAGCAAAAACCTTCAATACGAAAGTATTTTGAGCAGAAAAAGTTGGGTAGTTTATTGTCTTGCCCGGGACAATAGACAACAGCCTTCTTTGCAATGGGCTGCGGGCCTAATCATCCGGCAAATATCGTTCCTTGCCATTTTGATCCTCCTTTTTTATTCACTAGAATTTAAAATAATTACTCGACAGTAATCGCTCCTGCCGGGCAGGCGTCTGACGCGGTTTTACATTTATCTTCTAAGTCTTTTGGAATTTCTGTAACATGAACCGCCGCTTTGTCGCCCTCCATTTTAAAAACTTCAGGACAAGCATTCACACAATCTTGACTGCCCACACAAGCATCTTGATTAACTTTGGCTTTCATCTTTATCTCCTCTCTTATTAAATCTTTGAACTATGTCATCGGCCGAGATTATCGGCCGCAAAGTTCCAATTGATCAGTTTATCTAGCGCAGCATTAATGTAATCTGCCCGGCGGTTCTGATTGAATACGACTATTGCGATCATTACGTTTATTAAAGAAATCATTTTAATCATCTTTGATTTATTTCTGGTGTCGGGGGTTGTTATTCTTAATCGGGGCATTGACTGTCTTTTCGGCCATCAGCCAATAATCCTGATCGCGACCCGGCTTGCAACCGTCATGTTTCCATAATTCATAAGCTTTTTTTTGAATACACTCCTGGACATCTCCCCTGTAACAATTATGTTCACCCATTATATTCCCCTCCTTTATTAGTTTTCCCATCGTCACTTGCCGAGCAATACAGATAACTCCGCTATATGCTGTTGCTCTTCAATGATGATATGGCGAATCTCATGCTCCAGAGTTTCGTAGACATACGGCAGTTTCTCTTTATTCTCAATGACCATCTTGTAAATGGTTTTATAAAAATCGACCGCTTCTTTCTCTCCGGTCAAATTGACCGTTAGGATTTCCGTCGTTTTCTTGGCTCTATGCGTTTTAGCGATCCCCATCGACGGCTCTCCATCGAGATAATTGCCGATCAGGTCCCTAAATTTATCTTCGTGCTTCGCTTCATCTGACGCGATTTCTTTCACGCGCGCAATGATTGGTTCAGCATCGATTCCTTTGATCAGTTCCGCATGAGCAAGGTATTGGATCCTCGCCGCATGCTCCAACTCCAAAGCCTGATTCAGCAGGACGATTAATTCATTTCTGATCTTTGGTATTGTGTTCTCCTTGTTGATATTTGGTTATTTTTCTTCACCGCTTCTTAAATTACGTTTAATGGGATTAACTTGAATTACAAAACCTGCCGCCTTGTTTTATTTCTTCGTAACATCCTCTGCTGTAAATTCAGCGTCAATGATGTCGTCTTTATTATCTTGCCTATTTTCCTGTTTCTCAAAATGATCCGGTCTGTGCGGTTCGGCTCTAGGACCAGCACCGGTCGGATTCGCACCAGGAGCTCCTTGCTGTTGCCCAGATGTTGCCTTATAAACTTCTTCGGCCAATTGATGTGCTGTTTTTTGTAAAGATTCCATGCCGCGCTTTATTTTATCCGCATCTTTATTTTTGATGGCGTCTTTGAGGCTATTCAATTCTTGCTCAATGTTCCCCCGGTCAGCACTGGATACTTTATCCCCATACTCCATTAGCGCTTTTTCCGTTGAGTACACAAGGACATTCGCATGATTACCGAGTTCAACTTCTTCTTTCTTCTTTCGATCGGCGTCTGCGTATTTTTCCGCTTCTCTGACCATCTTTTCGATCTCATCTTTCGACAACTTTGTCGGAGCCGTGATCTTGATCGACTGTTCCTTGCCTGTTCCCCTATCCTGAGCTGTGACATGCACGATACCGTTGGTGTCGATATCAAAAGTAACCTCGATCTGCGGAACACCCCGTGGTGCCGGTGGAATTCCGATTAAATCAAATCGTCCTAATTCGGTATTATCATTGGCCATCTGGCGTTCGCCTTGCAAAACCCGAATCGTAACTGCCGGCTGATTATCATCGGCGGTGGAATAAATTTGGCTTTTTTTGGTTGGGATGGTCGTGTTTCGGTCGATCAATTTGGTAAAAACTCCGCCTAAAGTCTCAATACCTAAAGACAATGGCGTCACGTCTAATAACAGAACTTCTTTGGCCTCCCCGCGAATGATCCCGGCCTGAATAGCGGCACCCAACGCCACGCATTCCATGGGATCAATACCACGCTCGATTTTTTGGCCAACCTCTTTTTCTAAAAACTGTTGAGTGATGGGCATGCGGGTGGGACCACCAACGAGAATGACGCGATCAATCTTAACGGCCGCACCTAATTTATCGCTTGCGTCCTTGATGGCTTGACGCACCGGGGCGCGGCAACGGTCAATAATAGGACCGACCAAACTTTCCAATTTCGCACGGTCAATGGTCAAGGTCAAATGCTTGGGTCCGCTCGCATCTGCGGTAATGAACGGCAGGTTAATATCGGTCGAAAGAGTGCTCGAAAGCTCAACTTTGGCTTTTTCCGCAGCTTCGCGTAAACGCTGAAAGGCCATTTTGTCATTCTTAAGATCAATCCCGCTTTCTTTCTTGAATTCATTAGTAATATAGTCGATGAGAACATTGTCCATATCGGTACCGCCAAGCTGGTTATCGCCGCTCGTGGCTAAGACTTCGAACGTACCTGCCTTATGCTCTATGTCCCATCCCATTTCAAGAATAGTGACGTCCAGTGTGCCTCCGCCAAAATCAAAAACCATTATTTTTTGTTCCTTACCTGCTTTATCCATTCCGTAAGCCAAACAAGCTGCAGTCGGTTCATTGATGATGCGTAAAACTTTTAACCCCGCAATCTCACCGGCGTCTTTGGTCGCCTGGCGCTGGTTGTCGTTAAAATACGCCGGCACCGTGATCACTGCTTCGTCAATCGGCTCACCGAGATATTTTTCAGCGTCAGTTTTAATTTTTTGCAGAATAAATGAACTGATCTGTTGCGGTGTGAATTCCTTACCCATAGCCTTGAACTTAAAATCCGTTCCCATTTTTCGTTTGGCAGCATAAATCGTGCCTTCGGAGTTTATCGGCGCTTGACGGCGGGCCGGCTCCCCGACTAAACGTTGTCCATCTTTAGTGAATGCCACAAATGACGGGAATGCTTTGCCCGAAGCAACCCCCGCACCTTCAGCAGACGGGATGATGACCGGTCGGCCGCCTTCCATAACCGCAGCCGCGGAGTTGGAAGTTCCTAAATCAATTCCAATTGTTCTAGCCATATGTATATCCTTTTGTTTTACAAATACTATTTATTTAATAAAACGATACGAGCATCTTGTATCCCTGGTAAAACCTGTGCAAAGTGCGCCAGCATGTCATCCGAAGATTTCAATTTAGAAACCGTCATGTTGCCCTGGTATAATTTCGCATCATATCCGGTTTACTTTTTAACAATTTGTTCTATGCTTGCCATGCTGCTATTCTTGGGATCAAATTTGACCTCTCGAATATTTTTCTTAATATCCAAAGAGCTCCGTGATGTCCCAGGGAGATAAATCGTTCCGTTATTGAAATCAACAGCATAGGCAATGATGCCAGCGATAAGGAAGAATAATAATCCGATCCCATCCAGCACAGCAACTCCGGCATCAATTTTACCGCTTTTTTGCCATTTCCGTTCAGGGTACATAATGGTCCCACAACCCGCTAATTGAAAAACTAAAACAGCACAGACGAGCACATAAAATGTCTTACCTGTTTTTTAGCATACTCCATCCTCCTTTTGTTTGTTCATTTCAGGCCTTGCGGCCCATATCTATATAGCGTACAAACACAATCTATATAGCCACACCGGTTACAAGGACGCTCTTCGCCTTCATTCTCTATCTTTTGAAATGAATCGATATGGCTCTTTTCATTACTGAGAATTAACTCAAGGAACTCCGCTATTTCTCCTCCCTCATATCTTTCGGAAATTTTCATACTCTCCGCTCCTTTTTTAATTTGGCAATAGCGTCTTCTCGCTATGTCATAATATCTACGCCAGTTAAACGCCTTTCCCTGTCCCATTGATTACCTTCCCTTATTTCATTCTCAATGGCCCAAAACATGTCCAGCGGGTAGAATGGTTTTTTTAGCCACCTTTTTATGCCGCAGAAATCCAATAATGATCGGAATTCATCCCTGAAAAATGCTGACATCGCGATGATCGGCATTCTTTTCGTTTCAAAGACCCGATTGATTGTTTCGGTAATTTCAAATCCATTTTTTCGGGGCATTCTTAATTCAAGCAAGATAATATCCGGCTTACTCTCGACTACGGTATCCATAAATAAAAGCGGATCATGAACCGCGACCGGGACATAACCACCCATAGTCAAAATATTTTCAATCTCACCAAGAAATTTTTTATCATCATCGATTACAGCTACTTTTCTATTTTTCATTTTCATGCCCCACTTTAATTGAACGTTTTATATCTTTTAGTATCCCTGATTTTGAATAACGCGTTTCATCATACGATAAAACACCTGATACTTTATTGATGAATATGCCTCCATCTCCCGTTAATGTATGTGCCCAACCTGCCCTCTGGCTGACTGCAATTTTTCGAAGAACCTGTCTTTCTTGAAATTCATGTTCCATTCCTTCATGATAATCCATCCCATAAAACGAACTAAATCGTTGCGCCATGGGCGGTACCACTTCCGCCATCCCAACTTAATGTTAGTCAGAAAAAAGATCAGCCCGGGAAACAACAATATATTTAACCCAATCTTGAAGAAATATTGGAACTGATAAAACGAAGCCATAATTTTCCTGGCTGAAAGCTGCATCTCTTCTGCGCTTAAAGGGGCATCGGGTTCGAAAATCGGAAAATTGCCGTCATAATATTCCCAGCCCACTTCTTGAAGAGCATAAACCCTTTTTTGACGTTTTAATCTTTCCCTCAATTGTGTCCCCGGCAATGGGATCGGGTTTAATATTTGGATTGTATCCAGCCGTGCCCTTCTAATAAATTGCCGATAGCGCTTAACCCTCTCTTGGGCTGTCATTTTAAAGGAGACACCTTCCGGCATGGGATACCCGAAAATAAACATCCCATGCACTAAAAATCCATATTTGTGAAATATTTTTGTAAAAGACAACATGTCTTCAGGTTTTATAAGCTTATTCATCGCTTTCAATTCTTCGGCAATCGGAGATTCAAATCCAATTGCTACCGTATTAATTCCTGCTTGGCGCATGCTTAAAAGGAGTTCGCTGTCTTTAGCCTTATCCAACCTTATCTGCGCCGTAAAATCCAGCCGCAGACGGATTTGTCTTTGGTAATCTCTAAGTTTATAACAAAATTGGATTGTATCATCCCTATGTTGCCCAAAAAGGTCATCAACGATAAAAAAGTGCCGGGCATCCCGTGTTTCGACCAAAAGCCTGATTTGTTCCAAGAAGCGCTCAGGACATGCTGCCCGCGGTTTGCCCTTAACGGTGCAGAACTCACAATCCATGCCGCATCCCCGGATACGCTCGACAGGATAAATCTTTATCTTGGCATACCGAACCAACGAAAAATTCGGCATAGGCAGTTTGTCAAAATCGCTCAAGGGTACTCTGGGATGTGTGGTAATCATTTCTCTATTTCTTAAAAACGCAATGCCCCTGACCTGAGCAATATCCCGTCTGCCTTCGATCCCTTCTAAAAGCTCTTTAACCGTTTCTTCACCCTCACCGATAACAACGTAATCAATGCCGTGTGTCAGAGCTTCAATGATATTTTCACCCACAAAATGCTGCCCTCCGGCAATCGTGACTGCCCCTTTGCTTTTGTAAAAAAGTGCGATCTCGTAAAGCCGCGGAATTGTGCTGGTTAAACCGCCATAAAATCCAACGACATCCGCAGGCCTTTGTTGTTGTAAAAACTCGTGGTCGGCTCCGCCCTGTTTTCTTTTTGGCCCATATCTGCGGAGATTATTTTCATCAATCATTTCAGCATCCCAATTATTCATTTTATTAACGGCTGTCGCTACATACACAGGGCCTAACGCAGTCGTCTTGGATGCAATATTGGAATAGATATTAAATGCCGGATAGGCCGGCGCGATAACTCGAAACCTGTATCTTTTTTTTGCTCTGTCCAGCATAATTAACCTCCTTATTATGGTGCTTATTCAAAAACAAAAACAACTTTCATTGCAGGCGCAATCATACAAATTCCGTCATTAAACAGATCTTTTGCTCCACCTACCACCGCGGCGCCTTTTTTGATATCAAAGATGTTTGGTGCCATTTTTTTGCAGAAAACAATGCAATGATTAGGTTCTTTCTGAGCGTTTTCAATTTCTTCAAAAGATTTGGCGGGAATAATCCTTCGGTAAAAAGCTTCTGCTTTGTAATCTACCATGATTTTCCTTTCCATGGATTAGGTTCTCCTTATTTAAGATACTGTTTAAACAGCATCCTGCGAATACATGACAGTGATGCCTTGTGAAAGAGCCGATGCAGCTACATAAATCGCCCCATTCCCTTTGGGGCAAACTCCAAGCATATCATCAAGAAAATATTATTTCTGTTTTCAAACTGATGCCTGCATTCTGAACATTGAATTGTGTAATTTGAACATTGCAAATGACAACCGCATATGTGCATATCTATTCCCCTCCGTCGTTTAAACAAAAAAGATTCTCTTTTTATCCCTAAGAAAGTTGCTTTTCAATATAAAGGCTTAATTAACCTCTTACTTTGTCGCAGCTTTATTTGATCCTCTCGTAATCCAATGTCCAACGGTGGCGATATCATCACCAATACCTCTTAAGGTGCCACAACCAACAACCGTCGTAAGCAATAATCCAACCAGAACAAACAAGGTTATTCTTTTCATCGTGTTCTCCTGTCTTGCAACCTGAGTTTGTAAAATTTAAGACTCCCTCATCTAATAGTTATATCGCCAACGTTGCCCACAACACCAAGTGGCGGCAATAATAATCATAACAACATTCAGAACCGACTTGATTTTGCCGTCCATGGGTATCTACGTATTAACCGCCCATAGAAGCACCCCAGCAGTAATTAAAGCAATAACATTGGAGATTAAGGACATTTGCCTACCCTCTTTTGGCTTAGCCAGCTTTGAGTGTTAATTATTTCAACAGTGAACCCCTCTGAATCTGGTCTTTACGGATGTTGTATTCTTGCTGATTAATCTTTCCATTTTTCAATTCTTCATCAAGTAATTTCATTTGCCGCTCGGCCTGAATTTCATATCCAGCTCCTGCGCCTAAAGCTCCGGCACCAGCACCACCCCAAAATTGTCCGCTACAGCCCAGGAGAGTTATTCCCAAAAGCAATACCAGTAAACCTTGAGCTTTTCTCATTGATATCCTCCTTAATTTTGTTTTGTTGATATCCCCTTAATCATTATGATCCACGGTCCTTTGAATGCTTCCTCCCGCATTCTCTACATCTTTTCCCACGCCTCGTAGCATGTTACAGCCCAAAACTGCGGTTATTAAAACTAGAACCGTTATGAATAACATAAAATTAATTTTCATTCCCTTGCCCTCCTGTACGCCTTATTAACAAAACAAACCAATTCATGGTCATTAAAGGGCTTTGAGTGCATAACACACTAACTCATTATCATCCACAATATAAATTAGTTTCTTGCCTGTGGATATTTCGCTAGACTTCGCAATCTGTAATTCATCTAATTGCATAATTGTATTTTAGGGGAGGGCGAAACTAAATCAATTATACCGAGGTATAACCCATAATTTCGATATCTCGGCTGATAAAAAGATGTAACTTTTGGATCGCGAGAGAGGTTATTACTTTAGTAAGAGATTTCGAGGATGCTCAGTTGGGATAAAATTTTACGTTAATAGTGCTAAAATTAAATAAGAACGTCTGCCAAAATTATTGCGGGGAAAACAACATGAACCCTACAGGGATGCCACAAATTTGGCAACAGGCTTTCGTCCAGCTAAACATAGGGTTGGGTTATATGGATAGTTCCGCATTGGGTCGAGGTTGATCTTGCTTGGCATAATCGTCTGCGCCTTGATTCTCGCAATTTTGAAATCCTAAAAACAATCCTGAAAGAGCCAGGCCTGCTATTCGCAGCTAACCATTATGATGAAACTGACCACGAAATCTGCATTGAGCTTTCCCCGCCGTTCACATCGTCAATTCGCCTACATGATGAATCCTGAAGCTTTCGAGGAATGGCATGGGTTAGCCGGGTGGGGGATGCAACGTTTGGGATGTTTTTCCGTAGAAAGAGGCGGCAGTGGCCAAGCTGCAAAGCCTCATGCGATGGACGTTGTCAAAAAGGGGATGCCCTGATCATGTTTCCGGAAGTAGAAATCTCTATTTAAATGACCCCTCCGAGGCGCTAAAACACAAGAAATAATTAAAATATAATAGATACTAAAGTCTGTTGCTGTGACAAAAGCACCTGCAATTAAAAATCGGATTATTTGTTTTTTAGTCTTCGTAGTACAGTTTTCCTGACCGGATGATTCCTTCGAGTTCTCTTGCCGATCCCCGAACCGTTCGTTCCTGCGTTAAATAATTCACCTCTATTAATCCAAAACGCGGGACAAATCCTTCAGCCCATTCATAATTATCCAACAACGACCAGTAGAGATAACCGATCACGGGAACCCCCTCTTCTTTCGCCTGTGCAACCGCTTTAAGATGTTCGACGATAAAACTTACTCTCTCGGCATCATCGTTTGTAGCAATGCCATTTTCTGAAATCAAAAGAGGCAGTTTATACCTCGAGAAATCCTTAAGAAACGTATACAACCCTTTCGGATAAATATCCCACGAAAGAAAATTGTCTTTGCCCGTATGCCGATCGTGCGCTACTGTCGCCGTGCAGGCCTGGCCCAAAATTCCCGGGAATCCAAATCCATTATGGAGGACAAAATCTCGCGTATAATAATTTAGGCCAATGAAATCTAGAGTTTTTGCTTTGGACAAGTGGATATTGAAAAGTCCGATGCAATAGGCTTTTCCCCGGATCAAAGCTTGGACAAATAAATGATTAAACATCCAATGCCGAAAACGCGCCGCAATCCGATCCCTTAAAGAAGTATCTGAACAAGCCCTAAATATGAGCACACTCTGAGCAATCCCTACTTTGGATTCCTTCCAACCTTTTCGAGTATAAGTTTCTTTGATCTTTTCATACGCTAGAACATGGCCGCGGAGTAAATTTTCAAATACTTTAATAGCTTCTTTGGGTGACTTCACCCCGGGTGGCCATTCGCCAACCATATAACCTTTATACGTATAAACGACGGGTTCATTTAAGGTCATCCAATAATGAACATCACCGCCTAAAGCTTCGGTCACTTTCTGGGTGTATCGGGCGAATAGTTCTGGCGTTTTCTGTGAAGACCACCCACCCTGGCGCTCCAACCATAAAGGAAGCGTAAAATGATTCAACGTTACAATTGGCTCTATGCCTTTTGATCTAAGCGAGGCAATAACCTGCCCGTAATGACTAAGAGCTACATTGTCCCATTGACCTTCCTGAGGCTCAATGCGGCTCCACTCAATGGAGAAACGGTGTGCGGTATGACCTAAAGTTTGGGCAAGCTTAAAATCCTCCTCAAAACGATTCCAATGATCACAAGCCTGGCCCGAACGCGCTTGAGGGATACGGGTTTGTTCCCACTCCCACCAATCATTATTGGTATTGTTTCCTTCGACCTGGTGCGAGGAAGTGGCGGCACCCCATAAGAAGTCTTTGGGAAAGGTAAATTCGTGCGGTCTCTTTTCTGTTATCGTTTTATGAGTATTCGCACAACCCACTCCCATAGAAATAAAAATAAATAACGCGAGGCATGTATGGACAATCCTTAGTTTTCTTATAATATTCGATATCTGCCACATATTTTGTGCTGTCATCCACTATTGTCTTCCTCTACAGCCGCCTATGTTGTTTGCTAATTACGAAATAGCACTACATGCGGACTAAGTGGCTGTGATCTTTCGTGCGGCCATACGATTCCTGTCTCTTATATGCCCACCGAGTGCTTTTCCGGCCTGACGTTGTAGTGACGGCCTTTTGTTTTCCTTGTGATTTTTCTTTCTCATTTTGCTCACTTGATTTGCAGCAACTATCGTTTTTCATTCTTTTTATTGTCGGGTAGTGGTTGTGGTTGTCGTTGTAGTTGTACTCGTAACGGCTGGTGAGTACAGCGTAATATAACGTGCTTGTTTCTTCCCTATCTTTTCCACGAATTCAACCTTTACGACATCGCCGGGTTTTAGCAGTAATTCTACCGGCTGCTTGCTTGGGCTGTGCATAACAACTATGGTTTTGGGGTCAAAAACAAAATCGGACGGCATATTTATTTCATCTTGGCCAATCCTTACTCTTTCTTCAACGACAAACGTTCCCGCTGCGATGTCTAGAGCCTTAATCTCGCCAAAGGCTTGCTGGAACTCAGACGCCGGGATGGGCTCAACGATGATCTTCGGGACAATTCTATCCTCTTGGCCAATGACTTCTTCGATGGTGATAATCTGGCCTGCCCGTAAGTCCGTGACGTTCAAGAACTTTTCATCCATAGGGTCAGTGACCCACGTTTCATTCTGATTAATTCGATACGCTGATGTTTTCGTGCCTTTCGGTGTTTCTTTATTGAGCTCTAACCTGCCCAGCTGAATATCGACCCATCCAATTTCACCTGATACGCGGCGCACATTCTCTGCCTGAGCAGAGCCTACCGAAATGCCAGTGAATAAAGTCGCGGCAGTAACCGCGAAAAATACTTTTAAATAATTTACATTCATGGAACACCTTCCTTTCCCTTGTTTTGGTTAGCTGTGACACATCCATCTTGAAAAGAATGGCCTGTCTCTTTTTTGAACTTCTCATTGACCCGACTTTCTCATTTGTCTCGCATCCCCTCCTTTTTCTTTTTTGTTTTCTCTGCTTCTTTTTCGGCTCGTTTTTTAGCTTTGATATTTTTATTAGCTTTATTGTTGTATACTTCCCCGCTGCGTTTAAATTTTGCATTTTCGTTAGCATGCTCATACGCCGATACATTGGGATTATGTCTCTTTTTGTTTTGGGCTTTTTTTAATTTCTTTTTTGCTTTCGCTTCCTTTTTTCCTTTTTTTTCAGCCAGCCTTTTAAGCCTAGCTTCTTCCTTTGTTTTATTTTTAGACAATTCCCGGCCTCTTTCTAATCTTGCATCTTTCTTAGCCTGCTCATACGCCTCTGCAACAGATTTAGTTTGCATATTTTCTTTAGCAAAACATAAAACAGGCAAAGCAACCAACAAAGAGCACATAATAGCCATTGTTTTCTTTTTCATCTTCCCTCCTGGTATCTAAAGTCTTCTCTACATTAAAATAGTTATCCAAGTTTCTCCGATATCTGATACAAAACCCCTCCAGCGATATCAGGCTTTGGAAATATATATTTGCGCGCGGAAATTGATATTTCAGTCTTATGATTTGAGCCATTCCTAATGATAAGCGCTACCATTGCTCCATTAATATTGGCTTTGATTACTCCGTTTGTCGCATCCTGTTTAGTGATCGTTCCCATGCGCTTTACGACCTCAAGACTTATTTCATACACATGTTCAAGGCTGGCATCCATCGTCTGCCGCACACTATCTTTACCTAAGAATGTCGCGGCGATGCCTACTGGCAAAACCGTCACACCAGTTAACATAGCAACTCCGTAGATTTCGGCGGCCCTAATCCCCGCAGCCTTTACCGGTTCTGAAATAATCAGGACAGCCAGCTGTTCTGCGCTGATGATATTCTTATAACTTTTATGAATATTTACGTCTTGAACCCGCACAGCTGGTTCCGTGCCGTTTGTGTAATCCTTGTACACGATTCTTCCAATGCCTAGGGTAAGGAGATCGATTTGCATCGGCATTGGCTTAGACGGCTTTGCGGGTTGCGCCAACGCTAATGAATCCACGTTAAGTTTTCCTTCTTTATTTTTAGTAAGCCCAACCTCGTTTAATTCAACTTCCACAAATACGAAGTGCAATTTTTGTTTAAAAAAGGCCGCGCGATCATAGATAACGTTTATTTTCGGACAGGAGAGAAGTATACCTTGAGGAAATCCGCTTGGATTGTATATTTTAAGGCCGGATATATGTATCGAAGAACTTAAAAGGCTAAATGAGAATTTATCCATATGAACCGGCGTTCCGATAAGACGAACGGCGACCCTTGTTACTACAGATTTCATAATCAGATTCTTATAAATTCCGATACATGCCAATAAAAAAACAACTACCCCCAAGACTATGAAGAATTTCTTCATGGGCCACTCCTTCAAGGCTAAAATGAGGTCTAACAAACTATTGTTTTTTGCCAATTAAGAAATAAACCACCATACCGATAACAGGCAAAAAGAGGATCAAAATAATCCACAATGCCTTTTTGCCGGTGTCAATGGAGCTTTTTAGAACATCCATAATCGCGACAATGTCTAGAATCATTACTATAAATCCTAATATTCCTATCATAGAACCTCCGTTAAGCTATCTTCTTCTAAAATATGGCTTTTATTGTTTTTTGAATAAATCCAAGAATAAGAAAGGCAACCGATAAGATTGAAAACGCAAAAAACAAGTTTTTAGAGATCTCCATAGCCGCACCCACACTCACAGGGAATGCCAACATCGCCGCCATTATTGCGCTCACGAATAAAACAATTGCCCACAATAATGTATCTAGCATGGGTTCCTCCTTTCTTTAATCCGGAGTCACTCTCACGGTTACTAATAACTATTGTAAGAACTATTAAGACTGCAGCTTTCCAATCATAAGGGTCATAACCGATAAAATTAAGAAAACAACGATCATTATTCTAGAGAAAAACATAGCCGAAGGTCCCATCGTCATAAATCCCAGCACCGTAGCAGCAATTGCGAAAACAAAGAATGCAAATGCCAACCGTAACATAATTTTGCCACCGCCTGACTTTATTATCATCTGGGCCTCCTTCTTGATTCATGTCCTTTATTCCTGCTCAAACAATGCGAGTATATTCTATCCCTGGTACGATCTTTGCAAAACGTACCCACATGACATCCACTGTAGTCACCATGGGCTTGTATTCTAGAGACCTTCTCTAAAATAGCACCTAAATCGTGTTTATTTGTATGATGAAGGTTTATATTAATTTTCTTTTCTTTGTTTTTTGAAAAAGGCTCCTTAAGGACAACCTTGATTCCATCAATAGTTCCTGTTGCCGCATGTTTAACTTTATCCCCACCCTCCTTTTGCCTTCATAGTAGGCTTAATCAAAAAAGAATCAATTGTACTAGGGTATAACAAGAAAATTCGAACATTCGATGGAAAAAAACAACTATTTTATTGAAGGGAACGAATGAATATTATTTCTTGGGAGAGACGAGGCCGACTTTTTCGGCGAAGTGGATGAGTTCGGTTACGGTTTTAGCTTGCATTTTCTGCATGACCCTGCTGCGGTGGACCTTGATCGTTTGGAGGGAGGTCCCCCGCTTTCGGGCAATCTGCTTGCTCAACATCCCGGTGGCCACTAAACGAAAAACTTCAAGTTCTCGAGGTGAGAGTATTTTAATGCGCCGCCAGATCTTTGCTATCTCGGCTTGCTCTTTATTGATAATCTTATCTTTTGCAATAGCGCGCTCAATAGCACCCAGCAATTCTGTATTAGTGAAAGGCTTCGGCAAAAAATCCACAGCTCCCCCCTTCATCGCTTTCACACTCTTGGGGATATCGCCATGTCCTGAAATAAAAATGATTGGGGTATTAAGCCCTTGTGCTGCCATTATCTCTTGCAGGGCAAGGCCGTCCATATGCGGAAGGCGTAAATCCGAAACGAGGCAAGAGGTAGTCTTGGGATGCTTAAAAGCTAGAAAATCTGCGGCGCGGGGAAATGTCTCAACGCTAAAATCATGTGATTTTAACAATAAAGCTAACGCCCTGCAAACAGAATCGTCATCATCGACGACATAAATGATCGGTCGGCGATTTGTCATGAGACATCCTTTTTACCGACAGGAAGGGTGAAATAGAAATTTGCCCCACTATCAGGATTATTCTTAGCTTCCAAACGGCCGCCATGCGCTTCAATAATTGAACGGCTGATGGACAACCCCATACCCAAACCATCCGGCTTGCTGGTAAAAAAATGAGTGAAGATCTGCGGCATATCTTTTTTAGAGATCCCGCATCCGGAATCCCTCACCTCTACGATAATCGTGTCGGTATCCTTAAGCGATGTGCGAATCACTATTGAACGGGCACTTCGACTTCTCTCTATGGCGTCGAAACTGTTACTAATAAGATTCAGGAGAACCTGCTGCAACTGTATCCGATCACCGCAGACAAGCGGAAGATTCCTCTCAAGCTCGATTTTTAAGACATTATTCCTTATGGTGGCGTCAGAAGTGATAAGCAAAACAGTTTCACTAATAAGGGCATTGATATAGACAGGCTTCATTTCAGGCGCAGTCTTCTTTAACAACGCACGCAAACGCTGGATAACCCCGGTTGCCCGCAGGTCATCATTAATTATATACTGCATGATTTGTTGCAGCTGAGGCTCTCGGCCTTCAAATAAACGCTGGGCAGCTTGAGCGTAAGCGAGAATGGCTGTTAAGGGTTGGCTGATCTCATGCGCCAAGGACGAGGTGAACTCCGCAAGCTTCCCTACCCTAGTGAGGTGTAAAAGCTCTTCACGCTGTTCCTTAATCTTAAATGTGGCGTTCCTTTGTTCGGTTAAGTCTGTTATGACCATACAAAGGGCTGTTTCCTTGAGTTCTAGAAAATTGCATGAAACAAGAACAGGGAGGAGTTTTTTGTTGTTGTTCTTAAACAAGAATTCGGATTGTGCGATTTGATTCTTCCTTTGGCGCAAAATCGATTTGAGTCTGGGGATTTCATCCGGCCCGAAAAAATCAAAGATGGAGCCGCCGATAATCTTTTTTATCGGGAGGCCGATCATCTTTGCCAGGAACTTATTACAATACACCACAGTTCCGTCAAGCATAAGAGTAATCGCACCCTCGTTCATGTTTTCCACAAAAACGCGATAAGCGTAATCCGCCCCTTTTAAAATAAAGATCTTTCGATCCTCGGTAATAAGCGCATCTACAGCGCCGGTCTTTATCGCAGTCAATAACTCTTCGGCTTCGGCTAAGCGAGCCCGCAGTTCCTTGTTTTCTTTAGCATGATTAGTGCGAACTTTCATCTATTCCTTTGACCGTAGATTCAATCCTACAAGCAGTCTCTCAATGTTTGACATATCCCCTACGAATCTGCGCAACGGCAGAGGAAATTCTTTGATGAGCGTTGGCGCGCCGAGGATCTGGCCGTTCTTGGCAAGAATAGGGTTCTGATAGATATCCTGAATCGCGAGCTCATACCGACCCTTTAAATATTCATCGCATACCTTCTTTATGTTCTCTATCGCTTTTTGAGACCGCGGGGATAGCCCGGCAACATAAAGGTGGAGGACATATTTTTTTTGTTTTTGTTTCTTAAGCCCTGTTTCCAATTGTTTTTTGATACCACTTTCGGATTTAGCCATATTTTATCCTTTAGTAATAATATTCAATCCTACCAGAACCTTTTCTTTGTTAGAAAGGTCACCTATAATCTTCTTCAAAGGAGGCGGCAATTTTCTCACAAGTGTCGGTATGGCAACTATCTGGTCGCCTTTCGCAAGTTTTGGGTTTTTAACAAGATCCACCACCTCGATGGAGTACCGCCCCTTAAGATGCTCATCGCAGATCTTTTTAAGGTTAGCGAACGCCTCTAATGATTTAGGCGTTGTTCCCGCTATATAGAGTAAAAGTTTATAGGTTGCATTTTTCATCTTACGTCCTCCCTTAATCCGGGGATATCTTTTATCTCGAGCCCGTTGTCGGTGATAATGAGATCCTTGGTTTCATGGCCGTGCTTCATGCCCCTGGACTTTATGATAGTAATTCTGCGCATCCTCTTATATCCTTGGGTCTCCATCGAAAGTTTCATCCATGTATCGCAAAGGGAGGATATCCCTATTTCAGCCGCGTCGCCCTTATCGGCCATCAGGTTCAAGTCTGTCGCCAGAATCGTTATTCCGTCATTTTTCAGAAAGTCTATAAGCCGCGCTATCATTGCCTTTGCGTCATCCGCAAGGCCGGACCCTATAAGTGTAGTGATCGGGTCTATAACGACGACATCTGGTTTAAACTCTTTGACAGCTGTATGCGCCATGACAAGGTGCATCTCAAGGCCGCAAAGCGTTGCCCTGTTGGCGGCAATCTTTAAAAGCCCTTTATCTATCCATCTTTTAAGGTTAATACCTATACTCTTCATATTTCTGGATAGCTGGCCTTCAGACTCTTCAAACGCGAAGCATAGAGCGCGCTGGCCGTTGCGGCAGACGTAATCTACAAACTGTGCGCCAAAGCTGGTCTTACCGCTTCCAGCGGAACCTGAAACAAGAATAGCGCTTCCCTTGAAGTAGCCTTTATTTCCTAACATCTCATCAAGGCTCTTTATTCCGGACGATATCCGCTCTGAACTTACAGCACTTGCTAAAAGTAATGATGTCATCGGGAATACAGAGATACCATTATCACTTATGAGAAACGGGTATTCATTGGTTCCGTGCCTTGAGCCGCGGTATTTTATTATCTTAAGGCGCCTCGTCGCTATCTGTTCGTTGACCCTGTTATCGAGGGATATGACGCAATCAGCAACATATTCCTCCAGGCCATGCTTTGTAAGCAGCTTCTCGCCTTTTTCACCGGTAATGATAGCCGTGACCCCTTTATCTTTAAGCCAACGAAAAAGCCGTCTTAATTCCGCGCGCAAGATCGAGGTATTCGAAAAACCTGAAAACAGGGCCTCGATCGTATCGAGCACTACCCTTTTAGCCCCGATCGAGTCGATCGCGGCGGCTAAACGCACGAATAGTCCTTCAAGATCATATTCTCCAGTTTCCTCGATCTCGCTTCTCTCGATGTAGACATAATCGATAGCGAGCTTTTTATGTTTTACCAGCGACTTCAGATCGAATCCGAGCGAGGAAAAGTTTTCGACCAGGTCCTGCTCTTTCTCCTCAAAAGCCATAAAGACGCCGGGTTCATTATATTGCAGGGCCCCCCGGCAAAGAAACTCCATGGCCAAAAGCGTCTTGCCGCAACCCGGCCCTCCGCAGATTAAAGTCGGCCGCCCTTTTGGCAAGCCTCCGAATGTAATCTCATCTAAACCCTGAATACCGGTCAGGGCTTTCGGTAGATCCGATGTTGCCACAGTCGCCATATTATTTGGTTTAGCCATACAGGCTCTCCTTCCTCATAGACAATAATGCCTTCGCAAGTTTTGAGCGAAGGCATTATTAGCTTTTCAGCTTCTGTTTAATGTATATATTTATATCTTCTTTTAGAATCCTGTATCCGCCGCGACGTCCTTCCCGATATGCCCTCAACTTCTTCAGGCGAATAAGCTGACGAATAAACGCTTCCCCGACTTTTAAATACTTTGCCGCTTCTTTTGTTCTAATAATATCATCCACAAATAACATTCCTATCTAACGTACTAATGTCTACTAATAGACTCTAATATTATTTAATGTAATCCTATTACAGCACTCAAGATTGGTCAATTATACCTAGGTATAATAGGCTCATTTGATTATTTTACTTCAATAAGTCGTAATTCCAAGTACGGGCTAAGATTTTCTGCTTCGTTGTTTTCATTAATTAAAACATTAACAGTATCCCCATGTTAATAACTCAATAAATTTCCGTATGCGTACATTATTTAAAGAGTTATAGCATTTACAAGCGCTACTAGTGTTCTACCATAGTGATACTTGCGGCCATCCGAAGGTGCGGATATAGAAATGATCTTAAAGCAACAAGATTTTTTCTTTCTTCTAATTCCTGCATAAGTTCTCTATAACGGCTCATTTGTAAAAGCTCCTCGCCCTGTCGCACAATTTCGAGTAGTTTCCGAAGGTGAAAGAATCGCAGAATAACTGGGTCGTCCTTATTGCTCCGTAAAAAATCCTTAACAGATTCAGGCAGATCAAGGGTCCTGAGAATTTTGGCAATGTATGACCAGTCCTCCCCAGTAATCTTAGCCAGTCCTCTTATGCCATTAACACCATGAGATTCTTTTAGCCTCAAATAGTATTCAGCTTTATCGAGAGGAAAGGTATCTAAACGATTCAGGTGAGCCAGATGCCTTTCCCAAGCACTCTTATCGATGGTTTCGATGTGTGCCAAATCCTCTGGGCGGCATCCTAGGTAGTATTTCTGCTTAAATTGGCTGATTACTATGAAGAAGGGGAATTCGCACCAGTAAGTTCTGGGGCTTATCGCTGAATATCTTTGAATACAATGGAGATACTCAAGCATTTCCTGCGTAGAGAACTCTACGGCATCTTTACCTTCTAAAGAAAAACGCCCCGCCGATATTGCTACCGACGAGGCGTTAACCGACAACAGTCAAAGTTTGACTGATTGTCCACATTGGCTCCCCGGGCACCCCAAATATCCGAACTTTTGTGTAACTCTATATTTTGGTCTGAATAGCTCTAAAACAGGCAGTCGCTGGACTGTGTTGTGTTAGTGGCCGTTTTCTGAGCCATCTTCCTTGTCTACTATGTCTTCTTCTTCGACTGGCATGAACCATTTTTGGGCGATGAATGTGGGGATTACTGCGCTTGCGATCACCACCCCTACGAGTATTGAGTATTGTGATTGGTTTATGATTCCGGCTGTGAGTCCAAAGACGCTTGATATTGTCCCAAAAGTTAGTCCTGTGCTCATAAGTAGCGTTGTGTACATGCTTCCTTGTGGGATGTATTTTTTGGCAAGGAAATAGACGCCCAAAAACTTAGTGGCAATCTTTAGCAGGAACAGGATAACAAATAGTCCGAAAGCGGCAGAAATCATTGGGACAGAAACTTTGAGGCCGCCTACTATGAAAAATATTGGCGTAATGATCGCGTAGGCAACCGTTCTTAACCTGTTTCGGACAACCTTTGTCTCAGAAGTTTCTGAAAAGTGTCTCGACATGAGCAGACCGAGCAGGAATGCAGGCAATACTGCGTGTCCGTCTCCGAGGTTGGCAAAATACATAAAGACGAGGAGCAACAGGAATACATATTTTATTTCCGGCTCAATCACCTTATTCTTCAGCTTCGGGTTATCAAAAACAATGTGCGAAAACTTTGTCGCGAAGATAATAACTATTATTGAAACAACGATGAATACTAAGGTGTATAGTGTTGGCTTGATGAAGAGTATGCTCAGCGCAAGGGCGGTTCCCATATCTGTGATGAACGTTGCCGACATGAGAAGTTTTCCTGTCTCAGTTTTTGAAAGGCCGGTCTCAACCAAGACAGAATAAACAACCGCAAGGGACGTCGTTGACAGCGCAGTGCCAGCTATGAGCGAAGCACGAAGCGTCCAACCAGCAAAGTAGTGCGTGTATAGAAATGTTCCAACAAAAGGCAAAAGGAAAGACATTGTGCCGATAAGGAAGCTTGCCTTAAACTTCTGCCGCATAAGACGAGTATCAATCTCTGTTCCCGCAAGAAAAGTAAGCACAATCCCGCCAAAACCAGCCAAATAAAGCATCCAATCCTCAGATTGCAACCCAAAATAAGCAGCAACAGCGCCGAGAAGTATCTCGATAATAGCTACCGATAGCTTAAGCTTTAGCGATATGATGCTTGCCAAAAATACCAACAATCCAATTACCAAAGGAGTTATATCTGCGCTCATGTCTTTAAAACACCTCCTTATACGTTTCTTCCTATTTAGGCGCGGCTTAGAATAAAAAAGGCCACTACCAACTCTTTTTGGTAGAGGCCATCTTTTTTTATAAAAAACCTCTACCTTTTTATGAGTAGAGGTTATCATCCCAAGAGATTTCCTGGGCAGTTCTTGCTTGGCGAACCTCATCGCCAACTTACGGCTATGATTATATCATCCTTAAACAAAAAATCCACATTAATAAATCTTTCGACAGAAGTTCGGATTTTTGAATTGAGGGGTCAATTAAGGTAAAATCCGAACTCGGAATCTTTATATAAAAATATGTGTGTTAGCCTATAAAAAAGCCCCAGCTACGATAAGTAACTGGGGCTATAATCCGAAGAAAGTTCGGATTTTCAATTGGCTCCCCGAACAGGACTCGAAGCGAACAAATTCAAAAGTTATAACTGAAGAAATACCTTACTATTATAAATGGCACAACAAGACCAAAACTCTGTTTCGAGGCCCAAAACCTGATTTTATCGCTCCGGGCAAGATTATAACGAAGCGCGAGCAGGAGCATCATGACTTTGTTGAATCCTACGAAAACCCTATTGAGAAGGCCATGGAATACGCACGGATGATGCAGGAAGAAAAACTTTCTCAAAATGGGCTTGCCAAAAAGCTTGGAACTTCAAGAGTGCGTATTACCCAAATACTCAACTTGCTCAAGCTACCACAGGAACAACAAGAGGATATCCTCGCGAATGGAAAAGAAAAGTTAATAACGGAACGGCAACTGAGAAATAAATAATTTTTAAAAAACACTTCTCCCTTCACCACCCAGTCTCCGACTTTCCGACACCATCCATTTCTTGTTTCTACAATTCTAATCTCCTCAACCTAAGTGAATTGCCAATCACCGAAACCGAACTAAAACTCATCGCTGCGCCGGCGATCATTGGGCTTAACAGCACCCCGAAAAACGGATAAAGAATTCCGGCAGCTACAGGAACTCCGACCGCATTATAAATAAAAGCGAAAAACAGATTCTGCCGGATATTTCGCATTACTACCCGGCTTAATTTCAATACTTTGACAATTCCCTGAAGATCTCCTTTAACCAACGTGATCCCGGCGCTCTTGATCGCAACATCGGTTCCTGTCCCCATCGCCACACCCACCTCGGCCTCAGCTAACGCCGGAGCGTCATTAATTCCGTCACCAGCCACCATAACCAAAGCACCCTGAGCTTTTAACTCTTTAACAATTTTCTGTTTATCCTGCGGCGCTAATTCTGATCGGACATCATCGATTTTCAATTCCTTAGCAATGACCTGGGCTGTTTTCTTATTATCCCCGGTTAGCATGATTACCTTTAACCCCAATCGATGAAGCTCTTCAATGGCCGCAAGACTGGTCTTTTTTATCGGATCAGAAATCCCTAATATCCCAATGACTTTTTTATCCACGCCAACCCAAACAACCGTCTGCGCTTTTTCCTGAAAATCTGTAGCCTGCTTCATTAAATCATCGGGGAGTTTCCCGGTCAGTCCTTCGATGAATTTATCTTTACCTAGAAATACATCTTGGCCTTTAAGTTTTCCCTTAACGCCTCCGCCGGTCACAGATTCAAAACCCTGAATATCCTTAAGGTTAATTCCTTTTTCCTTCGCGTAATCAACCACTGCCCGCGCTAAAGGATGCTCACTGCTTTTTTCCAAAGAACCCGCTATTTCAAACAGATATTTTTCATCAATTCCCGCTGATAAATAATTGGCCGTCACCCGGGGCTTTCCTTCGGTCAAGGTTCCGGTTTTATCGGTTAAAACATAGGTAATCTTCTCGGCCTTCTCCAGGGCTTCCGCATTCTTTACCAAAATTCCCGCCTTCGCGCCTCGCCCTACACCAACCATAATGGACATCGGCGTCGCTAACCCCAAGGCACAAGGACAGGCAATAATGAGGACAGAAATGGCATTTACCAAAGCATAGGCCAGGGCCGGTTTTGGTCCCCATATTAACCAAACAATGAATGTGATCAGGGAAACCAAAATTACGACCGGAACAAAATATCCAGCCACTTTATCAACCAATCCCTGAATCGGCGCGCGGCTGCGTTGCGCATCCGAAACCATATGAATGATCTGCGACAATAGCGTTTCTGAACCGATCTTTTCTGTTTTCATTACAAACGCACCGGTTTGATTAACGGTTGCCCCGATCACACGGTCACCTGCTTTTTTCTCAACCGGGGTAGGCTCCCCGGAAATCATCGACTCATCGATTGTGCTCTTGCCTTCTGTGATCACACCGTCTAGCGGAACTTTTTCGCCAGGACGGACGCGTAAAAAATCACCTTTCTGAATATCGTCGACCGGGATTTCTTCCTCTTTCCCATCTTTTAAACGATGCGCATTCTTTGCCGCCAGGCCTAACAAGGCCTTAATCGCCTGACCGGTTTTAGCTCTGGCTCTCGCCTCCAAATATTGTCCAAAAATAACTAAAACCGTAATAAAGACGGCTGCTTCAAAATAAAGTCCTAATTCCCCACCCATTCGAAATGATTCCGGAAATATCTGCGGAAACACAAGAGCTATCGCACTGTAAAAATACGCAACACTCACGCCCATGGCAATAAGCGTAAACATATTCAAACTACGGTTTACAATGGATTTCCAAGCCCTTGTATAGAAAAATCCTCCGGCCCAGAAAACAACTGGAGTTGCCAGAATGAATTGAAGCCAACCAGAGAATTTAGACGAAATAAGCCCTTTAAAACTGAAAGCTGGAATCATTTCCTGCAGGGCTAGAATGAAAACCGGGACCGCGAAAACCAATCCGATCCAAAATTTGCGAGCAAGGGAACGACTCTCTTTTTGCTCCTCTTCTTCGGCGTTATCGACGTTTTGGGATTCAAGTGTCATGCCGCACTTCGGGCAATCCCCCGGATGATCCTGTTCAACTTCAGGATGCATGGGGCAGGTATAAACAGGGCCAGAACTTGGCCTCTTTTCGGGAGACGAAGCCCCGCCCCTATTTTTCTGAACTAGAAATTTCTGCCGACAATGTTCGCTACAAAAATAGAACATCTGGCCATCATGCTCAGCTTTGATAGACCCCTGCTCCGAGACCTGCATTTTGCATACCGGGTCGACTGCCATAAGAAAACCTCTTACCCTTGCTATTTTTTCTCCTCTGTCCCGCTGACGGGTGGCGTATTCTGTCCGGCCATACCTGCCCCCATCATTCCGCCTTTCATCATGGGACAATTTTTCATCATTTCTGCCATATCCTTCTTCATGGCCTCCATATCGACCTTGATCTCGACTTCTTTCACGAGATTAAGATCTTTATCATATTTCATAAGCTTATTGCCAGCCAAGACAATCACTCCGCCATCTGAAGTGGCGATTACTGTTTTTTCCAGCATTCCTTTAATCATGTCATGTATTGGACACTTTACCATCATGTCGTTTTTCATCATCCCTTTTCCCATCATGGGTTGATCACCCATCATTCCCTTCATTCCTTGCGCAAAAGATAATGAACTTAACCCTGTTACCACAAACAAAGCTACCGCGAATAAGATTACTAAACTTCTTCTCATGTCTTCCTCCATTTTTAGAACCTGTTGTTACTTAGTTGCGATTCGACTCTAAAAATAAAAAACTTTCAATAAGAAAGTATGTTGGGCAGCAAAAGTTAGGTAGTTTATTGTCTTGCCCAGGACAATAGACTGCAGCCTTCTTTACAATGGGCTAACGGCCTAATCATCCAGTGAAAATCATTTCTTGCCATGTTGATTCTCCTTTCTTTATTCACCAATATCGCAATAATTACTCAACCGTAATCGCTGCAGCCGGGCAGGCGTCTGCCGTAGCTTTACATTTCTCTTCTGCCCCCTTTCGGAACTTCTGTAACATGGACTGCCGCTTTTCCACCCTCCATTTTAAAATCTTCAGGACAAGCATTTATACAATCTTGACTACCCACACAAGCATCTTGATTAACTTTGGCTTTTATTCTTTTTTCCTTTTGCAAACTGGTTATTATTTGGTTCCCTGCCTTTTTGCTCTCCGCCTTTTAAAAAATTGAAAAAATTAAAATCCCAAAGGAAGCTGCCACCAAACCCAACAGACGGATGACCAAGCTTGGCATTTCACTGTAAGAAGAGATAAAGGCCTTTAATTTTTCTGGATCTGCGGCAAAGATCACGATACCGCTTACCAAAAACATAAGCCCAAGGGCAATGGCCGCTAGCGGAACCGAGCTTCGGGATGCACAGATAAAAAGGACAAGACCAACAACGGTGCGGATGACCCCGGCGTAATAGATTCTCTTGCCTTCCTTAAAAAAATCAAAAATTTTTTGCGTAAACTGTGGCGATGCAAATATCACTAGGCCCAACGCCATAATCAAGACTCCAACTATCTTAACCAGAATAACCATTGGCTCCTCCTCTCGACACCAAAAGAAATTTCTGTTGCGCTAATATCACATTTGCCCATCATTGACCTCCTTGAAAGATTTTTATAAACCGACTCCTTTAAGAACTTCTTTAAGCGCTTTGGCAGATTTTTTGAGCGCTTCCTCTTCTTTTTTAATAAGCTTGAGTTTTAAAACCTCTCTAATGCCTTTTTTACCAACTACGGCGGGAAGGCTTAGATAGACATCGCGCATACCTAAATAATTGGTGATCAGGCTGGAGACTGGTAAAACTGCGTTTTCATCATGAAGAATGGCCTGTGTTATCCTTGCCAAGGACAAGCCAATCCCATAGGACGTCTCGCCCTTTTTCTCAATAATTTTACCGGCGGAATCCCTGACTTCGGAAAAGATTTTTTTCAACTCTTCCTCGGAGTGGCAAGAATGCTTGTTGCCGCACGTTGAACAGTAATTCTT
>JADFZM010000200.1 GCA_015232535.1 Candidatus Omnitrophota bacterium
TTCGGTTCTTTCTCAAGGCAGGAACGCTACGGCGATGACGGGGCAGCCGCGATGTATTACTTTACCGGCAAACCCTTCGACGATGAGACGGGGCTGTACTACTATGGTGCCAGATATTATTCTCCGCAAATCGGCCGCTTCATCACTCCGGATACGATAGTCCAAAGCCCGGGTGATCCGCAAACACTAAACCGATATTCATACTGTGGAAATAATCCTGTAAACAGAATTGATCCGACGGGGCATAAATGGAGTTGGGGGAATTTTTGGAAAAGTTTTGCCGGAGCGGTTTTGGGTGTTGCGTTAACAATTTTTCTTGGCCCAGCAGGGCTGGGGCTTTCTTTGGCGATGGCCGGGATGATTGGAGGAGCGGCTGGCGGAGCTTTAACAGGTGGCCTCACCGGAGGCTGGAAGGGCGCGCTAATGGGTGGGGCCATTGGTGCGGTAATGGGCGGGATAGGAGGATGGGGAGGAGGAATTGCAGCAGCCCATCAGATGACAGGGCAATATGTATCTGGAATGCTAATTCTAGGAGGTGGTGCTGCCGCAGCAACGGACAGTTGGGATAGCTTTGCGGGAGGTCTTACCGGAGGAGTATTAGGAGGAATTGGCGGAAATGCTTTTGTTAAATCCGAGCAATTCCAGAATTTGAAAGCAGGAAATGGCTTTAGATCCAATCGAGACGTGGCTATTGCGCAGTATGAAGCAAAAATAAGAGCCATGCATGATTTAAATGTTAACCAAAAGGATACTGCGGCAGAAAGAGTCTCACGGCCTCTCGGAAGATCAGGAAATCGTCCCGGTAGCACAACAGGACCCAGACATAATGTCCTTCTTTCGAGGGATTTGGCAAATGGCGAGTTCGAAATGGGGCCCGATGCAAATGGGATGATACAAACTTCAGATACGATAGGAGATTTAAAGAGTTGGGGTACATATAAGACAACCCAAGAGTCTTTATCTTTAGGTGGGCGATACACGGATTCAATTACAGTTGAAGTAAATCGGCAGGGGTTAGGTGACGCGATCAATTTATATAATCAAACCTTTGCCGGAAATTTTCAGTACAGCGCATTAAATCACAACAGTAATTATGCGGTAAATAGTGTTATCTATGGGGCAGGTGGCGATGTACCTCTCGGTGGACAGGCTGTTGGACGCGCGCCGGGATTTCCTGATGCGCCTTAGCCGTCAAGGAATCGTGTTTAACTAAACTTATAAAAATGGAAAATTAAAATGGATAAAAGAATATTAAAAATTGCTTTTATTGTATTTTTATTAAGCGGATGTAATTACCTGCGTGAATTTCCTCTTTATTCTGAAGTTTATGTTGAGCATCCGCCCAAGATACAGTTATTTACGCAGGGATTAATTAATTCGTTTACAGCATATTCAGATACAGAGAATGCGAAAGAATATTTTCGAATAAAGAAACGCATATCAGATTATTTGGATAAGAACAAAAATCTCAGTGGCGATATCACAGTTGCTCTAGAGAATAGCGAAGTAATATTAGGCATGGATAAGGAGCAAGTTGCTTTAGTGTTGGGCTTGCCCACAAGAAAGGTATTACATGATAAGACTATTGAATTGTGGATATATGAAGGCGATAGAAGTGATATCGGCGAACGAGTTTGGTATTACAAATGGGGGAAGTTAAAGTTTGAGAATGGCACTTTAAAGGACATCGAAGTCCAGCACATTAATATCGCAAAATAAAATTCATGGGATAGGAAGTTGTCTAAATGAATTCTTCCAAAGAAAGTGACATTAAGAAACTCGTTCAGTTTATCGATCCGCATAGTCAAAATGTTGAATGGCTTAAAACTTTATTCAGTACGGTAACACCATTAAAGGAAAACGAACGAGGACGATTCTTAGAAGAGATGAATGCTGATATGGTAAGTGCATTATATTATCCCATATACGATCAGTACTTTTCGCATGATGAAATTAAAGAATTAATTAAATTCTATTCCTCTAAGACCGGCTGTAAATTGGCGCGATATAAAAGCAACAACATCCCGGCTCAATTTATGGCAGGCGAATTGGAAGAAATCGAGCAATTCAAGAAAACAAGGACTGGAAAGAAATATAACAGCCTTTTAGATAAAATAACCCATCAACATGTTGAGTCGGTCGAAAAATATATTGACAGCCTCACAGGAAGTAGTACCGGGTACCAGAAAGATCCGGGGACGCATACCTAATTATTATTTTTATCTTGTCTCGTTGTATAAACTCCCCAAAAACTGCCTAACGCCGCTTTT
>JADFZM010000201.1 GCA_015232535.1 Candidatus Omnitrophota bacterium
AAAAAAGAAAGAGGAGAGAAATGGATAAGAAACTAGTAAAGGCGATAAACGATCAAATTACCAAGGAATTGTTTTCCGGGTATCTTTATCTTTCCATGGCAGCGTATTTTGAGGATAGGAATTTATCAGGCTGCAGCCATTGGATGAAGTTTCAGGCTAAAGAAGAGCTTGAACACGCGATGAAGTTTTTCGGCTTTCTCTGTGACCGGGGTGAAAAAGTCGAGCTCGGAGCTATCGATAAGCCGGCTTCGACCTTTAAGTCGATCAAAGATGTTTTTGAGCAGACACTCGAGCATGAGAAAACAGTGACTGCTAGCATCAACAATCTCTATTCAATGGCAACAAAACTTGAAGATAACCCCTCTGTGGTCCTTCTGCAGTGGTATATTAACGAACAGGTGGAAGAAGAGAAGAATCCGACGGAAATTCTGGCAAAGATGCAATATATTAAGGAAGATTCCTCGGCAGTAATTCTTCTGGATAAGGAATTAGCTAAAAGAGCCTAAGGAAAATTATTTAGGACAAAATAATTCTCCGTCATTCTGAGCAAAGCGAAGAATCTATTAAGAGATTTATCGCAGTTAAATTACTCAGGATGACGGAGTTTATTTTTAGAAATCAAAAAATTATTGGCTTTTCGCCAGTAGGCCTTTTATTTTGTCCTTGGCGTCCCGTGAAAGGGATGTGCTTGATGAAGGGGTAATCCCGAAAGCTAAATTGGGATATCTTGATATGATTTCTCTTAACCCGGAAACCTGGTTTTTAAAGAATACGCATGTTTTACAAATATAAAGATGGGCTTTAAGAGACACGGCTTCTTTTAAAGATAGTTTTCGCTCAAAACTGTCGGAAATCAGTTTTGAGGCTATTTTGCAGGATACTATGTCGGATTCTTTTTTCATGATTTATTGTCCTTGAACCAATTGTTCTCCATGCAGGCGCGCAGTAAAAGCCTGCCTCGGTGTAACATAACCCAAAGATTTGTCGGCTTGACTTTAAGAACCTTACAAATTTTTTCGCTATCCAAATTATCGATTTCCCTTAAGGCAAAGGCGTCAGCGATATGAGGAGGCAGCTTTTTAAGGCATTTCTCGAAAGTTTCCCAGAATTCTTTATTCTCGGCGATTTTTCTCGGGTTTGGCGACCAGTCCATCGGGTATTGGGCGGGATTGCCGTTACTATCAAATAGGTTATCTACCGCTTTTTGATCGTCGTCAATCGCTGAGGCCGAGATGTCTTTATACTTTGAGCGGATTATATCGACTATCTTGTGTTTTAGAATACCGATAAGCCAGGTTTTTGGTGTCGAACGGCCGCCGAAATTACTCTTGGCTTTTAGCGCGGCCAAAAATGTTTCCTGAACGGCATTCTCGGCGAATTCTTTGCTGCGCAGGCGGCTTATGGCATAACGGAAGAGGTAATCTCCATAAAGGTCGACCCAGGAATTGGGATCCTCGAGATTAAGGGGAAAAGCGGATTTTTTAATCTTTTGCGGCATATTTTGTTTTGTTGCTGATAAAAATATAGCAATAATTTAACAATATGGAATAATTATTGCAAGACAAATTATGTAAGGTTAATTTATACACAGCGACTAAACCCTAGAAAATTAACTTAATGAAAGGGGCGAATATGTTATATGTTAAAGCTTTAAAAGAAAAAGAAGGGAATCAGCAAGCGCAGGAGATATTAAACAACGTGAAAGCTAAGATCGGAATGGTCCCGAATATTTACGCCGCTATGGCCAATTCGCCTTCCGCTTTAAAGGCCCTATTGAATTTCAGGGAAACTTTGGGCAAAGGTTCTTTATCGGCTAAAGAAATTGAGGTTATCGCCTTGGCAGCGGCCGAAGAAAATGAATGCGAATACTGCCTATGCGCCCATTCGGCGATCGGTAAATCAGTCGGTTTAAGCGAAGAGCAAATTAAGGAAATTCGAAGCAATAAATCCAAGGATACAAAAATTTCCGCTTTATCTGAACTTACCCGAGAGATCGTTAAAACAAAAGGCAATCCGGCTAAAGCCAAATTGGATTTATTTTTTAAGGCAGGTTACAGCCCTGAAGCATTGATAGACCTGATAGCTTTTATCGCGCTTAACATCTATACCAATTATTTCAATCACATATTCGAAACAGATATCGATTTTCCCAAAGTTGGGAAGGCTTAACCCGATAAAATTAGCGATAAAATTATTTTGTGTAACACCAAAATGGTAATGTCCTAAATGACCAAAATGAAAATGTCCTAATCTG
>JADFZM010000202.1 GCA_015232535.1 Candidatus Omnitrophota bacterium
TTATCTTTCACGCGCTTAATCCTTTCTAATTTTATTTACCGTGCTTTCTATCCTGCCATTATAAAGCTGCGTTGCTAAGAGGGAATTAGGGGCGATTCCTTCTATCGTCTTTATGACTTTGCCTTCTTTGCTTCTTGTTATGCTAAAACCTCTTTTCAATGACTGAGCCGGATCGGCTATCTTCAGGACTTTTGATATATGTTCCGCCCTTTTTCTCTCGTCTAAAAGGAAGGCCTCCGCCGCTTTAAATAATCCGTCTTTAAGCCGAGAAATAGCTTCTTTTTTATCTTTCAGTATGTTTTCCGCTTTAAATACCATTTCCTGTTTAATGCCCAAAATCCTTTCCCTGTTCTGGGAAAGATACCCCTGCGCGGAACTTTGCAAATTTTTTGCAATATCCCTAAGGCTGTCTTTCTCTAACACAAATCGGCTTAACGCCGCATCAAAGACAGCTGTGATTCTTGACTCGGCTTCATCCCGGAATTTCTCGACCAAGCCTACGATAAAAGCCGCTATTGCCGTCGGAGTCTTGGCAAAAGTATGCGCCGCCAGGTCGGTAACCGTCAGGTTTATCTCATGGCCTATACCGCTAAGGACAGGTAAAGCTGAACCGGCTATTTTCTCGGCGATCTTTTGGCTGTCAAAACAACTAAGATCCGCTATTGATCCGCCTCCTCTGGTTATCACAATGAGGTCCAGGCCGTCGATCCCCTCCAGGCTTTCGATCGCCGAGCAAACATCTTTTTCCGTTTTCTTTCCCTGCATGATAGTATTTCTTAAATAAATCGTAAACCCGAAACCGCTCGACTTTAACTCCGATATAAAATCATTGTATGCGGCCGAATCATGTGAGGTGATCAACCCGATATTTAACGGAACAATAGGCAGCTCTAAAGCCTTATTTTTATCCAGCACCCCTTTTTCCTTAAGAAGCTTAATGAGCTTTTGTTTTTCCTGCGCCAATTTACCAAGGGTATAAAAAGGGTCAATATCCTCGACGATAAGCCTTACCGCCCCGTGCGGCGCATAGAAATCGACCCGGCATTGGAATTTCACCTCAATATCATCCTTCAAAGAGAAGAATTCCTTGTTTTCCTTAATCTTATTTTCTATGAAATCCTTGCGGGTGGAGAATATCACCAGGCCGATCCTAGCTTTTATTTCGCTCGAGCCCTCTTCTTTTTCGGCCAGCTCAAAAAAAACGTGTTTTTTCCCTTTATTTCGGTCAAACTGCTGGATTTCACCGCATACCCAAACAGCTTGCGGAAAACCGGAGGCAATAACATCGCGGATAAAATTATTTAATTCCGATACGGTATAATGGTCAATCCGGCTCATAATATTTCCCGGCTGAAATTTTCTTTCATTCGGCAAAATAGAATTACCTGGGCGATCACCCCTAAAGGAGTGAGTATAGCGGTCAAAGCAAGCGTGACGGAGTAAACTAGCGTCGGATATTTATCGAAATATTCCTTAGCCAGCGAGTATAAAGCGAGGAATATGACCGGCATTATCAGTGAAAAGACTAAAACTCTCGCAAAAGCCTTCCTGGCTAAACCTATGCTAAGTGAAAATGACCAAAATAACGGGCTTCCCTCAATAACAATGAAAATGATCACAAAACTGTATACCGTCGCGAAATAAATCCCGGGGAGTATAAAAAGTAAAAGCCCCGAAAATACTATCGACAAGGAAAACAAGGTTGCCAAAAGGCAAACCCCGTATTTAAGGAAAGCCTTGTTTAATACCTCATAGACCGGAACCTCTTCACCTTTGTATATTCTCCAGGCAGAATATATAACCATGATATTAGCTAATGTGGCAAATATAACATCCAGAAATAAAGGAATAAGTATGTTATCGGACGGCACACCCGTAGAAAAAGCTTTAGACATCACCCGGTATGCAACGCCGCCCATGCCGTAAATTAATCCGAAAGGGAGAAATAAATTGAGGTTATCCTTAAACAGCAAAAAGGCTTTACGATAAATAACCGGTATCTCCAAGCTATGTTTTTGTTTTTCAGCGCCTGACATTATCTTTTTTCCGTTAATTTAGAATAAATTTCAAAGTTTTCTTCGTCAAAACAGGCAAATATAACTTCGATTTTCGATTTTTGCGCAGATTCAGTTACTGTTTGAACAGCGATTTGCGCCGCAATTTGCTTAGGGAAACGGTATACCCCTGTACTTATACAGGGAAAAGCAATACTTTGCAATTTATAATCAAAAGCAATCT
>JADFZM010000203.1 GCA_015232535.1 Candidatus Omnitrophota bacterium
GAGCCTCTAAAATCGATCGTTCCTTTTCCTTTGATTGAACCTTTTGCTCTATCTGCTGGAGGATCACGATCTCTTCTTTTATCAAAGTGCTTAAGCGCTCTTTCTCGGACGACAAAACGCATATTTGGTTCTCCAACTCCCCAATCCTAGCCTCCATATGGGCGGGGTCAAGCTCAATGAATTTTGTCTCGCAAACAATCTCATACCATTGCTTATCCTCAGTGCCTAAAATCTTGTCCTTAAGCGCCTCGAGCGAATTACCGTTTACCGGTACAACCTGTTTCACCTTGCCGATAATCCCGTTATGATGCTCCAAAGGCGGGGTCTGGGTGATTATTTTACCCTCGACCATCACTTCCGGCATTTCGTGGTACTGTGTATTTAATTTTTCGATAAACTCTTTCTGAGAACGGAAAAAAACCTTTTTCTTGTCCAGATCGGATATCTCCAAATCAAGGCGGTTGATCTCGGAACGAAGGTGGCGCAAGCTCAAGTCTTTATCGTTTTTGGCGCTAAAAAGATAACCGATATCGTTTCCCAAAACATTCAGCTGCAGATTCGAGTTATTAAGCCTTTCCTCTACGGTCTGCTTCTCCATTGTTACCTTATCACGCTCTATCTCTAATCTGCGCTTCCTTGCTAGCGACCCTTGGGTCTCTTTCATATTATCGGTCAAATGATTCCTAAGGCCTATCTGTTTAGCGGAGAGATGCATTATATTTTCTTCATGCGCGCGTATCTTCTCTTTAGCTTCCTTTACCAGCCTTTCCAAAGAGGAAAGATTATTCTTCTTTTCGCTCAAGACCTTTTCGTCCGTCGAAACAGACGACTCTAGTTCCGCGGTGTTGAAGGTTGCCTCCTCGATCCTTGTTTTTTGTTCCTTGCATTTTTCTATCAAAAGCTGTTTTTGCTCGCTTAACCTAACCTGGGCCTTATTAAGCGAGTCTATCCTCTCGTTGTTAAAATCTATCTGGCGGTTATTCAAGTCTATCTGGCCGTCGAGTTTTATCTCGTCCGAATGGATTTCGTTGATTTTTTCTTCGATCTCGTCCAGGAAATTTAGCTGATCGGCCAACCCTTGCGCCAAATCAGCGGCTTCTTTATTCAGCGACTCTTCTTTGGACTTAAGCTCATCTATAATAAAGGTTATATTGCGGCCTTCTTCCTCGGATTTGTTTAAAAGATAACGGGCAAACTTGACTTCCATAGCCTTAAGCTTCTCATATTCGTCTTTGTATTTCCTCGCTTTATTGGCCTGGCGTTCTATTGAGGCGATCTGCCTTTTGACTTCGGTTGAAATATCGTTTAACCTAAGCAGATTCCCTTCCGTGTCATCTAATTTACTTAAAGCCTCTTTTTTCTTTACCTTATATTTGGTTATGCCTGCCGCCTCATCAAATATCAAGCGTCGGTCTTCCGGCTTAGCGCTCACAACTAAGTCGACCTTGCCCTGCTGGACAAGAGAATAAGCCTCCGCGCCGATACCTGTCCCCATTAAAAGCTCCTGGACATCTTTCAAGCGGCAGGTTTGTTTGTTTAACAGATATTCGCTCTCGCCGGATCGGAAAAGCTTACGGGTCACGATGATCTCGTTCTCATCCATCGGAAGGCTGCGCGAGTTGTTGTCAAAAACCAGGCTCACCTCGGCGAATCCTAAGGAAGGCTTTTTGTCCGTGCCGTTAAAGATAACATCGCACATCGCCGAACCGCGCAATTCTTTAACGCTTTGTTCGCCTAAAACCCAGCGGATAGCATCAAAAATATTGCTTTTGCCGCAACCGTTTGGGCCGACAACCGCAGTTATACCCTTCTCAAAATTTAGGACCGTTTTGTCGGCAAAAGATTTAAACCCGAAAAGCTCTAGTCGCTTCAAATACATGTATGCTCCTATCTGTTAAAATAAATTGTACGGATTTCGATTTTCAAGAATGCTCCTGTTTGCTGTCCAGCCATGCGTCTATTCTTTCTTTTTTAAAACGCCATTGCCCGACGATCTTTATTGCCGGTATCTTATCTTTCTTTAACCACTCATAAATAGTTCGCTTTTTCACGCGCAAATAATCGGCGAGCTCTTCAATAGTCATTAAACCCTGAAATGGAAATTGGCTGTTTTCGTTGATCATAAATGTTTAGAAAGCTTTATTGTTCGTTAACAGAATATAACAATTAGGTACGCTTGTCAACTATTTATCTCATCTTTTTCTTTAATATAGCTTAATACTCTGTTTA
>JADFZM010000204.1 GCA_015232535.1 Candidatus Omnitrophota bacterium
CGTACCCGAAAAAGCGGTAATTTATGAGAGAGATTCGAGCGCTTTTGTTGTTTATAATCGCCTGAAAGTTATGTTGGAGGATGAGTATTCCGTTTTACAAAAGACCGGCCAAGCCGCGAACTCAAAAGGCGGCCAGGAAGAAGTAACAAACCAAATCATAAGAGAAATCGTAATCCCGGAGATCGAAAAAGAAGTAAATGAGGGTAAGAATTTCGCTAATTTAAGGCAAATCGCCAATTCCATGGTTTTGGCAACCTGGTATAAACAAAATTTAAAGCAGTCTCTTTTAGGCCAAGTTTATGTCAATCAGTCGAAAACAAAAGGCGTTGAGGTTGCTGACAAAGAAATTAATAATAAGATTTATAATCAGTATTTAGAGGCCTTCCAAACGGGAGTTTATAACTATATAAAGGAAGACTACGACCCCAAATCAAACTCTGTTATACCCAGAAAATATTTCTCCGGCGGTTCAAATGTCGATTATACCCAAGCCCTGACCAGCGTTAAAGAAGGGCAAAAAGGCGTTGACCGAAATATGTTATCGTCCGGCTCGCAAGAGGTGGGGCGCGTTTCCGATTTGGAAGTAAACTTGCAGGATTTCGGCTCAAAGGCATCGGGTGATGAATTAGCAAAGGCCGAGAAGGGCCCGGTAAATATTAAATTCCGGGATTATTCCATTTTGTCAAGTCATATGGAGCGGATAGAAAGTATTTTAGGGCGAGAGGACGCCGGAACGTTATCTTCATTTGTTGAGAAAATAACCGATTTTGACGTTTTTCATGTTATCTTCAAAGGTTTTGCGGAGGAGATTATTGCGGCAATGAAGGGGCAAATCTCGGGCGAAAAGTATGCTACATTCAATGATTTATATCGGGAGAATGAAACGATATTAGAGAAGAATCCCGGAGAGATAGAGCTGATAGCCCGTTCTCATTGGACAGCTTTAGCCGGAGGCGGACAGCAAAGTTACTTTTATAGGTTTATATTCACAAAAGAAAATTTCTTGAGAATGATGGCCGATTTTGCGGAAAAAGACCCGCAGTCAATAAAGAAATTTATTCAAGATGCGGACAAAAGGTTTGTTTTATCTCAGATTGAAAGGCTGAATCATAAAACTCTTACCTGGCAAAGGTTGGGGAAATTGGCAGAAAACCTGGCGCAAAATCCCGGAGTTTCAGATATAGGCGGATATGCCGCTTCTATGCAAGCTATCCCGGGATTTTCTTTCCTTAACTTCGCGAAACATAACCTAGTCGGTGCTGTTGGCCGCGAAACTAGAAAAACAGGAGAAATGGAATTTGAGTGGCGAGTATCAAATTATACTAACGGATTTATTGCTAATAAAACTGATTTTTTAAGGATGGTGCTTGAATTGACTTGGAAAAATGCGTCTTTGGCGGAAAGATTGGTAGTTGATGGTTTAGAACCCCAGGCCCGGGCTGATTCCGCGATACTAGCTAGAGAAGTTCAGGACATTATCAATAATCATATTAGCTTAGTAAAAGCTGATAATAAGGACTTAAGACTAATTGACCCGGAATTCATAAAGTTGATTTTGCTTTCCGTTAAAGGCCTGCCTATATTACATCACGTTTTAGCATCAGCCAGGAAAGTCTTTGGTCGAATTAATTCATCTTCGGTTTTAATAGCGGATGAATTTAAAGACCCTAAATTTCTAAATCAAGTGTTTAAATTTATATCTAGCGAAGGACTAAACTGGGAAATAAATCACATTGATAGATTCTTCGCCATCTTATATAAAATTAGAGAAGCAAAAGAGAAAGACAGCTTCAGGTTCGAGAAAAAAGATCTTGCGAAATTACTGCGAACGGTCGAAAGCATATACCTTTTATCAAATTTAATAGAGCTTGAAGATATAATCAAGGATAAAAAATTCCAGGAAATAGTTACTACAAAAAAGATCTGGCAGCTAATGGAAGGGCAAAATACAGATGATGAAATCGCCAGGGCCTTAGAGGCGTTTAGAACATATTTGGCTGCTGTTAACTCGTTAACTGAAAACGAATTGGAAAGTGAAATAGAGTTATTAACTGCCAAAAATATAAAAGGCCTGAAATTAAAAATCCAGAAACCGGAAACTAATACGGATAATACCGTCGGGGCAAAAGGCCGGAATGACTCGCGGAATTTTGTTTTCAA
>JADFZM010000205.1 GCA_015232535.1 Candidatus Omnitrophota bacterium
TCAAATGGCAAGTTAAACCTTTAACCCAATTTACACAATTTATTTGACAAAACCAGAAAATGTTTTGTTAAATAACTTACTTGTATTATTATTGTCTGCGATGTTTTACAGAGCCTCTCGGAGTTGCTAATAATATAGAGTAAGCTTTTTTTGAAATTTTTGTAGATTGGGTCTTGATTGGCGCGAAAAATAATGGCTAAATCTTGAAACAAACATGTAAAATAATAAGCATTGGGGAGAGATGGGAAAAAATAACATTGAACAATGAATCCTTATAACAGTACCGAATTCGTAATATCGCAGATATTTTTTAAGAATTCAAATGATTGTAGATATATTACTTAATACTTTCTCTCTCTTCAAAGTATTATAGAATAAAGCATACGATGACTCAGATTAAAGACTATTCTAAAACAATCTCTCAAGAATTAGGCCTCAAGGAACTTCAGGTGAGGAATACTTCCTCGCTTATCGATAGCGGCTCAACGATTCCTTTTATATCCCGATACCGCAAAGAATTGACCGGAAGCTTAGATGAGGTCATGGTCGGTAAAATACGCGACCGTTTAAATCAGCTTAGAGAGCTTGATAAACGAAGAGACGCTATACTCGAATCAATAAAAGAACAAGGGAAGCTTACCGACGAGTTAAAAGATATGATATTGTCCGCCCAGAGCCTTTCCGTCCTGGAGGACCTATATCTTCCTTATAAGCCTAAGCGAAGGACCAAGGCTACGGTAGCCAAAGAAAAAGGGCTGGAGCCTCTGGCGAAATTGATCTTTGAGCAAAAAGCAATAGCTCTGGAGAATGAGGCGAAAAAATATATTAATGCCGAGAAAAAAGTCGCAAGCGTTGAAGAGGCTTTAGCCGGAGCGCGGGACATAATTGCCGAATGGATAAATGAGGACGCCGCATTAAGAGAAAAGCTTCGTAAGCTATTCCGGGAAGAAGCGGTTTTAAAAACAAAGATTATCACCGGTAAAGAAGAGGCAGGGGTTAATTTTAAGGATTATTATGATTTTAGCGAAATAGCACACAAATCGCCGTCGCACCGTATTCTGGCAAGCCGCCGGGGAGAGAAGGAGGGATTTTTAACATTGCGGGTCCTTCCTGCGGAGGTAAAAGCTTTCGAGATAATTATTTCTCATTGTTTGCGGGCAAAGAACTCTTGCGCAGAACAGGTAAAAGAGTCTTGTATTGACAGCTATAAAAGGCTGTTATCTCCGTCTTTGGAGACGGAATACAGGGTTGAGTTAAAGTTAAGGGCCGATCAGGAAGCCATTTCTATCTTCGGGAAAAACTTAAAGAATTTATTGATGGCGCCTCCTATGGGGCAAAAAAAAGTCATGGCTATTGACCCCGGTTTGCGGACCGGCTCAAAAGTCGTTTGCCTTAACGAGCAGGGTAAACTTCTTGACCACACGACTATATTTCTTTTAAGCGAAAATGGCCAAGGGGAAGCCGCCGATAAGATTTGTTCGTTGTATAAAAAATATTCAATCGAAGTTATTGCGATAGGAAACGGCACCGGCAGCCGCGAGACAGAAAATTTTTTAAAGGGCATCGAAGAATTGACTGATGTAAAGACTATTATGGTCAGCGAAACCGGCGCATCGGTTTACTCTGCTTCCGAATGCGCCCGGGAAGAATTCCCCGACCATGATGTTACCGTTAGAGGAGCTGTATCTATAGGGCGCCGCTTGATGGACCCGCTTTCCGAATTGGTCAAGATCGACCCAAAATCGATAGGGGTCGGCCAGTACCAGCATGACGTGGATCAAAGGCTTTTGAAGAACGCCCTCGACGATATAGTAGAAAGCTGCGTAAACTCAGTCGGGGTCGAGGTGAACACATCCAGCAAAGAGCTTCTTACCTATGTTTCAGGATTAGGGCCTGCACGCGCTAAGGCCATAATTGATTTTCGAAATGAAAAAGGGAAATTCAAAGAAAGAAAAAACATTTCTCAAGTTCCTGGCCTAGGCCCTAAAGCCGTCGAGCAGGCCATAGGTTTTTTAAGGATTTTCGACAGCCCTAATCCGCTGGATAAAAGCGCCGTCCATCCCGAGGCATACCCGATAGTAGAAGCAATGGCTAAAACTATCGGCCAGCCGATTGAAAGATTGATCGGTAACAGCGAAATTGTAAATAAGATAGACATC
>JADFZM010000206.1 GCA_015232535.1 Candidatus Omnitrophota bacterium
TTTTATGGTTGCATAATTTAATAAGAAGTTGCCAGTGTAGGTTATGGCATGTGTAAACCCTCGCAAGGGTGTAAAATTGAAAATTGCCTTATGCCCCTGTAGCTCAGCCGGTAGAGCACGTCCTTGGTAAGGACGGGGCCACCGGTTCAATTCCGGTCGGGGGCTTAAAGAAAGCAAAATAAATTATGAGAGAATCAATACAATTTGAGTGCACAACCTGCAAAAGAATAAACTATACAGGGACCAAGGATAAAAAACAACACCCGGACAGGATCGAGCTAAGTAAGTACTGTCGCTTCGATAGAAAACATACTCCGCATAAAGAGCGGAAGAAGTAATGTTTTTTAGGCCAGTAGCTCCAATTGGTAGAGCGACGGTCTCCAAAACCGTGTGTTGGGGGTTCAAATCCCTCCTGGCCTGCAAGGTGAGAAAATGTTTGGAAAAATAAATAAATTTATATCGGAAGTAACGGTGGAGCTGAAGAAGGTCGCCTGGACCACCCGCCAGGAGTTGATTGATGCGACCGTATTGGTTTTGATCAGCACCGGCATTTTAGGCGTTTTTCTTTGGATAGGCGATACTTTATGCGCACAATTTTTAAGGTTAATAATCAGGTAGGCATATGAGCGATAAGAAATGGTATATAGTTCATACTCAAACAGGCTCTGAAGAGAAGGCCAAAGCCGGCTTAGAGAGCCGGATGAAAAACACGACCTTGAAAGACGCTGTTGCTGAAATAGTGATCCCTACCGAACAGGTTTCCGAAATTAGAGGCGGGAAAAAGAAAATAAGCGAACGCAAATTTTTCCCCGGATATTTGATGGTTAAGATGGAAATGAGCAAAGAGACTTGGTATATGGTTAAAAGTACTCCCGGAATAACCGGATTTATCGGCCCCGGACGGCGGCCGACCCCGATTTCCGAGGATGAGGTAAACGCAATATTAAAAAGAACCGAGGCGACCGAAACTAAACCGACTCCCAAAACGACCTTTGAGATTACCGAAGCGATAAGAATATCAGAAGGGCCTTTCGCTAATTTTAACGGAACGGTAATGGAGGTCCATCAAGACCGCGGGAAAATAAAGGTAAGCGTTTCGATCTTCGGACGCTCGACATTAGTCGAGCTGGAAAACTGGCAAGTGGAAAAATTATAAAATGGCAAAAGAAATCGTAGCTTCAATCAAGCTTTATGTGCCTGCAGGACAAGCAAACCCGGCTCCACCCGTCGGTCCGGCTTTGGGCCAGCACGGCGTCAACATTATGGGCTTTTGTAAGTCCTTCAATGAAAAGACCAAAGGGAGAGAAGGACTTATCCTTCCTGTAATCATTAATGTTTACAAAGACAAGTCTTTCGATTTTATAGTTAAGACCCCTCCGAGCTCGGTCCTTATCAAGAAGGCAGCTAACTTGGCCAAAGCATCCGGAACGGCAGGCAAGGAAAAGATCGGTAAGATAACCCGTAAACAAGTCGAAGAAATCGCAAAAACAAAAATGGAAGACCTGAATACCGGAAATATGTCGCAAGCTATGAAAACGGTTGAAGGTACGGCCCGCAGTATGGGAATAGAGGTGGTTGACTAATATGGTATACGTAACTAAAAGAACTAAAGCGGTTAACGCAAATTTCAAAATAGGCCAGAATTACTCCTTAACTGAGGCGATTGATACAATTGCCAAATTCCCCAAGACTAAGTTCGACGAGACAGTTGAGCTGCACCTGCAGTTGGGGATTGATCCAAAATCATCCGATGAAAGCTTAAGAGGGACTATAGTTCTCCCTAACGGGATCGGCAAAAAAATCCGTATCGCCGCGTTTTGTAAAGGCGAAGCTGAGATGAAGGCCAAAGCCGCCGGAGCGGATATTGTCGGAGCGGAGGATCTCATTGAAAAGGTTGCGAAAGGTTTTATGGATTTTGATGTGGTTGTCGCAACGCCGGATATGATGCGTGATTTGAGCAAATTAGGCAAAGTTTTAGGGCCCAGAGGATTAATGCCTTCCCCAAAGTCCGGTACAGTTACCATGGACATCGAAAAAGCAATTCAAGAAGCAAAAGCCGGTAAAGTTGAATTTAAATCCGATAAACAAGGCGGAGTTCACGTTATATTCGGCAAAAGGTC
>JADFZM010000207.1 GCA_015232535.1 Candidatus Omnitrophota bacterium
ATGTTATTAGCGGTTTTATGCCGGTAATCATTGAAATCACCCCGGCACATCTTCCGTCATTCCTATCCGAGTTAATACATATATCTCCGGACAAGGTGCTTCTTTTATCCCAAGAATAAAACCATTCAATCCATATTAAATTTCCTCCCATATTAATTTTCCTCTTCGCGCTATACAGGGCAAGGGTTTTCTTCCCGCAAATTCCGGCCTAATACTTTGCGGTAATAATGGCGGTTCCGCCAAAGGTGGGTCTGTTTCAAAACAACAAATTGCGTCATGACGGAAAGCACTGAATTTCGCAACAGTTCCAAGGTGTGTGTGGGTATTGGCAAATCGACGAAGCTACCCCTGCTTCCTGACGATAGGCGAGATTGCTACCCTCGCCTTGGCACGGTCGCAATGGTAATAATCCTATTTGGCAGCAGTCTCATAAATAGCTCTATAGCGCTTTTAAAACTCTTAAATTACTTGCAATTTATTTAGCGATATGTATAATAACCTCAATTGTTCCAAATTTCACGAATATAAAACCAGTTATTTTCAAATTATCATAAGAGGATAACCAATGAACATTTTAACCGTATTTAACATCAAAAAGGTTTGCGGCAAATACAAGAATGACCCAGCCCGCTTAATGGATATCGTTAATGACCTGCATAAAGAAAAGAATTTTATCGGCAAAGAAGAAGCGCGGCTTATAGCTAATGAGGTGGGATTAAAATTGGTCGAAGTCGAAAGCCTGGTTTCCTTTTATGGTTTCTTTTCGCAGAGAAACAAAGGGAAATATGTGGTCAGGGTTTGTAATGATGTCGTGGATAAAATGAAGGGGTTTGATGAAGTTGCCGAGGCGTTCCAAAAGGATTTGGGGGTAGGTTTTGGGGAAACTACACCCGACGGGGCGATATCTTTAGAACAGGCTCCCTGTATCGGCATGTGCGACCAAGCGCCCGCCGCTATAATAAATGAAGTTGTTTTTACCAATCTTACTTCCATGAAGGTCGCCGATATCACCGGCCGGTTAAAGAAAAAGATCGATCCCAGGAATATTTCCACTGAAATAGGTGACGGCAATAACGCCCATCCGTTGATTAAATCAATGGTTAAAAACAATATAGTAAAAAAGGGCGAGGTAATTTTTGCCCAAAGAGAGGCAGAAAGCGGGCTTAAAAAGGCTATTTCGCTTTTGCCCGAGGAAATAGTAAGCCAATTAAAGACCTCCAAATTGCGCGGCAGAGGCGGAGCCGGATTTCCTACCGGTATGAAATGGGATTTTACCCGCCAGGCCAGAGGCGATAAAAAGTATGTTTTATGCAACGCTGATGAAGGCGAGCCGGGCACTTTTAAGGACAGAGTCCTTTTAACCGAATGCGCGGATTTGGTTTTTGAGGGTATGACCATAGGCGGATATGCAATCGGAGCAGAGGAAGGCGTTTTATATTTAAGAGGAGAATATGCTTATTTGCGGAATTATCTTGAGTCAAAGTTAGCCGAAAGAAGGCAATCCGGGCTTTTGGGAAAGAATATTTTAGGCAAACAGGGTTTCAATTTCGAAATTCGGATTCAAAGCGGGGCAGGGGCGTACATCTGCGGCGAAGAAACAGCGCTTATAAGTTCTTGCGAAGGATTGAGGGGCGACCCTAAAACCCGTCCTCCTTTTCCTGCCCAAAAAGGTTATTTAAAGAAGCCTACAACCGTTAACAATGTTGAGACTTTTTGCTGTGTATCCAGGATCATGGAAAAAGGCGCTTCATGGTTCTCGGCAATGGGCACGCCCGGCAGCCCGGGGACTAAACTTTTAAGCGTATCCGGCGATTGCGAAAAGCCCGGAGTGTACGAACTTCCTTTCGGCACAAAGGTTAGCGATTTATTTTCCATTGTAGGGGCGACAAACACCAAGGCAGTTTTGGTCGGCGGCCCTTCCGGGCAGATAATTGGGGCAAGCGAGTTCGGCCGCATAATTTGTTACGATGATTTAGCAACCGGAGGCGCGATTGTTATTTTCAACAAAACCCGCGACCTTCTTGAGGTGGCAAAAGATTATATGGAATTTTTTGTGGAGGAAAGCTGCGGTTACTGCACCCCTTGCCGGGCGGGTAATTT
>JADFZM010000208.1 GCA_015232535.1 Candidatus Omnitrophota bacterium
ATGCCCCGGAGGAATCAATAATAACTTTTCCGTTAGCGTCTAAAGAGGTAAAATTAGCCGTATCAAAGGTGATTTCTCCGCGGATAAGGTCAAATATCTTTATTTCTTCCTTTACTGTTTTAAGGACCACCGCTCCGTCGTCTTTATAAGCCTTTCCCTCGGCAATTAATTTGGCCGCATGTTCGTGGTAAATATCAAACCGTTGGCTTTGATAGCAAAGCTCGTCCCAATCCATTCCCAGCCATTTCATGCTGAAGAGAATCTCTTCTTCGTACTCTTTTTTGGAGCGCTCCAGGTCGGTATCTTCAATGCGCAAAACAAACTTTCCGCTTTGCGATTTAGCATAAAGCCAATTGAAAAGGGCGGTGCGGGCCCCTCCGATATGTAAATAGCCCGTCGGGCTGGGGGCAAATCTGACTTTTACCATACAATATCAATTCCCATAATAAAATTAAAACCCTGATTTTGCTTAATTGAATTATAACGAAAGAAAGGGACAGGGCAAGCAGTTTTATCCCGGATTTTGCATTAGACCCGCACCTGCGGGGCTACGCAAAATCCGCCCAAAGGGCAGCGGCGATCCCGCAACTGCGGGATAAATTTTGCATCTTTCTATGAGCGCTTAACCATCGCGCTTTTAATTGTAATGCAAAATTTGGGTTTAACAGCTTAGATTTCCTTCTGTTTGTCTTCCAGGCGGATTACTATCTCTTCGATGCGCGCTCGGTCTGTTTCCGAAAGGTTTTGAAATTCGATCCCGATATCGTAAAAAAGAGGCTTTTTGTGTTCGCTTACCTTCCGCTGAACGTTCCAAACAACTCTCCCCGAACACTTAATATGCTCGCCAAAATCCATGAGGTCAACTTCAAGCTCAACCGGGCAAAAAACCTTGACATTTTTCCTAAAGATCACGCAGACTCCGCCTAAGCCTATATTCTCCGTATGGGTGAGCAAAACATCTTGTCCTTCTTCGTTGTTATGAATAACCACTAGGCAAGGATAGTTAATTCTTGGAAATCTTCTGCGGTCAAGGCCCTCCCATTTTACCATCGTATCCTCCTTAATGAACCCCGCAAAAAGCGGGGCGGAATGCTTTGTTTTCCAAATTCAGCTATCAGAATTATAATATATAAAAATTCGAACTACAAGTGATTTCATTGCACTTTGCTTCGGCTGTCTGCGGTGTGCTTATTTTACGGAAGAACCGCTTATTCGTGCCCGTTATTCTCTCCCTCGGGCAAATCCGGAGCTTTTTTCTGAAAACGCTCTATTTTTCTTGCTTTCCCGCTTTTCTCATCGACATCAACTATAACCCCGCTCAGTCGGATATCTTTTTTCGCGACATAAAACCTTACCGGCATAGTCATGACAAAACGGTCGATAATATTCTGTTTCTCCTGGCCGATGACAGAATCGTGCGGGCCGGTCATTCCCAAATCTGTTATATAAGCCGTGCCTTTGGGCAAAACCGCCTCATCCGCTGTTTGCACATGAGTATGCGTGCCCAAGACCGCCGACACTTCGCCGTCGGCGAAATGCCCGAAAGCGATCTTCTCGCTTGTCGCTTCAGCATGCAAATCAACAATTATTATAGATGTTTGTTTTTTTATTTCGCTGATTATGCTTTTGAGCTTGCGGAAAGGGCAATCGACATAATATCGGATAAAAACCCTGCCGAGCAAGCTGATTACTCCGACTTTTACGCCGCTTTTTGTTTCTTTTATGCACCAGCCTTTTCCCGGCGTGTCATCGGGAAAGTTGGCCGGGCGTATCACCTGGTGAGTGATCTTTAAATACTCTTCGATCTCTTTCTGGTCCCAGGCATGGTCGCCCAAGGTCAAGACATCGCAGCCCGCTTCTAAGCACTGACGGGATAAGCGAGAAGTCAAGCCTGCGCCACCGGCAACATTCTCGCCGTTGGCGATAACAAAATCAATTTTCTCATCCCTAATGATGTTTTTCAGCTCGCTTTGCAAAGCAAACCGACCGGGCTGACCGACAACATCACCTAAGCATAAGATCCTCATTCCGCGCTCTTTCTATTTTGCATATTCGGTTGCCCGGGTCTCGCGGATAACTATAACTTTTATCTGC
>JADFZM010000209.1 GCA_015232535.1 Candidatus Omnitrophota bacterium
CTTGAATCGCATTTGGGTCTTTAATCTTCTCGGCTACCGCAGCGATGTCTTCTTGCGTAAATCCCGTTTGCTTATGAATAATTGCCGCATTTTTTGTGCCCTTTTCTGACATAAGAACAACTACCACCTGAACTCCTTGCGCTACGGGGTCATCCTTAAGGGTTTTATTAACAAAGTCCGTTAAAAGCGCCACCATACCTCCGCCCACCGCTCCTGCTCCGGTTATCGCCATTGAAACAGTGCTTCCCGGCTCTATTTTCTCTTTCTTAACCAAGTGCCTGATGATTTCTATGAGCTGTTGAGCGTTACCCAGCGCAGTTACGTACCGTAGCCCTTCGTCGGCGACTAATGAACCTTTTTCCAGAGCGCCTCCGCCGATAGCCACGCCGATAATTTTATCAATAATTTCTTCCGTCTTTTGATCAAAGGCAAAACCATCGGCTTCATTCATTCTGCCGTCTTTTATCGCCAATAATATTTCCGCCCGCATCGCATTAATAAAGTCGTCCCTTAGAAAATATTTATTCGTTTGTTCTTCGATCTCTTTTAGGGTATTAAAATAAGATCTTAACCCGGGATCTTTTAAGTCATACAAAGCAATCCTTTCTTCAACGGGTTTAAGAACCGTTGATCTGGCAATGTATTTTAATACATCCGAACCCAAATGCTCAACAATAGCACGAATCTCGGCTTTGAGATTTTCGCGGTAAACCTCTCTCAACCTGTCTATTGCCGGCTGAATATGCCCCCCGGAATTCATATCCGGCCCTCCTATATTATCGGGCCAGACTCCGTTGTAACCGAGCGTATTGGCCGTGCCTTCCGCCATTCTTATAAGCACATCGTCTAAATTTGCTCCTTGAGCTAAAACATTGATAGTTTTAGATCCCAAATATGGTATTTGCGCCCAAATATCTTTTTCTCCCATTCCATAGGCTAAGCCCGTATCCTCAACAAAAACTTCGTTAACATCAAAATTGCCTCCCGGCAGTTTAACCCTTATACCTCCCGCGGAAACCTCATCTGTTTTAATGATAATGGAAAAGCTTCCTGTAAAATCCGGGACAAAAACTACTTTGTTAAGGATATGGCTTGTCCGTATAGGAAAATTCTTGCCTTCAAAAACCATTACCGGAGGATTTTGGTTGTTCCTACCCTGAGAAAATAGGTCAGAAGCGATTATGTTCCCGGCAAGGCGTAAATATCCGAGTAAAAGTTCTCGCGGAACCTCGCTTGGAATTTTCTTTATTTGGATATTTGCTTGATCCTCTAACTGCTTAGTCAAAGCCTTATTGGCCTCTTTTTCTTCTTCATCTTCATAGTACATTGACCATTTTAACTTGCTTATAATGTACTGTGCTATAGTGCCGGCGATTGCAGGATTCTTCGCCAGGGCGTCTTGCATATCGAAATTCGATCCCAGGTCAGTCGGCAAGGCCTTGCCTAGCGCCAAACCATGCATAATAGCCAGGTTTAAAAGAATGTCTTTGCTGTCTTGGTCAATCTCGCTGCTTGCATCAAGAGCCTTAAATAAAGCCGGAATCGTATCGGAGGGGTCATCATATTTTGTAAGGCTTTTTAGGCCGAGCATAGCATTGTCGCCTATTGCCTCCGGCTTAGACCGCAACGGAGGAACAGCTTGGACGCTAACCTTCTGCGACGCAACATAGCCGGCAGCTGTAGCCGCCGGCGAAGGATTTTCCCTCAGCTCATAGGCAAAAACCACATTATCCGATCCGGATCCGTTTAAAGAGCTGCGTTGCCCGGAGGTAAGCGCTGCCGCCGATCTAACAACCTTTAAAGTGCGGGGATTTACTCCGGCTGAACCTCCCGAGAAATATTTTCTGGGGGTGATTTTGTTCTGCGCAGGATCAAAATCTTCACGGATATAGCTAAAAGCCCCATCGGTAAATAGTTTCATATATTGATCGTAAATATTTTTAGCGGTGTTTTTATCATTCAACTCAATACCGCTAATTTTGTTTTTATCAGCATAGACTTTTGCCAATAAACCATTTCTTAACCGTTGTTTATACCATGTG
>JADFZM010000020.1 GCA_015232535.1 Candidatus Omnitrophota bacterium
CGCCGGGAACATAATAATCAATTGAGCAAAAATGATAGCGATGATTCCGGCAGTATCGACCTTTAAGGGAATATAAGTGCTCTGCCCGCCGTAAACTTTTCTCCCGACGATACGCCTAGCGTATTGCACGGGTATCTTGCGCTGCGCCTGGCTGATTAGCGTAATAGCGATAATAACACCGACAAGAAAACCGACCATTATAACCAATGTTAAAGGCTGTAACTGAGCTATTCCCTCCGATGATGGAGAAAGCATCATAACCAAATATTGTATAGCTTGCGGAACACGGGAAACAATACCCGCGGCGATGATAACTGAAATACCGTTGCCGATACCTTTTTCCTGGATTTGCTCGCCCAACCACATTAAAAGGAGAGTCCCGCAGGTCAGGGTCAAAACAGTGACTATCCTGAATCCCCAGCCGGGATTATTTACAATCTGCAACCCCTGAAAAGATTGCGGATTTTCAAGCCAAAGCGCGATAAAAAACGATTGTACGGCCGATAAAACTAATGTGCCATAACGGGTATATTGGTTTATTTTGTGGTATCCTGCCTGGCCTTCTTTAGATAATTTCTCCAAAGCCGGAATAACCGCAGTCAAAAGCTGCATGATAATGGAGCTGGATATATAAGGCATAATACCCAGAGAAAAAACAGTCATCTGCTCCAGGGCACCTCCGGAAAAGAGGATCATCATCCCGAAAATATTTCCTCCTGAGGTGGAATTCATCCTTTGGAAAAACTCGGCCAAGGTCGCGCCGTTAATTCCTGGGGTCGGAAGATGGCATCCGATACGGTATACCGCAAGAATTGCCAAAGTAAAAATAATTTTTTTCTTCAGCTCAGGAATTTTAAAACAATTAGCGAAAGCGGATAACATATTTTATTATTTCGTTTTGGGGGATTTATTTTCTTCTTTGACCGGCTTCAAAACTACCGGTTTCTTGTGCTCTTGCGGCTTAACAGCCCCTATAATCTCGACTTTCCCTCCGGCCTTTTCTATCTTTTCTTGCGCCGTTTTGGATACAGATCCGGCCTGCAATATTAACGCCTTTTTTAATTCCCCGTCGCCCAGTATCTTAAAAGGTTTATTTAAGCTTTTTATCAGCCCGGCCTTTTTCAATAACTCGGCATTTATAATAGCGCCTTTATCAAAGGTGTTTAACTCCTCGACATTAACAACCTGATTAATAACCGGCCTGTGGCTAGCGAAGCCTATTTTAGGCAGCCTTCTGATCAAAGGCATCTGCCCGCCTTCGGAGCCGACCAAAGTTGCCCGGCCTGACCTAGAGGTCTGGCCTTTTTGTCCCCGTCCGCTAGTTCGGCCTTTTCCCGAACCGCGGCCGCGGCCGATAATAAATTTCTTTTTCCTGGAACCTCTCGGTGATTTCAAATTATGAAGTTGCATTTAATGTAAGCCTTTTTTAATTCTTTATTTTTAACCTGGTCAAGCCGTCTAATGTAGCCTTGACAACGTTAATCGGATTATTCGATTTATGGCATTTTGTCAAAATGTTCTTGATTCCTACCGCATCGCAGACCGCTCTTACGGGGCCCGCCGCGATAACTCCGGTTCCGTCTCCGGCCGGCTTCAATAAAACCCTGGCTCCCCCGCATTGCCCGATAATATCATGAGAGATTGTCGTGCCCGTCAATGCGATAGTTAACATTTTCTTCTTTGCCGCGCCCATTGACTTTTTGATAGCAACAGACACTTCCGCCGCTTTCTCAAGCCCATAACCGACTTTCCCTTTGCCGTCGCCGACTATGACCAGCGCGCTAAAAGAAAGCTTTTTACCGCCTTTTGTTACCTTGGTAATACGGTTTATTGAAACAACTTTTTCTATGGACTCTATACCCGCTTTTGCAGCTGCAACGGATGGATCTTCCTCTGTGCCTTCGGGTGTTGCTTCATCCACGCCCTTCTTGGACTTTTTCTTCCGGCGGGGAAAACGGTCTTCCCTTATATTCGCTTTAGGAGCTGCCTCAGCCGCAGGAAGCGGCGGTTGCGGTTGCGTTCCTTCAATATTGTTTTCGTTACCCAATGCCTCTTTATTATCATCCATAAATTAAAACTCCATTCCTGCTTTTCTGGCTGCCTCGGCAAATGCCTTTACCCGGCCGTGATAAAGATAACCGCCTCTATCAAAGCAGACATTCTTAATGCCTTTCTTCTGGGCTTCCTTGGCAAAATTTTCTCCTAAGGCGGTGGCCGCTTTAACGTTCCCGCCGTATTTAACCAAGTCTTTCAGCTGTTTGGAATTAGTGGCAAGCGAAAGCAAAACCTTGTTGCTTACATCATCAATAAGCTGAGCATGCATATTCTTAAGGCTGCGGTGCACGCAAATTCTTGGCTTATCACTGGTTCCAAAAAGCTTTTTTCTTATACGCTGATGGCGAAAGACTCTCTTTACTTCTTTTTCGTGTTTTCTAGACATAATTATTTTATTTGGTTACGGATTTACCCTGTTTCTTCCTTACATATTCGCCGACGTATCTGAAACCCTTACCCTTGTAAGGCTCCACCGGCTTTAAATCGCGGATATTTGCCGCGATCTGGCCTACCAAACAACTATCCGGCCCTTCTATCGATATCAAATTATTATTTCCGACGGCAACTTTAAGCCCTTCAGGAACTTCGAACTCAACTGGATGGCTTAGGCCTAAACTAAAAACCAGCTTAGTCCCCTGCAACAAAGCTTTAAAACCGACTCCCTGCAGTTCAAGCTCCTTTTTATGGCCTTTGGTTACCCCGATAACCATATTAGCCAATCGCGCGCGGATGGTACCGTGGTTTGCCTTATCCTGTTTCAAATCAGAAGAACGGCTAACAATAAGCTGATTTTCTTTCATTTCCACTTTAATCCCGCGAGGGATAGAAAGGTCAAGTTTGCCGGCCGGCCCTTGCAAATTAACGCCGCCTGCGTTTATTGTTATCTTAACTTCCTTGGGAACAACTACCGGAATCTTTCCTATTCTTGACATATTTTTTCCTTACCAAATAAAACATAGGACTTCGCCGCCTGTCCTAAGTTTTCGGGCATCACGGTCCGTCATAAGCCCTTTTGATGTTGAAATTACCGCCGTACCAAGCCCGTTCAAGACCCTGGGAATACTGTCTCTTTTTGTATAAATTCTTAACCCCGGGCGGGAAATTCTTTTCAACCCGAGGATGCTCGGCTTGCCGTTTTCATATTTCAGGTAGATTTTGTAAGAGCCTTGAACATTCGTTTTCATCAAACGAAAGTCCTCGATGTAACCGTCGAGCTTGAAAATTTCAAGAACCTTCCCCGTCAGTTTAGACGCAGGGACGTCGACGGTATCTTTTCTTGCCTGAATACCGTTATTGATGATGCACAACAAATTGCTAATAGGATCACTTAAAGACATAGATTTCACCGACCTCTTTTTACCAGCTTGCTTTCTTAACCCCGGGGATCTCGCCTTTCCAGGCCAGTTCTCGAAAACAGATGCGGCATACCCCGAACCTGCGCAAGAACCCCCGCGATCTACCACACAGGGTGCAGCGGTTATATTTACGTGTTGAGAATTTTGGTTTCCTTGCAGCTTTTAAAATTAATGATTTCTTCGCCATATTTATTCTTCTTCTTGTTTTTTATCTTTAGCAAAGGGCATCCCTAGTAAGCGCAGAACTTCCATCGTCTGCTCTTTTGGCCCTTTATTGAAGACTATAGTTATATCCATGCCCTGCGGCACGGTGATTTTGCTTTGGTCAACTTCGGGGAAAATCGCCTGGTCGGAGATCCCTAAAGTATAGTTACCGTTTTTATCGAAAGACTTTTTAGAAACACCGTTAAAGTCCCTGATACGGGGAAGGCATATACTGATCAGCCTGTCGAGGAATTCATACATTTTCGCTCTTCTTAATGTTACTTTACAGCCTATGGGCATATTAGCCCTTAACTTGAAGTTGGAAATCGCTATTCTAGCCCTAGTTATAACAGCTTTCTGACCGGTAAAATTCTCTAGGTCTTTAACGGCATTGTCCAATATTTTCATATCGGCAATCGCCTTTCCGACCCCCATATTGATCACGATCTTATCAAGCCGCGGAACAGCTAAGGCGTTTTTTATACCGAATTTTTCTTTAACCTTTTCGACAACTTCCTTCTGATATCTTTCTTTTAATCTTGGCGTCACTTTAAATTACCTCTCCGCTTTCTTTACTGATACGTACCTTAGTTCCGTCTTTAAGTATTTCAACTCCAAAACGTGTCGGCTTTCCCGACTTTTTGTCAACAAGCATCAAGTTAGAGAGGTGTATCGGGGCCTCGATAGAAATTATCCCGCTTTGTTGGTCTTGCTGAGACCTTTTACGGCGGGCCTTTTTTACCATATTAATACCCTCTACTATCGCCTTTTGCTTACTGGTCAGAATATTGAGTATCTTTCCTGTTTTTCCTTTATCTTTTCCGGCGATTACATAAACATTGTCGTTTTTCTTCAATCCTAGCATTTATACTACCTCGGGGGCTAAAGAGATTATTTTCATGTATTCCAGATTCCTTAATTCTCGGGCAACAGGCCCGAAAACGCGGGTGGCCTTGGGGTTACCTGTATCATCGATTATAACAACCGCATTAGTATCAAAACGGACATAAGTACCGTCATTCCTTCTAATAGGTGCCTTTGTTCGCACGATTACCGCTTTCGCTTTTTCGCCTTTTTTAATCATCGCGTCCGGAGAGGATTCCTTGATGTTTACCTTGATGACATCTCCGACCTTGGCACAAAGCTTTCCTTTGGCCTTCAAAACTCCGATCATCGAAGCTTTTCTCGCTCCGGAGTTATCGGCAACATCTAGAACTGTTTTCATAAAAATCATTTCGCACCTTCGCTTGATTTACTTATAATTTCAGTTATCAGCCATCTTTTTTCCTTCGAAAGAGGCCTGGTCTCCATTATGCGGACAACGTCTCCTGTCTTGGATTCGTTCTTTTCGTCATGAACCTTATACTTGGTAGCACTGCGCAAGATTTTCTCGTAAACAGGATGCTTTTTTCCCCATCTGACCTGAACGACGCGGGTCTTCATCATCTTGTCGCTTATTACAATCCCCTCAAAGACTTTTCTTCTATTTATTCTTTTTACTTCGCTCATTCTCTAATTCTCTTTCTCGTATTACGGTTAAAATCCTTGCAACAGCTCGCTTTATTTGCGAAAAACGGGATGGTTTTTCCACATTTCCCACGCGGCGTTGATAGTTAAGGTCGAAGAGCTCTTTTTTAAGGACTTTTTCTTTCTGTATAAGCTCATCAGTAGTGAGTTCTTTTATTTCTTTTAGCTTCATAATTATAACCCCAAATTTCTGGTAATGAATTTTGTCTTTAACGGTAACTTGAAAGCGGCCAAACGCAATATAACGCGAGCGAAATCTTCGGGAATACCGCTCATTTCAAAAATGACCTTCCCCCTTCTTACCACCGCGACCCAATGGTCAAGATCGCCTTTTCCTTTTCCCATACGGGTTTCAGCCGGCTTTTTAGTGACCGGTTTATGCGGAAAAATATTGATATAAAGCTTTCCGGCTCCGTGCGATTTTCTAGCAATAACGACGCGGCAGGCCTCTATATGCTTACCTTGAATGAGCCCATTCTCCAGTGCTTTTAGGCCAAACTCTCCAAAATGCAACTTTGACCCTCGGCAAGAAATCCCACGGGATTTGCCTTTTTGCGCTTTTCTAAATTTTACTTTTCTTGGTAGTAACTGCATTTTATTAACCTTTTTTACCTGGCTTTAATTTCATGCTTTCCTGGGACTTGCCTTTTGATCTCTTTTATGATCTCACCTTTATAAACCCAGACCTTTATCCCTAAAATACCATATGTTGTAAGAGCCTCGCTGAAACCATATTCGATATTTGCCCTGAAAGTATGTAAAGGGAGTTTCCCAACCTGGTATTTCTCGGTCCGGGCCATTTCTGCCCCATTCAAGCGCCCGGAGCATTTTATTTTTATACCCTTAGCGCCGGAATTCATGGCATTGTCTATAGATCTTTTCATCGCTCTTCTAAAAGCGACCCTTTTTACAAGCTGGAATGCAATATTCTGAGCGATAAGCTGTGGCTCAACCGAAGGGTTCTTGATTTCTCTTGGCTCAACCGCGATTTCCTTAGGAGTTATCTTGGCAAGATCAGTCCTTAATTTGTCTATATCGGCGCCCCGCCTGCCGATAATTACGCCGGGACGGGCGGTATGGATAATAATCTTTATCTTGTCGGCTAAACGCTCTATTTCCACTTTCGCGACCGCCGCCTGCTGGAATTTATTCTTGATGTATTGGCGGATCTTATAATCCTCGACAATGTTCTTTCTAAACTCGTTTTTGTCGGCATACCAAAGGCTGCGCCAGTTTTCGATATATCCGAGCCTTAACAATAAAGGACTTACTTTTTGACCCACTATTTTCTCCTTATTTGGTGATTAAATCCAATTCTATGTTCAAATGAGACGTTCTTTTTAAAATCCCGGTCGCCCGGCCGAATGCAGCCGCCCGGAACCTTTTCCACGACGGCCCCTGATTTGCGGTAATCTTGGATATAAAAAGCTGCTCTTCGGTCAATCCCTGCATCTTGGCATTGCTCACGGCCGAATCAAGTATCTTAGCAATTGTCTTGCTGCAACCTTTATTTACATGAGATAAAATCGCTACCGCCTCATTAACCGTTTTGCCGCGGATCAGATCTATAACCTGCCTGACTTTATTCGGCGCGACCCTGATATAACTTCCTTTTGAATTTGCGATCATTTTAAAGCCCTTTTATTATGTTAACTCAACCGCTTTCTTTGATTTGACCCCGCCGTGCTTCCTGAATGTCCGGGTGGAGGCGAAATCTCCCAGTTTATATCCGACCATGTTCTCGGTTATAAATAACGGGACATGTTTTCTTCCGTCATGAATAGCGATCGTATAGCCGACAAATTCAGGTAGTATGGTCGATCTTCGCGACCAGGTCTTAACCGGCTGCCTTTGTCCGGAGTCGACCATCCGTTTAAATTGCTTCATTAAAGTATCTTCTATGTACGGTCCCTTTTTTACTGATCTGGCCATATTACATTGAACCTCTTCTTCTTACTATGTATTTGTTTGAGTATTTCTTTCTGCTTCTTGTTTTAAATCCCTTGGTCGGCATACCCCATTTGCTAACCGGATGAGGATTCCCTTGAGGTGCTTTTCCTTCACCTCCGCCATGGGGATGGTCTACGGGATTCATGACAACGCCTCTGACATGGCCCTTTTTTCCCAGCCAGCGTATCCTGCCGGCTTTGCCGTATGATTGGCTTTCATGGTCGACATTTCCGACCTGTCCGATCGTGGCGCGGCAATTGATATAAACCCTTCGTATTTCGCTCGACGGCATGCGGAGGAAAGCATAATCGCCTTCCTTAGCCATTATCTGAGCGGAAGAACCGGCAGAACGGGCTATTTGCCCGCCCATCCCGGGCTTGATTTCAATATTGTGGACAGCTGTTCCCAGCGGTATCCTCTTTAAAGGTAGGCAATTACCCGGTTTTATTTCAATCTCGGCTTCCATCGTGCTGACCACTTTATCACCCGGTTTGATCTCTAATGGAGCGAGAATATAAGCTTTCGTCTTATCGGCATACTCGATCAAGGCGATACGGCATGTCCGGTTAGGGTCATATTCTATCCCTATAACTTCCGCCGGCTGGTCGATACGGTCCCTTTTAAAATCAATAAGCCGGTATAGGCGTTTGTGCCCGCCGCCACGATAACGGACCGTAATTCGGCCCAGATTATTTCTTCCTCCGGATTTCTTGAGCGACCTCAATAAAGATTTCTCCGGGCTATGCTTGGTCAACTCCGAGAAATCAGAAAGGGCCGTATGCCTTAAAGGATTCGTTGTTGGTTTAAATCTTTTAATTCCCACTTTAAGTTACCTCTATCTTCTGGCCTTCTTTCAATGTCACTATGGCCTTTTTCCAGGGGGTGGTCTTGCCTTCAGCCATCCTTACCCTTTTTGTTTTTCCGACTACATTTATCACATTAACTCTCTCTACTTTAACTTTGTATATCTCCTCAACCGCTTTTTTTATCTCGATCTTGTTAGCATTTCTCGATACCTGAAATAGGTATTTCCTTTCTTCCTCCAACAAAGTCCCTTTTTCCGTACGGACCAAATTCTTTATTACGTCATAAGATGTGATCATATCTTCACCCGCTCTATTAGAGTATTTAAACTTGTCCTGGACAATAAAACAAATTTGTTCCTAAGGACATCATATGCATTTACGTCTTTTGCATCAATTAATGAAAGAAAAGCGATATTACGCGATACCCTCGATACGCTTTCATCGCAACCGTCTAGAACGCCTAAAACTTTGCCGTTCAGCTTGAGGTTATCCATAATAAGGGCAAATTCTTTTGTTTTCTTAAGCGGCTCTTTTATATCCTCGATGCAGACAATTTCTTTGTCCGCGATTTTAGCCTTGAGGCTTTCCCGAAGGGCGATCTTCTTTACCTTTTTCGGAATCGGAAAATTAAAATCCCGCGGTTGCGGCCCAAATACAATACCTCCCTTTACCCATAAAGGAGAGCGGATTGAACCCTGACGGGCGCGTCCTGTCCCTTTTTGACGGAAAGGCTTCTTTCCACCACCGGAAACTTCGCTTCGTTTCTTGGTTTTCACCGTACCCTGCCTTTTAGAAACGTGATATTTAACAACAGCCTGGTGAATAACATCGGTATTCACCCGGCCGCCGAAAACATCCTCGGGCAGGTCTACGCTTCCTTTTTCTTTCCCTTTTATGTCTACTATTAAACATTTCATATTTATTCTCTTTACTTCGCTTTTCCGGCAACTTTAGCCTTACTCTGTTTCATCGGATTCTTCTTATGAACATGCTCTACTTTTTGTTCTTCAAGAGATTTCCAGGTTTTCTTAAAAGATTTAACAACAGTAACTTTGGCATTCTTTGTTCCGGGAACAGGGCCGTTGACCATTATAAGATTATTTTCCAAATTGACATCCATAACTCGTAAGCCCTGCACGGTGCGTCGCACATCACCCATGTGGCCGGGCATGTTTTGCCCGGGAAGTACTTTTGAAGGGTCGGAACTAGCTCCTATCGAACCGATCCGGCGATGATGCATCGAACCGTGCGTTGCCGGTCCACCCACCCAATGCCAGCGCTTAATCCCTCCTTGAAAACCTTTCCCGATTGAAGTCCCTATGACATCAACATAATCACCGGGCTTAAAAACATCGGCCGTGATTTGCCCTCCGACTTGATAACCGGAGTTATCAGTAGAGGTGAATTCCTGTATTGTTTTCATCGGAGATATGCCTAGCTTTTTGAAAAACCCGAGTTGCGGTTTTTTGACCTTGTCTTCCTTTACGGCCTCAAATCCCACGGTTACTTTTTTCTTGGGGCTGTCTTTGAGCTCCAACACCGTACAAGGTCCTACCTCAATAACGGTAACGGGAATCACATTCCCTTCCTTATTGAATATTTGCGTCATGCCTATTTTTTTACCCAGTAAGCCTCTGATCATTTCTTTTTACTCTTTTTTATTACTGTTTAATTTCAACGTCAACGCCGGCCGGCAGATTTAGTTTTCTTAAAGCCTCGACTGTTTTCACGGTCGGCTCCAATAAATCGATCAGCCTTTTATGCGTTGCCAGGCGGAATTGCTCCCTAGATTTCTTGTCAATAACAGGAGAACGAAGAACAGTGTAAAGTTCTTTCTTTGTCGGAAGCGGAACCGGCCCGGCTACTTTCGCGCCGGTACGGATAGCCGTATCCACAATCTCCTGGGTCGACTGGTCAATCAACCTATGGTCATACGCCTTTAATTTTATTCTTATTTTTTGCATAATTTAAACACCTTATCCTTTACGCTATGACGTCGTGTACGACTCCCGCCCCGACTGTTCGGCCGCCTTCTCTGATAGCGAAACGGAGCTCTTTTTCGATAGCGATAGGCTCGATTAATTCAACCGTGATTTCCACGTTATCCCCCGGCATGCACATTTCAATCCCGTCCGGTAAAACCGCGGTACCTGTTACGTCGGTAGTACGGAAATAGAACTGCGGCCTGTACCCCTTAAAGAAAGGAGTGTGTCGCCCGCCTTCTTCTTTGGTCAGGATGTAAACCTTGGCTTTGAATTTTGTATGAGGGGTAATCGATCCCGGAGCAGCCAACACCTGGCCTCTTTGGATCGTATCTTTGTCCATTCCTCTTAATAATAAACCGACATTGTCGCCGGCTTGCGCATCGTCTAACTCTTTTCGAAACATCTCAACACCCGTAACTACCGTCTTAGTGACTTCCTTTGTAAGGCCGACGACATCAGATTCATCGCCGACTTTAACCTTGCCTCTTTCGATTCTTCCGGTTGCCACCGTACCGCGTCCGGAAATAGAGAAAACGTCTTCAACCGCCATCAAAAACGGCTTATCCAGCTCTCTTACCGGCTGAGGAATATGGTCGTCAACGGCGTTCATCAAGTCGATAATGCACTGAGTTTTACCCGGGTCAGAAGGATTGTTCAAGGCATCCAAAGCGCTTCCTTTGATGATCGGGATTTTATCTCCGTCGTAATTATATTTAGAAAGAAGCTCTCTTAACTCCATCTCGACTAAATCTAAAAGTTCTTTGTCCTGAACCTGGTCGCATTTATTCATGAAAACAACTATGGAAGGAACGTTTACCTGTCTGGCTAAAAGAATATGTTCTTTTGTCTGAGGCATCGCGCCATCAGTCGCGGAAACAACCAGTATAGCGCCGTCCATTTGCGCCGCACCGGTGATCATGTTCTTTATATAGTCGGCATGGCCGGGGCAATCGATATGAGCGTAATGCCTTTTGTCAGTTTCGTACTCAATATGTGCGATATTGATAGTAACGCCGCGCTCTTTTTCTTCCGGAGCATTATCAATTGAATCATAAGCTCTTGCTTTTGCTTTACCTTGCTTCTCTAATACGAAAGTAATAGCAGCTGTTAGCGTTGTTTTACCGTGATCTACGTGCCCGATGGTTCCGATGTTACAATGTGGCTTATTACGAACGAATTTTTCTTTAGCCATGTTCTTTCCTCCCTTTTATCTTTCCTAGCTTTGATTTTTACCTAAGAGGGCCTCTTGTTTTTTTCCGATAATTTTTTCGGCAACATGCTGAGGGACCTCATCATAGAAAGACGGCTCCATAGAGAACGATGCCCGGCCCTGCGTTAAAGAACGCAAAGCGTTGGCATAATTGAACATCTCCGCCAGAGGAACTTCGCAACGAGCCGTCTTTAAATGTCCTCTGGTTCCTAAGTTAACTATTTTTGCCCTTCGTGTATTTAAATCCCCTAAAACCGATCCCATAAAATCTTCCGGACAAACCAGCTCAATGTCCATAATCGGCTCAAGGAGAACAGATCTAGCTTTTTGTAAGGCCTCCTTCAAGGCATATTTTGCGGCTAGCTTAAAAGCTATTTCGCTCGAATCGACCTCATGATAAGAACCATCGACTAATGTAACCTTATAATCAGTCACGGGATATCCCGCTAAAACTCCGCTTAATGAACCCTCCTCAATCCCTTTCTCAACCGCTGAAAAGAATTCTCTGGGGATCGAGCCGCCTCTGATCTTATTGTCGAAAATGAGCCCCTGGCCCCTTTCTTCCGCCGGTTCAAGATCAATAACAACGTGTCCGTATTGACCGCGTCCGCCGCTTTGAGAAATAAATTTCCCTACTACTCCGGTTATCTTTTGTTTAACGGTTTCCTTATAAGCCACCTGCGGACGGCCAATATTCGTCTCTAAATTAAATTCCCGGCGCATACGGTCGATTATAATATCCAAATGCAATTCACCCATACCGGAAATAATCGTTTGGGCTGTTTCATGGTCATATTTGACCCGGAAAGAAGGGTCCTCGTCTAAAAATTTCCTTAAGGTAAGCCCTAATTTATCCTGATCGGCCTTTGTCTTCGGCTCGATCGCCATTGAAACTACCGGATCAGGAATTTTCATGTTCTCAACCTGAACTCTATTTTTATTATCGCAAAGAGTATCACCGGAAAGTGATTCTTTCAAGCCCACTATCGCAACTATTTCCCCCGCCTCGGCTTTATCTATGATTGTCTGTTTATTCGCATGCATAATAACGATCTTGGCGATTCTTTCTTTAACCCTAACTCTGGGATTGTAATAATCCTCTCCCTGTACGATAGTACCTGAATATATCCTGGTATAAAATATTTTACCGACATAAGGATCGGTAGCTACCTTAAAAACCAAAGCAGCTAAAGGCTCTTTAGGGTCGGCATTACGCGTTACGTGTTCCTTGGTCTGGGGATCAATGCCCGTTATCGCCGGAACATCCAAAGGAGAAGGAAGATAATCGCAAACCGCATCTAATAAGAATTGCACTCCCTTATTGCGCAAAGACGAGCCGCAAAGTACCGGAAGAAAAGCATTTTTCAATACCGCCCGGCGTATAGCTTTCATCAAATCGTCCTTTGTGACCTCCAGGCCTTCTACATATTTGTGCATGATATCGTCATCAGCATCAGCGAGGCGCTCGATCAAAATATGTTTCAGCTCCTTAGCCTTAGCCTTAAATTCATCGGGAACATCGAGGATATCGATCTCTTCGCCTTTATCATCCTTATAAAAATAGTATTTATCGGCGACCAAATCGATGATCCCGCTAAACTCGCCCTCTGTGCCGTCGGGGAACTGTATCGCCGCGGCATTTGAACCTAAGCGGTCGATGATCTCCTGCACTACCCTCTCAAAATTCGCGCCCATCCTGTCCAATTTATTTATAAAAGCGATGCGAGGGACATTGTATCTGTCGGCCTGCCTCCAGACAGTCTCGGTCTGGGGTTGAACTCCGCTTGTGGCGCATAAAACAACAACCGCTCCGTCCAATATCTTAAGCGAGCGCTCGACTTCCATCGTAAAATCCACATGTCCGGGGGTATCTATCAAATTTATCCTTTGATGCTTCCAAAAAGAAGTGATGCAGGCAGAAGTGATAGTAATCCCTCTTTCCTGCTCCTGCTCCATCCAGTCGGTCGTGGTATTCCCTTCATCGACTGTACCCATTTTATGTATCATCCCGGTGTAATAAAGGATCCTCTCGGTAGTCGTGGTCTTACCGGCATCAATGTGGGCGATAATTCCGATATTCCTGAAATCTTTTAAAGGTGTCTTTTCTAGCATATTTCTACTCTTATAAAATTACTACCATTTTAAATGGGCGAAAGCCTTGTTAGCCTCGGCCATCTTGTGCGTATCATCTCTTTTTTTGATCGCTGCGCCTTCCCCTTTATAAGCAGCTAATATTTCATCCGCGAGCCTGACCGTCATCGGCCTCCCTTTTTTTCCACGAGCATAGTCTCTTATCCAGCGCATCGCCAATGAGTTACCTCTGTTGGTCGAGACCTCGACCGGAACCTGATATGTCGAACCGCCGACACGACGAGCTTTTACCTCAAGGCGCGGGCGGGCATTCTCAATAGCCTTGTTAAATGCTTTTACCCCGCTGTCTTCCTGAGTCTTTTGCTCAAGGACTTTAAGCGCCCCGTAAACAATATTTTCCGCGATATGCCTTTTCCCGTCTAGCATCAAACTGTTGATAAATTTGGATAAAAGGCGGCTATTGTATTTCGGGTCCGCCGCGACTTCCCTTTTATCTGCTGTTCTTCTTCTCATAAATTTTTATTCCTTCTTTGCTCCGTATTTAGAACGAGACCTTTTCCTATTGGCAACTCCGGAGGTGTCCAAAGTCCCGCGGACTATATGATACCTTACCCCGGGCAAGTCTTTTACCCTTCCACCCCTTACTAGAACTATCGAGTGTTCCTGCAAATTATGACCCTCCCCCGGAATATACGAGGTAACCTCAACTTTGTTCGATAAGCGCACCCTGGCGATCTTTCGCAAAGCAGAGTTCGGTTTTTTAGGAGTCATTGTCTTTACCTGCAGACAAACCCCGCGCTTAAAAGGGGAACTCATTAAAGCCGGAGATTTACTCTTCCGTTTCTTCTGTGTCCGGCTCTTTCGGATTAACTGCTGTATCGTCGGCATATTTCACCATTTCTACGTTTTCATATTGTTTTAAACCCGTACCTGCAGGGATCAAATGCCCTACAATTACGTTTTCTTTAAGCCCGCGAAGAAGGTCAATCTTACCACTCGAGGATGCATCTGTCAACACTCTAGTTGTTTCTTGGAAACTGGCGGAGGAAATAAAACTCTCCGTCGTTAAAGAAACTTTCGTGATCCCTAAAAGCAAGGGAGTAGCCTTCGCCGGTTTTCCGCCTTTTTTCATGACCTCTTCATTATTTTTCTGGAAAATTACCCGGTTGATCTGTTCCCCTACTAATAAGCTGGTATTACCCGAATCCTCTATTTTGACCTTCTTTAACATCTGGGAAATTATCAGCTCTATATGTTTATCGTTGATGCGAACTCCCTGTAAACGATAAACTTCCTGTATTTCATTGAGCAGATATTCCTGTAATACTTTGTCGCCGCAGACCTTCAAAATATCATGAGGGACAACCGGCCCGTCGGTAAGCTGCTGCCCGGCAAAAACCCGGTCATCCTTGTAGACATTAGGATGCTTGCCGTGCGGGATAAGATATTCCACCGCCATACCTGTGGAGCTTTTTACGATAATGCTTCTTCGCCCTTTTTTATCTTCGCCAAACTCAACAACTCCGTCGATCTCACTGATCACAGCCGGATCCTTCGGTTTTCTCGCCTCAAAAAGTTCAGCAACCCGCGGGAGGCCGCCCGTAATATCACGGGTCTTTCCCAAACCGCGCGGAATTTTAGCAATCAAATCGCCCGCACTAACCACCTGCTTGTCCTTTACCAAAATATGAGCGCCTATAGGTATTGAATAAATTCCGACAATCTCGCCTTTTTCATCGGTAATAATTATCTGCGGGTGAAAATCCTGTTTATGTTCTACGACAACCCTCTCGACTATACCGGTAATAGGGTTGTGCTCTTCCTGAACTGTTACGTCATTGATTAAATCTTCCGAGTTTACCAGACCCTTTACCTCTGTTATGATCGGGATGGTGTAAGGATCCCATGTAACGAATATAGTGTCTTTCTTGACCGGGGTTCCGTCGGCAACTTTAATGGAAGCTCCCTGGGGAAGCTGATAGCGCTCAAATTCCCGGCCGTATTCGTTATTAATACTTATAGAACCGTTACGGTTCAAAACTATGTATTCTTTGTCTTTTTGAACAACCCTCAATTGATGGTACTTAACCGCGCCGTCGTTCTTGGCCTTAGAGAAAGACTGTTCGATAGCGCGCGAGGCGGTTCCACCTATATGGAAAGTCCTCATGGTGAGCTGTGTACCGGGCTCTCCTATACTCTGTGCCGCGATTATACCCACCGCCTCGCCTTCCTCAACCAGCTTTTGTGTGGCCATGTTGCGGCCGTAACATTTCGCGCAAACGCCTCTTTCCGACTCGCAGGTAAGAACGCTCCTTATACGCACCTTTTCTATTCCCAAATGCTCAATGACCTCAGCCTTATCCTCGGTTATAAGATCTCCGGCCTCAACGACTTTTTGGTCGGTAATAATATCTACTATACTATCTAATGCAACCCGCCCGGTGATTCTTTCTTTTAAGCTGACAACAAGCTCATCGCCCTCGACGATAGCAGAAACGGTAATACCGTTTACAGTCCCGCAGTCCTGCTCGGTTACGACAACTTCTTGGGCAACGTCGACTAACCTTCTAGTTAAATAACCGGCGTCGGCGGTCTTTAAAGCCGTATCCGCTAAACCTTTTCTTGCGCCGTGAGTGGAGATAAAATACTCAAGCACCGTTAGGCCTTCGCGGAAACTGGTTGTGATGGGATTTTCGATAATTTCACCCGAAGGTTTGGCCATCAAACCTCTCATACCGGAGAGCTGCCTGACCTGCAACCTTGAACCGCGCGCGCCCGAATCAGCCATGATAAAAACAGGATTAAAAGGGTGCATCTCCTTAAAGAGCAGATCCGATATCATTTCAGTGGTATGGGTCCAAACGTCTATGACTTTATTATAACGCTCTCTGTTGGTGATGATACCTTTTCTGTATTGGTCCTCTACCTTATTAACTTCCTGGCGGGCCTGCTTTAAAATGCCTTCTTTTTCTTTAGGAATAGTCAGATCATCGATGCTGATAGATATACCGGCTAATGTCGCGTTAGAAAAACCCAAATCTTTCATGTCATCCAAAAGCTTAATTGTTTTACCCTGTCCAAACTTTTTATAGCAATCGGCAATTACCGCGCCGATCTTCTTTTTATTTAGCAGGTCGTTAACATAACCGAAGCCCTCGGGGAGCAATTCATTGAATATAACCCTCCCAACGGTAGTTTCGATTATATGCAATGGCTTTTCTTCGATCTCCTCTTCGACTGTTCCTTCCAGGGCTTTTTCCTGAGAGATGATCAAAGAAGGCTTTTCTTCTCCCCAAACCGGCTTATCTATCCTCAACTTAATCCTCTGCCTAAGCTCGACAAAACCGTCGTTTAAAGCGATAAGGACTTCATCCGGAGATGCAAAAACCCTTTCATCTTCCTTGATATCGGGATGTTCCTTGCTAAGGTAATATAAACCCAGGACAACGTCCTGCGAGGGAGAAACAATCGGACGACCATCCGCCGGAGAAAAAAGATTATTGATCGATAAAAGCTGTAAGCGGCACTCCATTTGCGCCTCCAAAGAAAGCGGCACATGGACCGCCATCTGGTCGCCGTCGAAATCCGCGTTAAAAGCGGCGCAAACTAAAGGATGCAATTTTATAGCCTTGCCTTCTACCAAAGTAGGATAAAAAGCCTGTATGCTGAGGCGGTGCAAAGTCGGAGCACGATTAAGCATAACAGGATGGTCCTTGATAACTTCATCCAGAATATCCCATACTTCGCTTTTTTCTTTCTCGACCATGCGCTTAGCGCCTTTTATAGTGTGCACAAAGCCTTTTTCGCGTAATTTTCTGATTATAAACGGCTCGAATAATTCCAAAGCCATTTTCTTCGGTAACCCGCACTGGTGCAACTTTAATTCCGGTCCGACGACAATTACCGATCTACCCGAATAATCGACACGTTTACCGAGAAGATTCATCCTGAAACGGCCTTGCTTGCCTTTGAGCATATCGGATAATGACTTAAGCGGCCTGTTACCGGAACCTAAAACCGGCCTTCCGTGGCGGCCGTTATCCAATAAAGCGTCAACCGCTTCCTGGAGCATTCTTTTTTCGTTGCGGCAAATAATTTCCGGGGCTTTAAGGTCAATCAATTTCTTCAGTCGATTATTGCGGTTAATTACACGTCGGTATAAATCATTCAAATCGGATGTGGCAAACCTTCCTCCCTCAAGCGGAACCAACGGCCTTAAGTCGGGAGGGATTACAGGCACAACATCCATGACCATCCACTCCGCTAAGTTATCTGAATCTTTGAAATCTTCAACAATCTTCAATGTCTTTGCTATTTTCTTCGCGTTTGTGCCGACCGGATTTGCTTTCTCCAGGTCTTTCCTCAACTTTTTGCACAACTCGCTGATATCCAATTCCTTTAAAAGATCCTTAATTGCTTCCGCGCCGATTTTGGCTTTAAAAGACGTTCCGTATTTTAAAAGCACATCCTGGTATTCGTCCTCGGATAGAAACTGCCTTTTTTTAAGAGAGGTTTCTCCGGGGTCGGTAACTACGTATTCTTCGTAATAAATAAGTTTTTCCAGATCACGCAAACCGATCTGCAGCAAAGCAGCTAGACGGCTGGGTACCGCCTTATAAAACCAGATATGGGTAACCGGACAGGACAATTCAATATGGCCCATCCTCTCTCGACGAACGGAGGATTTAGTAACTAATACACCGCAACGGTCGCAAGTAATGCCTTTGTACTTCATTCCTTTATATTTACCGCAGTTGCATTCCCAGTCGCGGACGGGTCCGAATATCTTTTCGCAAAAAAGCCCGTCTTTTTCCGGCTTTAGAGTTCGATAATTAAGAGTTTCCGCCTTCCTGACCACACCCGAAGACCAATTTCGGATAACATCGGGAGACGCTATCTTAATTACTACTTTATCCATATTTTCTACGATGTCTTTTTTATTTATCATAATCAAATTTTACTTCTTTGACTTTGGCTTCTCAAGTTTATCCAATTTATCCAGCTTATCTGATTTCTCGGATTTCTCTGTTTTATCAGCGCTTTGCGGAACATCCGCCCGTACCAATTGTATATCCAAGCCTAGGCCTTGCAACTCTTTAACCAAAACGTTGAACGATTCCGGAGTTCCCGTCGATAACTTTTGCTGGCCTTTAACTATCGCTTCGTACATTTTGCTGCGGCCGTTAACATCATCGCTTTTGACGGTCAACATTTCCTGTAAAGTATAAGCCGCTCCGTAAGCCTCGAGCGCCCAAACTTCCATTTCACCGAATCTCTGCCCGCCGAAATGAGCCTTTCCGCCCAAGGGTTGCTGAGTGACCAAAGAATATGGCCCGATAGAGCGAGCGTGTATTTTTTCGTCTACCAGATGGTTTAATTTAAACATATATATATATCCGACGGTGATCTTCTGGTCGAAAGGTAAGCCGGTATATCCGTCGTAAACCGTGGTCTTCCCATGGTCGGGTAACCCGGCTTCTTTAAGACAATCCCTGATCTCCATTTCTGTCGCGCCGTTAAAAACAGGGGTCAAAGCGCGAAAACCGAGCGACTTAGCCGCCCACCCTAAATGGGTTTCAAGCAATTGCCCAACATTCATACGAGACGGTACGCCTAAAGGATTAAGAATAATATCCACCGGGGTGCCGTCCTCAAGATAAGGCATATCTTCGGTAGGCAATATACGCGAGATAACGCCCTTGTTACCGTGCCGGCCGGCCATTTTATCGCCTTCCTGAACTTTTCTTTTTGTCGCGACATAGACAACTACCCTTTTTAAAACTCCGGCGGGTAACTCATCGCCTCTTTTGACGCGCTCTAATTCCCGCTCCTGCTCTTCCATAAGCTCGGCAATGCGGTCATTATAGAAACGAAGAATATCTCTTTCCTCTGATTCCTCTTCAAAATCGTTGATCTTAAGCTTGCTTAATTTCTTTTTATCGATCTTAAGCAGTTTGCACAATTTGGTGTCTTTCTCCTCCTCGGCAAAAAGCATTTCCTGTTTGTAGTAAGCCCTTATATTATCTCCTGATAACGATTCTTTCTGTTTGTCATCCTTTGTCTTGCGGCCTCTTTCGTTCCTCTGAAATAATTCTGTCGATAAAATTACCCCTTCTACCCCTGGGGGCAAAGTTAGCGAAGTGTCGCGTATATCTTCCGCTTTTTCTCCGAATATCGCGCGCATCAACCTTTCCTCGGGGGAAAGCTCTTTTTCGCTTTTAGGAGTTACTTTTCCGACTAGAATATCGCCGGCCTTGACCTCCGCCCCGACGCGGACAATTCCGTTCTCATCCAAATTTATCAGGGCTTCCTCTCCGACATGTGGAATATCGCGGGTGATCTCCTCGTTCCCGAGGCGCGTTTCCCGGCATTCCACTTCAAATTTTTCGACGTGAATAGAAGTGTAAAAATCCTCTTTAACCAGCCTATCGCTGATAATAATGGCGTCTTCGAAATTATATCCCCTCCAAGGCATGAAAGCCACGAGTACGTTTCTTCCCAGAGCGAGTATTCCCTCTGAGGTACCTATACCGTCGGCTATTATCTGGCCCGCCTTGACTTTGTCGCCTATCTCAACCAAAGGGGCCTGCTGAATGCAAGTGTTGGCGTTGGTCCTTAAATAGTTTTTTAAAGGATATGACTCCTCATCAATAACAATTTCCCTAGCATCAATCTTAGTTACTGTCCCGCTTTTACCCGCGACCACCACAACGCCTGAATCCTTAGCGACCTTGCCCTCCATCCCAGTCAAAACCAGAGGCACCTCCGGCTTCATAAGGGGTACCGCTTGTCTTTGCATGTTTGAACCCATTAAGGCGCGGTTAGCGTCGTCGTGCTCAAGAAAGGGTATCAATGATGCGGCAACCGATACTATCTGTAAAGGCGAAACGTCCATATATCCGACCTGCTTCGGATCAGCTTTAGGGAAATTGGTCTTATAACGGCAGGCAATATTCGTTTCCAAATATTTCCCGTTATTGTCGATAGGGACATCGTACTGAGCAATATATTCTCCCTGGTCCTTATCGGCGGTCAAAAACTCCACCTTTTCGGTAACACGTCCGTCTTGAACTTTCCGGTAAGGTGTCTCCAAGAAACCGAGATAGTTTACCCGGGCACAATTCGTCAATGAAGCTATAAGCCCAATGTTCGGGCCTTCAGGTGTTTCTATAGGGCAAACACGTCCGTAATGAGTCGGATGGACGTCCCTGACCTCAAAACCGGCCCGCTCCCTCGATAAACCGCCCGGCCCTAAAGCGGAAAGCCTTCTTTTATGGGTCATCTCGGAAAGAGGGTTCACTTGGTCCATGAACTGCGATAATTGGCTGCGGGCAAAGAAATCCTGTATTTGGTTTGAGAAAAGACGTGAGTTGATCAAATGATGCGCGGTCAAATTCTCAAAATTGCTCATAACAATCAAACGCTCTTTTATCGAACGCTCCAGGCGGGCTAAACCGATCCGGACTTGATTCTGGATCAATTCACCGACGGTTTTAATGCGCCTATTTCCTAAATGGTCTATATCGTCGATCTCGCCTTTTCCTTCGCGCAGCGTCAATAAATAACGGATAACCTCAACAACAGTCTTAATGTCTAAAATTTTATTTTCTAGGGGGAAATTCATGCCAAGCTTGCGATTGATGATATGGCGGCCTACTTTACTTAAATCGTACCTCTTGGGATCAAAAAATAAACGGTAGAAAAGCGCGTCGGCAACATCGATCGTGGCCGGTTCGGTCGGGCGCATCTTACGGTAGAAGTCTATTAGAGCCTCTTCCTTATTATTGGTATGGTCTTTCTCAAGTGTCGGCTTTAACTTTTCAAATACATCCGTGAAAATTTTCTGGATATCCTCATTCGAGGATAAGCCCATTATTCTTAATATCTGAGAAGCCGGAAAATTGCGGCGGCGGTCAATATATGCGATAAGAACGTTATTTAGGTCGAATTTTATCTCAAACCAAGCGCCGCGGGAGGGAATAATACGCCCGTGATAAATGCTTTTTCCTGTCGGATGCAACTCTTCTTCAAAGGAAACTCCGGGCGGGCGCTGAATCTGGGAAACAACGACCCTTTCATCCCCGTTAATGATAAAAGTGCCGGTATCGGTCATAAGAGGAAAATCACCAAAATAAACCTCTTGCTCCTTTATATCTACCGGTGTTATCAACCTCAGCTTAACCTTTAAAGGGGAGGCATAGGTTACTGCCCTTCTTTTAGATTCTCCGGCAGAATACTTTTCCTTGCCGAATGAGTAAGAAATGTATTCCAGCCTGATTTGTCCGTCATAGCTCTCCAAAGGAAAAACTTCCCGGAAAACTTCTTCTAGCCCCTGGTCCTTTCTCTCATCCGGGCTAATGTCCATTTGTAAGAAGCTTTCGTAAGCAACTATCTGTATATCAAGCAAATCCGGCAAATCAAAATCATGCTTTACTTTAGTAAAGTCCCTAATTTTTATTTCTTGCATTTTATTCCCGTTTTATAACTTTTATAAAAAGTTAACAAATAGCCAAGAATTACTTAAGTTCGACCTTCGCGCCTGCAGCTTCTAATTTCTTCTTAAGCTCTTCGGCTTCGGCTTTCGGAGCAGCTTCCTTGATCGTCTTCGGAGCAGCTTCGACGAGGTCCTTAGCTTCCTTCAGGCCTAGGTTAGTAACCGCGCGAACTTCTTTGATAACCGCGATTTTGTTCGCTCCTGCTTCCTTCAAAACTACGTCGAAAGCGGTCTTTTCCTCAACCGGGGCGGCAGCGGCAGCTCCGGGAGCGGCCATCATCATTCCGGCGGCCATCGGTGCGGCAGCTTGGATCCCAAACCTGTCTTCCAGACCTTTGACTAGCTCGGAAAGCTCCAAAGCAGTTAAGGCTTCGATAGTCTTGACTACCTCGGCTAACTTTGGTGATAGTTCTTTAACAGCGTTCTCAGACATTTTAACTTCCTCCCTTTTTCTCACTTAATTGTTTCAAGATAGACAATAAATCGCGAGTTTTCGCATTTAAAGCCCCGGCAAAACGAGTTAACGGGGCCTGAATAGTTCCTAACAACATCGACAGAAGAACCTCTCTGGAAGGCAAATCAGAAAGTTTCTTAACATCATCGGAGGCTATCACTCTTCCTTCTACCACCCCTCCTCGTATATTCACCGTCTGTATGCCTTTAATGAAATTTATTAATACCTTTGAGACCTCAACCGAGTCGGAATTAGTCCAAATAAAAGCCGTTTGATCGCTGACTTTATCGGCCAAATCCACATACTCCGCTTCTTTTAAAGCGATTCTGGCTACTGAATTCTTCGATACATAGACATCAGCGCCTTTTTTATTGAGAGATTTGCGTAACTGGTCGATTTTCGGGCCGGATAATTTAGAATAACTCATCAGGAAAACACTTTTATTCTTGCCTAAATTATCGGTGATCTCTTTAATTAATTTTTCTCGATATACTTGTCCGACTCTTTTCATAAAATTAACCTCAATCCCGGCCCCATAGTCGTAGAAATCGACGCGGTCTTTATCAGGTTGCCTTTTACCGCCGCCGGTTTGGCATTATTAATGGCCTCTAAGAGGTGCTGGGCATTTTCTAACAATTTTTCTTTG
>JADFZM010000210.1 GCA_015232535.1 Candidatus Omnitrophota bacterium
TAATGCTTGCTATCGCAGATAAATTAAAAGTCTATAAGAAATTATGCGGGGAAACGGCGATGATTACATGCGGCTAATCTTTTTATGCAAAATTTCGCGATAGCCTTGATTGAACACCTTATCGAAATCAAATACATTGCGGAAATGGTCTATAGTATCTTCTTCGGTCTTGCTTAAAACCCTATTATTTACAAGATTAAAAACAATGTTTCCAAAATCCTCCGTAGATTTTATCCCCCAATAGCGCAACACAGATACAGTAAGCGGGCCGTACTTATCCAGCAAAAGCTCTCGCATCCCGGAGAGCAATTCCTGGCCGGTTACATGGCGCTTCTCTTTTATTTTACCTTGCGTGAAGGCCAGGGATTCCATGACAAAAAGATAGGCGTCGGGCTTATATCTATCATCAGTCCCAATTATGGATTCGATTGCTGTTTCAAAGTCATTATTCATTGTTAAATAGTATCATATCAAATACCCAAAAATCAAGAATTCGATTTAATTTTTTTTAATATTTGCAATAATAATGTAATGATAGCTAAAACAAAGTGGGTTTGGTCATTATACCTGATAGCTTTTTCTTTCGTGTTGTTTAAAAAAGCTTTGGCGTTCTTTCTTCCGGGTAACCCGAAACAACTATACTTCTTCATCCTCTACACTTTCGACTGGGCATTCAATATCCAATATTTTTTTAATTTTACCCAGATAGCCTTGAACCTTTTTCACCTTATTCCCCTCTACTTATTCATTATAGAGAAGCCCCTTCTTAAAACCTCTTTCTGGAAATATTTATTCGTTCTGAGAATAATATTTGACCTAATCGGGCACAATTATGAAACGGCTGAAATTATATCGCTAACCAGAGATTCTCTGCTTATACCCGCCTTGATAATCTGCAGGGCCATAATATTCTACATGCCATCTTACATCGCCTGTTATTTCTATGCCTGGCATCAAGATAAAATAAAATCTATAAAAACTTAAACAGAATATGCAAATTTAAGTATTAGGGGATTAATCGACCACTCAATATCCCTAGCAAACGCTAGAGCGTTTGCGGGATTATTTCGGCCGCTAACTTATGTTCGCTTACTCCAAATATTACTTCTTTTTACCCCGCCATTAGCGGGGTAAATTCGTGCCCCAAATTATGTTCACTATCGTTCCGTAAATTAAGCATTCATTTATGTTCGCTAGCACTCCATAAGTTATGGCATTAGATTTTTACCCCCTACGGGGGTTAATTCGCGCTCTAATTTACGTTCACTTCGTTCCGTAAATTAAGCACTCATTTATCTTCGCTATCGCTCCATAAGTTATGGCCTCAATAAAAAAAGGCCTTAAAGGAACCTTTAAGGCCTTGCGCCCAAGAAGCTCTTGGGCTTAGCAAAGGTATACTCTCTATTAGGGGGGAGAGCTGCTTTTGACAGCTTTTCCTTTGCAACGATAATATATCATTAAATTTATTTTTTGCAAGTTTTTTTAGCTAACCACCCTTTTCCTTCTTGCATTTAAATCAACACTGCATTCAACCGGGAAGTGCAGCTCATGAGTCAAGAACCTCGAAAGAATTTGGATAATTCAAGCAATCACGAGGCCATGAGTTTAATAACTGTTCAATATATGTAATCTGTTCGTCTGGAACAGTAGCAAAATCCGTCTTCTTTGGTAAGGGCCTTCTAATAAAGCCGAAGGTATTCTACGCAGATCCTTTCTCCCAGGAGTTATATGGAGTGAAAAATATGACTGCATTTTCAGCGCTTGATTAACATCTTGATGCAAAATCTTTTCCCAGCCATTATCCTAAGGAATGGTCTTACGCAATGAAGGCTTCACCCCCTCCAAGCCGTTAATTACAGCATCTGATAATTCCTCTTTAACCCACCCGGCTATCTCTTATGGTGAACAATATTGCTTTATCTTCTCCCCAATATAACAGCGAATAAAACTATCGCTTATTCTAGGATGCGTTTTGACCTTCCCCAATTCAGTGGACAGGTTGTTTAGCTAGAGCCGCTCGTTTTTCG
>JADFZM010000021.1 GCA_015232535.1 Candidatus Omnitrophota bacterium
TAGCCCAAACAGATAAATGCAGTATTGGGCCGGCAATTATAAAGATCGGAATACCCAGAAGGCTTAAACCTATCAACAACACATTTGTCTTCTTGCTAGCGGAGGCCAAAGGCAGGCTTAAAGCCTCAACTTCACCTTTATCGACCACAGCATGTTCTTCCGCTAAGCGGGATATTGTCCGCAAAACCGCCGCGTTTTCACTCTTTGATGAGACCCGGCCTTTTAATATATCCGCCATAACAAAAGGATTGGCCGCCATGCCGAGGGCCGTTTCGACGCCCTGATTTTCCAGCCACTTGGCCGGAGAAATAGCTCTGATAAATTCCAGCATTTTTTCGGCTTCGACGGTGCTTTTGATATTCCCCGCATTACGGCTGACGCCTAAGGCTTGCATGAATTCAACAGGGCTTATAGCTTCAGATGTTAGGCTTGTTATTTCATCAACCAGACCCAACCTAATATCTGAAGCCCGTCGGAATTTCTCCGATTTCTTAGATAAACCCCTACCGACGGTAATATCCAGCCAGAACTCCTTTATCTTGTCGGCGGCGGTGGCCTGAGGCTCATCCTGCCTTGAGCGCGACAATTGCTTGGCGCGCCGGACTAAATCATTTGCATCCCTGGCCTGGCGATGCTGGCGGGCCTCATGTAAAGCGGCCCTCTTGGCAGAATATTTGTTAGACTGCTTTTGCAATTTATCGGCTTGCGCCATTATCGCTTCCAAAGCCTTTAATAATTTAACATTGCCCGTATGCGCGGCCTTAGCCTTTTTATATAAGACATCAACAAAAGGAACAGGGCTCTTAGAAGCCCGGACGGAAGCAATGTCATCCCTTAATTGATCAATCGAACCGGTTAAATTCAAGGCGAATAAGACCCTTATAAAGGGTATGTCCCTCCTCTGGGCTCCCAGGCCGTGCAGAATTTCCGCGACATCAAACATAGCTTTCGCCCGTGAGGCCTCATCGAAGGAAGGAGTGAAACCGAAACGCTTAATAAGTTCATCCAGCTTTTTATTATCCAGTTTATCCCTAAGAGCCTTGACCAAATCAAGCAAGGCTTTGCCTTCGGGAGTCAACAGGCCATCGGCGATATATAACCTGTCCAAGGCCTCTTTCTTCTCCTCGGCAGTAAGATTTCGACCTCTTAATTTCACGAAGGATTCTTTGGAGCGGGTTTCCATTAAATCCAGCAGTTTGTCGGCCATCTTGTCGCTTAAAGTTTCATCTTTTATCCCGGAGGCAATATCCGAACGGTTGTATTCAGCCGAACTTCGTCCTTCTAGGGCATTAATAACGCCGCGCATATTTTCCGCGGTCGCCTGGACATGCGTTACCTGCTGGATATAATAAACCGAGCGCAGGGCTATTTGGGCGTCGATCTGGTTCGCGGCGTCAAAAACCTTGCGCGCCCTTTGCTCCCGGCTTAAATTCTTTAATTCCTCTTTTTCATCCTGCAGCAGGTAGTTATCTTCCAAGTCTACGGTGACATACCACGTGGGCAAGATCCCTTCCGTGCCGACGCGGCCCGTTGAACCGGCGCGGCCCAGCCACTGAGTTAAACTGGTCAACCCGCGTAAGGAGGTTAAATGAGTGGCGCCGAATCTTAACGATTTATTTTTGGAGAAGGCGTTACCGCCTGTTGGGTCGCCGGCCATCAGGACTATAAGCTCATTACCAGCCTGCAGGTCTTTGACCGCTTGATTTATTTCTTCTTCGTTTTTCTCCGGATCTGTTCCGCCTATATAACGTATCAATTTCTTGGCTTCCAAATTTGGCGCGGCCGCCGCCAAAGCGGCATAAAGAGAACGCAAATCGGAATCCGGGCCGTAAACCATCTGCCCTACCTTGCCCCGTTTAGAAAGTTCTTTTTGCACCCTTAAAATATTTTCGACCAACTTCTGGATTTTATCGGTGTGGGTATCCAACACATCGGTCTTGAGCAATTTATCGAATACGGTTTTCAACTCCTCCTCGCTGACACGGGCGATATCCGCGTCAAAACTCCTTAACGGCCTTTCAATTACCTGGCCGGTCGCAGTCGTATAATCTGTACGCTCTTTGCCGACGCCGGCATCCTTGTGGGCAATGGCCTCGGCGATATTTACCGACTCCTGCGGATTAGAGTAGAAGGCGTTTACAATATGGCGGATGGCGTCATCCTCGCTGAAGCCGGGTGTTGCATCAGACAAATAATCTTCGGCGATGCGGGCCGTCAACAAAGCGGAGGCCTCTTTGTTCCCTAAAATAGTATTCGGCCGCACAACCCAGGACTCGCTACGGATCGAATAAAGATTGCGGGAAAAGCCCTTCGAGCCGGCGGATTTTAATCCTTCTTCCGTACTCGGCTTAGGCGGCGTGCCTCCCCGGGAAGAACGCTTTTGCTCGGTGGTTTCGGCCTCTTCCGTCTTTGGGGTAACAACATGGCGGTCAAAATCTTTTCCTTCCACCATACGCGCCACAGTGGCCACTTCATCTACCAGGCGCTTAAAGTCTTCGAATTCGACAAATATTTCCGGCACAGAATCTTTACTTTTGCTGATAAATTCCCCGTGTAATTTGCGTACCGACCAATCATATTTAGCACTAATCACCGCCCTTAAGCGGTCTTTTACTCCGGTGTCTTTTTCCGTCCGCGGGTCTTTGATATACGGGTTGTCGTAAAGCCCGGGGTACATCCCCTCCATTAATTTGACCCGGCGGTACACCTCTAAAATAAATTTAGCTTCCAAGACGGCCTTATTTAGCAGATCAGGGCGCTCGGCCTGTAAGAAGCCATAGATCTCCCCCGGGGATTTTATACGAGTCGCCTGCTCGAAGAAAGTCTGGGGCTCGTCGATTAAAACCCGTAATATTTTTTCATCAAATTTATTAGGGCTATGGTACTTATAATAGTTCGCGCGCCTTAAAATCCCTTCCGTCTCGGCGAAACGCAGCTTCAGCTTGGCATTCTTGACCGTTACGAAATTAGTTAAAATATTCTTTTGGCCCGAATCATCGCTTTCTTGGACTGTTACATCGGATGGTGATTCCTCAAAATATTCATCGGGCTTATTTTTATCCGTTCGGATGCGGGTGATGTCGGCAATTTCATTTATTTTCTGCAGGACTTGCATCGTTTCCTTCTGAGACTGCATGCCGTCAATCAGAGTCCCGTTCGGCACCCATATTTCCATTGTCCCGACAACCCCTTCTTTTTCAAGAATGCGTATCGCCGCCAGCTCCGCCGCCCTCTCGGCAAAAGTCTTTCCTTCGCCGAGCGCTTCTAATATCGCCTGTGAATAACGCTTATCTTGTGATAATAGATTTATGTTACCGCGTAAAATATTCGCCGCGCTTATTAAGCTGTGCACAAACTGATTGATTTTTATCTCAAATCCCGGGACTTCTTTCTTGGTCTCCAGGTAGACTCTCTCCACTGCCCGGATTATTCGCTCCCGCACCTCCGGAGGTAGGCCGCCCAGGCCTTTTGAGTTCAAAGTCCGGGAAATTTTGACTGCCTTCTGTAACCCTTCATTAAGCTCAGCATTGGATAAGGACAATATCGCCGCATCTTTTATCAGCATAGGAGCGTCAAGGGGAAGCGGAACTATCGGCGAAACCGGTGACGGGACTTCGTTAATTACCGGGCTCGGAATCTCAATCACATTATTCTGCGGCAGGGCCTTTATCTCTTCTTCCGTGGCGTAAGAAGCTTCTAATGATTTTTCGCCGGGCATCGCGGCGCCGTCGACTAAGGCTTTAGCGGGTAAGTTAGCTTTTTCTGTTTCGCTGAATTGCTTATACGGGACAAGGATGATCCCGACGGATATGGAGGTGAGCGGCACTTCGGTCTTTTCGATTTGAGAATTATTTACCGCAAAATATTTTAACCCAACAGCTTCTGCGCGGGCGATAAATAGCGGGCTGCCCCTGATTCCGTCGAACTTTTTATTGCTTGCTTCTTTCGCTAAAACAGCCGCGAACCCGTTGATGGCCTCTTGAGGCTCTTCTTCTTTGGGATAAGCCAGGACTATCAAAGGATGCGGCTTGGTCAAGTTGAATTGGGCCAGCTGGGTCAATTTGCCGCTTAAATCTTTTTCAGCCAACCTCGCCATCATGCTATTGTCTTTCTGGACAACGGCTATATGCGTTCCGACTTGGGCTATGGTATTGCCCTTCGGAGGATCGAGTATCAATAAGCGGCTATCGTCGGGAACAACCGCTTCCTGCCCTTCTTTAACAAAGACAACATATCCTTCCAATCCCGGGATACGGAAAATATTCTTGCCCGGTTCAAGACGGTTAACATCATTCAAAGCGGCCTTAATAAGCGCCAGCATCGCCTTATCGTCTTTCGCGCCGAGGGCTTCCATCTTATCCACAAATCCGACCGTCTTAGCTGAGACGAGTATAACCGAACCGACTTGATTCTTGCTTTTCTCCGCCAAAGGCTTGAACCTGGCCACTAATTGATTATAAGGCTCATTGCCCCCAAGCTCTCGCGGCTGTAACTTCCTTCCTAACTGCGCTAAATCACCTTTTTGTGCCAGGCGCTTTACTTCCCGACGGTCAGAGGAGCTCGAAGGCTGAAGATTTAAATTGCCCGTCGCTCCCGGTGTTAAGGGCAAACGATTCCCATTCAACAATCTATTCTCGGCATTTGCTTTACTCGCGCTCAATTGCGCTTCGTCACTAGATGTTTGCTCCTCTGTAACCGGATCATCTGTGCTCGGCACCATATCTTCGGCGGAAATTTTAGCCTCAGGATGCAGCCGGTTATATTCCTCAATTATTTTGATACTGGCCGCCCACCAATCTCCTTCTTCCATTTCTATCCCGGATAACACGAAAGCTGCTTGCAGCATAACATCAAAAAAAGAATCGTTTTCATCCGGCAAAGATAATTTGGCCAGCCCCGCGGCGATAATAGCCTTGGTTAATATCTCGCGGTTTAATGCCTCAATCTCTTTAGCCTTAGCTGTATTATGCTTCGCCTCCGGCTCATAATATGCAACAGCGTATTTTATTTCCATCAAAGCGGTCACAAAACGGCCCAAATTATTCTTTACCACGTTATAAGAATTCGGCATATCGATCCAGCCCATCCTATTGTTATGGCTATTAATCATGATATTTTCGCCAAAGGGGTCAATATAGTGCCTGGCTATTTCTTCAGCAAATTTGGCATCTAAAGCCAGTTCATTATATGATTCCTGGCCGATACGGGCCATGTTCCTTATATGCTGGCGGTATTTGCCGTCCCAATATCCGCGGTGATTTTGCTTTAATTTTTCATATTTTTCCTCCCGCATGCCTTCTTGTCTTTCCGGGTCGTCCCAGCTGGATCTATGCGACTTTCCTTCATACCTCCTGACTCCGGCCGACTCATCATATTGCCTGCGTAATATTTCTATTTTTGGCCCTATCGTGATTATCGCCTGGCCAAAATTCCTATCGCCAAAAGGATTTCTTGCCATTTCTATTTCTTCCGTTCCAGTAAATGCGGCCAAAAGTTCATCTTCCAATTCTTGGAAATTGGCTTCTTCCGGTTTCTCAATTCTTAATACCAGATTAGGGATTTTAGGGATATTATAAACAACCGCCCGGCTGCCTTCCCCTTTTCTGTTATGGTCATTTATCGAGTCGCGCAGCATATGATATATGCTATCATAACCGGCGTTATTCACCGTCTCCAGGAATTGCGGCAAAGTTTTGGGGATATCATCAGCAGGCTTTGTTGTTTTTTGTTTTATCCGGAAAGCCCGGCCGAGCTTTGCAAGAAGCTTTAAAGAGCTTTCGGCGCTTAAGGTTATAATCCCTGTTTGATTATCAGGGTCAGTAGCATAAACATACATTTTTACGTCGCTCGGCTTTAATCCTTTATCAAGGTCATGGACCGGAACGTTAGAAACAGGCATGTCAAAGACCGGTTCGAACAAAATTCCGATCGGGTTTTCCGCTATTCTTTCCTTTCGCTCCGGAAGGAGTATATCTTCATTCAGTCGGTCCTGATAGCTGGGGCCTTCATGTTTCTTGCTGAACAGATATTCTATGGGATGAGTATGATAAACACCCAGCATTTTCATTCCTTTGACTTCTTCCAAATCAAATATGCGCAGGAGCTCCTCGCGGTCAAACTCAACCGGGTTTTCAGTTCGCTTGGCATATTTGGTAACGGGTATCGCCCTTTTAACCACATACTTATTACCCGCAACTTCGCCGAATAATAATCCGGATGATTCTCTGAACCTTTCCCTTAAAGAAGAGGGGATAATGGACAAAACTGTCCTTTTAATATTCATGATATCGCCTAATGGCATTCCGGTTGAAATCCGCACTTCCACTTTAGGAACACCGGTTAAATCCTCGGGCCGCATTTTGGGGTTCAGTTTAGCCAAGGCGTTTTGCCCGGCGGTCTTAGTTATAAATATTTGGGCTTTGGGCTTTTGGCTCGAGGCCATCATGCGGTCGGTCTCACCGGTAAATGAGCTCTCCAAAGATGTTTCAATAAGCGGCCTGGCTTGCTGCTCAAATAGTTCGCTCCTCCCTTTCGATAAAAGAGGATGAGCAACTTTCAAGATGCTTATCTTCTTGCGAATCCTTCTCATGCGCCTTTGCGGCATAGATTCTCCGCTGATATGTGCGGTTATGTCGGAGCTATCTTCCGTTATCTGGAACGGTTCAGCAGATAAACTCTGTGTTAAAACATGGTCTAATATCAATTCGGCTTCAGTAAGCCTCTTATCGACTTTACGCTCGATATATCCCGGCTCATCAGTTGATTGCAAGCGGCGGTTTGCATCATCGACCAAATCCTCGGCAACCGCCAAAAGCACGAACGGGCTTAGACTGACATTCTTGAAAGGATCCTCTTCAAATTTTGTAAATATCGGCAATGTGGTATGGACCATCGATCCTATAAACATCTTCCATTGATGCAGCTGATCACTGGCCTTCTTTGTGCCTTCAGATATCAATCCGTCGCCCCGTAAATAGCTATCGCTTACTATATTAAGTTGAATCTTAGCACTGGTTGCCTTGGGGCCGTATTGCCTGGCTAAAGATTGCTTCAATTCTTGGGTGAAATATACCGAAGGAATTGTAAATACCTTCCGCTTCGCCTTATCAGCCCTGATAACAACAATTAAATCGATATCATCAATCGACGTATTTTTCACGCCCCAGGCCGCGCTTCCTTTTAGCCCGATCCATAAAATTTCCGGATTTTCTTCCCGCAACACTTTTTCTTTTAAAATTCTGTTTGTCTTGAAAGTGTCTTGCACAACAGCAACCGCCGGGATGATAGATTCAAAACGCGGAGCAACTACCTCGCTCAGCATAGCTCTTCCGTTTCTCGCTTTTGTCATTGCTCTAATATAATAATTTTCTTCGTGTCGGATTAAATCACCCCCGGTATATCTAACTATTCTTCCTTCATCTAGCCTCACTTGCGGAAGTTGAATCGGCTCAGGAGAATTATCATATAAATGCGTCGAGTGATTAACTGCCCTTTCCAATCTGGACAAATCTTCGCGTGTTCTCTGAGAAAGCGCCCTCGATCCGGCAATCTTCTCGACTGTCAAGGTGTTTTGTTTACTAAGCTGGGTGCTTGCCATCATGCGGTCGGGGGACGATCCTGAAGGCTCTTTTAACGCTGAAACAACAGTGTTATAGGCCTTTTTATCTCTTAAGGCCGCCCTTATCGCCGGCTCCAAAGTATCCCTGCTAACAACCGTCGGGCTAAAGAAGAAAATTCCGTCCGTTTCTGCGCCAAAATCCGTGTTTCTATCCTGATCCAAACCCATTCTTTCTACAAAATGCCTCAGGCCAAACCCCTCGGAGAAATGCCTTGAAACATCCATATACAAATTTACAGTCTCCGGCGGATAACCGTAAAGTACGCCGATAACATTTGTTTCAATAGGATCAAGGCCTTTCAAAAAGTTCCTTACTCCCTGCTCATCCATCTCCTGGGACATATATTGACGGGCGCTTTCGGGAAGCTCGGCTCTCAACAAAGCTTTATTGTCCCTGACCGTTTGTTTTACCAATTGCGTGTTGAAGAAATAAGCCTGTGTCTTTCCGTCATCCTCGACGCCTTCTTTCTTCTCTAGGAATTGGATGCCTACTCCTAATTTTGCCAAAACATTCTTTACCTCGGGGCTTTCTAGCCATGGCTTATGTACGTCAAGAACGCTGTAATAGGTTACCGGCTTTCCTCCGCCGATCACCGCCGCTACCTGCCTAGGCCCCACAGAATTATAAGAACTATTGGCGTCAAAAATATTACTCGTTAAAATCCTCTTAATAACTGCCAAGCCTTCCGTGCCTAAGGATTTCAACTCCTCCCTTTTACCGGAATCCACATCATGCTGTTCCTGATTAATTTGGGCAACTAATCTTTGTACTGGCAACTCGCCAACAACCCTATCAAAGTTAGCCTCATAATCTACAATTCTCTGTATATCCGATCCTTTTACCTGCGGAATTTCCCCCGCCATCATCTCGTCGGCGACCCTCTCCTTCGGACTATGGGTTTCCTTTAAGTCGGATAGTGCCGGCAGGCGTACCGCATGAAGAAGAATAGTTTCACTCGGCGCCAATTCAAGAATCCCCCTTAATGCTGATTCATAATCCGGCGCTTTTATAGAAACCTCCCTGCTCTTCCAATCGCCGCTTTTGCGGCGAGAAATATCCATATTAATTTGCTTGGAGGCAACCGATATAACTTTTGCCTGAGGAAAGAGCTCTTCAACCGTTGAGGCAAATGCTTGCGGGGCTAGTATCGTCTTAATAGCCTGCGGGTCAACGTCTCTTGTCAGCCAATTCTCAAAAACATTGGAATGATTTCGTACCCACCCGCTTTGGTTATAAATAGATGTTTGATCAAAATCATTCAACTTATCCTTATCGATTAGCATAATAATGCTGTGATTAACGCGATCTTCAATTTCTGGCTCTAATCGATCTTGCTCCCAATCAATCAAATTTACTGCCATATCGCTTTTTCGCTCTGTAACAACTTGAAAAGCGCCTTGAGCAGGATTAAATAAGACATTCCTAGCAGCAATGGCCGGATCGCGTTCTTTTAAAGGTTGTGACGCAAATAGGACACTAACAGCAATACCCATCCTGCTATCAGTATTATCCACCGAAGTTAAGACTGGCACTCCCTTTCCTGCCAGCTCCGATAGTCGAACAATCCCTCTCTGCGCAATGTTTCTTAATATAATTAACATTTCATTGCTAACTTGATATTTTTTTATCCGCTTCCTAGTTCCCCCCATCATTGCCGCGTCGCGCTTATTAGAAGTTACCTTCGGGGTTTCTCTCTGGGCCGGTTGAACGGCTTTAGCTTCCGTAGGGTTTAAAATATATCGAAAAACGTTCTTATGCGGGCTCATTTGTATCGGCTCCGCTTTTCCTTGAGCGACCAATCTACCCCAGGCTTTTGTCTCCGGAGAGCTCCATTCCCTCATCTTAACAACATAATGAGCTTTTAAATCGCTTTCGTCATTCTCGACTGATCCGGCATCAATTACATATGCTTGTCTGTTCGGATTTGACTTAGTTGTTCCGATCATCACATTCCGCGGAGAAAAATCGTTAATGCGGTAATTATTGGCAATCAGCTTTTCAACTAAAGCGCCAACTAATCTTTGATCTTCATCGCTTAAATTCCCGCCGTTAAGTTTAGCCAATTGCCCGGCCGTTTTTCCTTCAACCCTTTCCGAAACAATAAATTGCTTTAATCCTTTATTTCCTGAATTCCTATGTAATTTCCCTGTTGAATCAATCGAACCCCACTCTAAAGGCTTCTGAGAAACACCGATTCTATGCAAAGCATCGAGCCTATTGAATTCGCTCTTTGTCTTTGGGCCGGTTATAGGCAGTATTTTTACAACTTCATCCTCCGTCGCCGGTGAGGCGTAAACTCTAACCTCTTCGCTTCCCCTGCCTATGGTTTCTTGCTTTTCAATTTCCCATAAATTAAGACCTTGCTCTATCATAAATCCGGTCGGAGACATGACCGTATGCCTAACCGGAACGGAAGCGGCCATGCGGGAAACAACCTCTGCCGGCATTTCCTGCTCGGCAAACTCCCTGAGGCCCAAAGCCATATTTTCTTTATTTTGTAAAACTATGTTTTCATCGTGGGTAATATCAGGATATAAAATTGAGCCCAATTCATGTTTGATGGTCCCGGCAATGCCCTCGGGAGTATTAGCCGCCGCGCTGGTTAAGACGATTCTTCGCGTAGTTACTTTGGTAAATGTTCCGTCGGCATTCTTGTCTTCCTTTGTTTCCCTCGTTACAAATCCGCCGGGAATACGCGTTGCCATATTTTGCTTAAACTGTTCCTGTTCGATCAAGCTTAATGACGCCATATATTTTTCGACATCCGCCCTTAAATCTCTTTCCGAGACATCCAGGAAGCCGACTTCTGTTTTTACTATCTCTCCCGCGGCATTTTCGATGTGCTCGTTCCGTTCGATTATGGAATTAATCGTTGCTAGCTTTCTTTCGATATCTGTGCGTATTGAGCTTTCGCGGACCTGGCCGATCTTATCTGAATATTCCCTCTGGACTTTTCTCAGCTCATCCATATACTGGGCGTTGCCGCTAACCGGCCTATATTTGGCTTGCCGTGATAACATGATAGAGCGGTTCATCGCCGCTAACCTGTCATTGAATTTATCACGGCCAGTTACCCGCTGATATTCTTTCGTATTCAGCTGGACGCTGTTATGTTTTACTCTTCCTTTAATTTCCGGGAATTCGGCTTCAAACAGGGAAGCGACTTCCGGCCGGCTGAAAGTGATCTTATAAATTCTTTCTCTGGGTTGCTTTAAATCAATAGGCAAGATTGCTTTTACTCTTAAAGGATTGATTTTATCAGTGACCCTATAGTTATCGCCAAAAGCTGTTACTCTGTCTCCGGTATTAACCTGAATCCCGTTTAAATTAACCGGCACGGCGACAATTCCGTCCTTGATAATTACCGGATTACCGTCGGATACAACTATTTGATTCGCCTCGACTTTCGCTCCAGCTTGAATGCCATGGACAATAAAATTATTCGGGTTATGTATAACGTGTATAGTTTTTGTGCCTTCCTGCCTTGTCTCATAGCGTAACCCGGCGGAAGAAAGCAAATTAGGATCAAAAGCCGGAAGAACAGGAACAATCGGAGCGCTCAGTATTGAGCGGTCAATCTGCGGCAGATTAATCTGCGGAAGCGGCAGTTGAGGCAATTCAGTTTTGACAACCGGCGGAGCGCGCTCGCCTGATTTAATCCTGTCCGGGGCTGCCGGTTTTTTCATATCAGTAACACGCACCGTCTTTCCGTCAAACTGCGCTTGTGCCTGAGGCCGGAGGCCGGTAACCGGTTTTTCCGCCGGGATATTTGGCGTCGAGCCTGGCATACGGATTACCGGAGCTTTTATCGCTGAAATCCTGCGGTAGCTTTCTTCGATATATCTGCGAATATCGCCGGTGTCCGTAGCGGCCGGTTTCGGCGTTACTGTCCCGGGTTTTAGGGTCGGTTTTATTTCCTCTTCGAATACTTTATCTGGGGCCAAGGCCGGCCGCATTACTCCCATCATAGCCTCATCGGCTTTACGAGACAGTTGTTCAGTCACAGGGTTAATTCCACCGGCATTTGTACCCGTCAATTTATTTTCTTTGCTCAGAAGTACAGAGCCGGAACTTAACATCATCCGGTCCGCATTCCCAACCCCTACAGCCTTAGGAGGCTTCAAATCCTCGGGAGGAATCAGGGTCGCGAAGCGGCTTGCCTCAGTCTTCAGGAATTCTCTATATCGGGCAGTAAGATTACCATTGCCAAACATCGCTTTTTCCGGGGAATCACTTCCATTCGCTCGTAATCCTTCATCATCTTCCTCTTCCGACAACATATCATCCGGCAAAGCTGAGCTTTTATCACCTAGTAATGAGGCTAATTGTTGCATAATCTCCGGGGATAAATCCTTATTTCCCTGTAGAGAGGAGAAAGCTTCCCTCGCTTCTTCTTTTTTAGCTTCTTCTTCAATCTTTTTTAACCTTAAGAATTGCTTTACCTTAACCGGGTCGCGTGCATCTTCTTCGCTTAAGTCCATGCCGATAGCTTTTTTGGCTTCTAAGAACCTGTCTACATTTTCTTTGTCTTGAGCCTCTTGCTTCGACAATCCTTGCTTGATAGCTCTTTTTGCATTAGAGTCCATCCTTCGCAATTCATTTATTGTATTTTGATAATCTCCTTCGTAAACTTCGTTCACCCTGATTCGGCCTGAAGCTAAACTGTCAATCTTAACGGCTTTATCGTTCTTTTTCTTAATCAGACCGCCGCGCTCCAATAATGCTCGCGGGCCTTCCACTTTCATCATCTCGGTTACGGTCCCATTACTTTCAATCCGGCCTTCAATAACGGCTTTTATTCCTTGATATTCAGAATCTAGGGTAATTTCGTAACGGTTGCTGTTACCCACGGCCGCTAAAATATTTTTATCAGCTTTGTATACAGCGACAGCCCGGCCGGAGGCGTTAGTTATAACTCCGGTATTGAGATTAATAGTGTGGTCGGCATACTTAGCTATATTAGCCTGGCTTAATCCTAATTGGGCCTGGGAAACCTTAACAATTGCCGACGAGAACTTTCCCTTGCCCTTGCCGCCCAAATCTTGTTTCCATTGTTCCCATGCATTCAGGTCTCTGACATGGTCTTCGTGGCTGGCAATCTTGCTTAATCCCTGGCCTTCGTGAATCGCGGTATACATTACCCTTTGCACCTGGGTGGATTTCTTGACTAAGTCATGCTTGCCGATCTGCTCGAAGAAATCGTTGATCCAAACTTCCTGCCCCATAAATAAATTCTTAAATCCCTGATAACGCCCGGCGTGGGCCGCGGTGAAACGGCCGCGCAATTCATGCTGGACCCTTACCTTTAAAGCGTCGTTTACCGGCATGCCGATACTCTTAAAATAATCAGCCGAATCCCTTATCTGCTGGCGCGCTTCCTCGTTAAGGGCTAAATATTCCGGAGTCTCTTTTCCGTTGCCCAGCGCTAAGACATGATCCATAAAAGCTTCCAAATTGCGGTTAATATCTTTAGCGTTCATGGAATTGAAATAGAACCTTACCCGCTCGTTCTTGGGGTCAAGCATATCCGTTAAGATCATCCGGGTGTGCCGGATAGAAAAGAGCGCTTCTTTCCAGCGGGCGGCTTCCTTAGCGTCGTTAGGCCGGTATTGCATAAATGTTTGTTCCATTTCCGCGATATATTTACGGGCCTCTTCCAAAGCGGTGCGATTATCCTGCCTCCAGGTCAATTCCTGCTGCGTTACTTCGCCCAACGCCTTTTCGATCGCCTTGCCGGCCTTAGTTGAATCCTGCAGGACATCATTTTCGCCCAGCGCGCTTAATTCCCGCACCACGTTAGGCCGGTTGCTGATCTCATAAAATAGAGTCGGGTTATCATTAGCCAGCTCGATCAAGTCGCTCAACATCTTCGGAGACACGTTAACCAGTCGGCGCACATCAGACTCAAATTGCTCTACTTTTTCCCTGGATTGCCCGGCATCTCTCATCGCCTGAATTCCGGCCTCAACCAATTGATCCATTTCGTTTCTGTCGGCTTCTCTTTTTAGGGCTCCCAGCGGCTTGAGGGCTTTGATAACGCCCGGCCGGCGGCTCAATTCATGCAGTAAATTATGCTCGCGGGCGGCTAACCTGGCGGTACTGGCAACCCGGTCTAATTTTCCGGCATTGCTCAAAGAAGAAAGATCTCTCCTCATCTTGTCCGCTATAATAGAAAACTTTTTAACCTCCCTTGCGTTTATAGGAGCGTTTTTATTATCAACAATGCTTATAGCGCCCAGGAAATTCTGGAACGGGGCGATAACTCCGCCGTTAAACTCGCCTTCGTGTTCGGCGGCCTGCGGGAATTCTATTTTTGCTTTATATGTCTTTTTATCAATGTCTAAAGCGATCTGATTCTCAGCTCCGGTACGGGTGGACTTAGCGGCCTTTTCCTTATCGTAAGCAATTTCCAATTGATCAAATACTTCCGGCTTGGCTTCTACCCGGTAAGAAAACGGGCGGGGCTCTAAATCGTCCGGCTTATTCTTATGCCTATCGCTTTTGACATCATAGGTTGTGGCAGTGATCATTAAGGGGCTGTCATAAGCCTCTTCCTGGTTGCGGACCGTAAAGCGGCGGTTGTTATCGAGGGCATAAATCTCATTTTGATAGATAACCGCTTTTTCCTTTGTTGGCTCGTCTTTATCAAAGACCAGCATTAATTTGCCAAAATACTTTATCTGGTCGCCGGCTTTTACATTTACATCTTCTAGCGCGAAATCCTGGGCAATATATCCGCCGGTAACCTCGGATGTGTCCTCATCATCATTGACCGTCGGCTTGTGGATTAAAACGGCCGGCACACCGACGATAAAATCATCCGCGGTCTTATATTCGATTGTGTGCTTTATCTCCTGCTCGATAAATTTGACATTTGGCCTCCCATCCTCACCCCGGCCGGTAACCTGATAGCGACGGACACCGTCTCCCGCGTAAGCCGGTGTTTCCACGGTCTTTTTGCCGGGTAAGCGCTCGGCGACATTCTTAGCCATGTCCACGTTGGTGCGCTTAAGATAATTCTTCATGCTCTCCACGACCGCTTCCTTGGCCGCCTCGCTCTGAACACGGGAAATATAATAGGCCTTGGCCATTTCACCCTGGGCCTGAATGCCTTTCATGATTTTCTCGACGACTGTCCTTTGCGCCTTTCTTCCTTCCTCCCCGGATATCTTTAATGCCTCAAGCCCCTGCTTGCCTTCCGCGGTCGACTGCCGGCCTTCTGTGGCGATGTCGATCCATACTTCCGCCCGGTTTACAGGCAGGCGGCCGTTATTGATTTCCAAAAGGTCGCCGCGGCCGAAGAACTGCGCCATTTCCGCCTCTTCCATCGCGCCCACGCGCACCAGATTGACCTTGGCCTGGGCCATATTTCCTCCGACGATCTCGGCGATGTTTGCTCCCGAGCTTAAACCAACCCAGACGATCGCCACTTCTTTGGACGGGTCTTTTTGAGCCTCCTTGACCGCTTCTTTAGCCGCGTTCATTTGGTCATTATTATAGGTTCCGGTCTCCCCTTCCCCGACGAATAAGATCTTAATATCGCGTTCCGGCAATCCTTTACCTGACTGCCTCTTCCACACCCCGCCGTTTTTGTCGACCAGAGATTTTATCCTTTCAAAATCCGCCCTCTGGACCGAGAACAGGCTTACGCGCCCATCGTTTAATTCGCGCGACTCAAAACGCTCGATAATCCGCTGAACATTATCCACCCCGTTACTGACTCTTAAGAAAGTCTTCTTCTGCGCCTTCGGGCCGTTAATAAAATCCATTTCCTTTACTGCTTCAACAATGTTTACCTTCAATTGGGACAGTTGCAGTTCAACCGATTTTGGCGTCCCGGTATCGCCTAAATACGCTAGGCTGTTCTCGATGACGGAGGAGGCCTTAGTCGGATTGTCGGTATTAGTCAAGGTGGCATTGATAAATTGCGCCTCATCGACGGGCCTGCCCTGGTTCTTGGCCGCTTCTATTACCATAAACTGCGCCCTTATAGCTTCGCCGGGAACGGTGTCTTTCTGACCTAAGGCCAGCATCCTGTCGAGAAGCATGATCCCGTTATCGGATGAGGAATCCATTAAATATTCGGGGCTGTTGCGCTTATAAATCAGGTCCAATACCGCGGCCAATTTCCTTTCCGTTCCCTGCTTGTTCTCTTTTGAGATAACGCCCTGTTTAACCATTTCGCGTAATTCACGGTCAAAAATCTCCCGCGGCGAGAGAGTTTCGCCTTTTTCTCTAACCGAGCGCAGCACAGGATCGGTATTGCGGTCAACAACAATGTTATTTCTCCAATCAGCGTCCCTATTGACAACCCGGTCTACTAACTCGTGGAAAGCCACCATCTCATCTCTTTCCCGCCCGGCCCTTTTAACCGTTTCTACCGCGTCCGCGTTACCCTCTTGCGCTTTCTTCATTATTTCCTGGGCCTGCCCCGGAATTCCTGTAATCAGGTCATTAGCCCTTAACATTGAATCCGTTTCGCCGTTATACTTAATGGAATTAGCGGAAATTTCCGGCTTGTAGCGCTCGATCTCCTGCGCTTCCCTCTCGGAAACGATCAAAATGCCTTCTTTGGGGATCTTGACATCAACGCCGGCAGTTATCTCCGGGCGGACTAAAGGCGCGTCAAACCATAAACCTTCTTTAACGGGATTGCCGTTTTCGATAACGTCCTTAATTTTCGCTTCCGGCATTATCGCCATCAAATAAGTTTCCTTACCCAGCTTTTGTTTCCTGTATTCCCTCAGTTCGGCAAATTCCGTGCGGTAATATTCACCAAAAACGGCGTTGCCCATTGCTGTCTTTCCGCCGCCCATCGGCAGCGAGACTACGGTCCGGACAGTATTGCCTTCATTAGCCATAATAGCTTTGTTTACTTCGCTGAGGAGCCTTCTTTGCATAACGGCAACTCTCGCCGACCCATGCCTTTCGCCCTCAAATCCAACTAGTTTGTTTACTTTTTCATTGCCGACACGGGAAATTTCCCTATAAAGATCAAAGACTCTTGCAACATCATTTCTAATGGCGCTGTCAACAGCGCTGATTCTCTTTCGCCCATAGAATACCGCTGCCGCTTCATCGGCAATTCTAATAGAATTGGATTCCCAATCTTTATCAATATGGATAACTTCTTTTTCTTGAGCTACGCGGCGGGGGCCTTGGGTAGTTAAATCAGCCTTGCCTTTCCCGAAGGGCAATATTCTGCTATCGGATAGGCTCGGCCTGGCTTGTGCTTCGGCAAAAATCGAATCGTCGAAATCTTTCGGGCGGCGGCCAAACAAACCTTTATCCGCTACTGCCGGCGGGCCGGTTGAAGGCGGGGTTATTTTTTCCGCCGTATCCGGCATTGTGTCCTCGGCTTTAGACGCTAAGGAAGCGTTATCCATATCCTTTGCCTGCTCTCGGCCGGAAATTGCGCCTGCACTAGCGTCCTTGAGCCATCTTTTACCCTCTACTTTCGAAGCCAGCTTTTCAACCTCGCCTTCAAAACCTTGAACTCGGTTTTTCTTATCCGACACCGTCGCTTTCTTAGCCGCTATATTTCTTTTGCGCAGATCGATATTCTCGGATAAGCTTATACTCCTTTGAATCCTTTGAGCTATTTTCTGGGCATGGACCCTTCTTTGCGCTAATGTTATAAAATCATGAGCCTCAAGCCTAATCTGTGTAAACAACCCTTCATTTTCATTAATCCTCGCTTCGTTTAACCTGTCAATCATACCGCTATAATTATCCCGCTCGGCTCCCTGGGCTAACCCCTTGATATTTTCGTCCCTTTTCTCCCTTTCCCTAATACTATCTTGAGCCAGTCCGAATTTTCTCTCTAAGATATCTGTTTTAGCTTTTTTATTTGCTGTCGAGGCTTCAGCCGCTTCTTTTGCCGCAGGATTTAATATGCCCAGCTCCGGAGAGACAATCTCCCCTAAGACTCTTATGTTATTGACAATTTCCAATCGGCTTGTAATCGCATCCGTAAATTCCTGTAAGCCTTTGTGCGCCTTGGCTATTTTTTCTTCCCTCTCCTGCCTTTGCTTGGCAATTTCTTTTTTCGTTTTGCCGGCTTCCGAAACTCTATCCGCCATCCGCTCCCGGGCAACACTATTCTGCAATTTCTTAAATTCGGAGATTTCTTTCGCGGAGGCCGTTTCCTTTTGGCGATCCCTTGTAGTCCGCCTGGATAGGTCTTTTATAACTTGCCTTTCCGCGACATTCTCTTTGACTATCTCAACCGCTTCCCGATATTCGGCGACACGGCTTAATTCTTCATTGCGGACAACCGCCTCTCTTTTGTTTCCGGAAACCTTATCAATCGCATTACGCTTGCGGTCTAAGAAGCTTTGTTCTTCCGCGGTCAACAAAGTTTTTCTTATCCGGCGGATCCCCTCTTTTTGGGAAAGGCTTTTTATGTCTTTATCCGCGGCAATCTTGGCCTCAATTACATCAACCATGTGCCTCAATGCCTTCTCTTTGCTTTTGATTTGTCCATAACCACCCAAGTATTGCCACCCTTGAGTCATGCCTTCCGAAAACGACTTAATTTCTGACAGCATATTGGCTCTGTTGGCTTTACCAATTTTCCTGCTCAAATTCTTAATTGTTTCACGGTTTAAATCATTTATCTTAATTATTTGTACCAGTGTTTTTAATTTTTTTACCATTGTTTCTTGCTCGGCTATATTTAAAGGGGTGATTCTGCTGACAATTTTCAACTTTTTCCTTAAAGCTTTTCTTTGCTCTGCTTGAAGATTATTATGGCCGCGCTCAAAAATCCTGTTTTTAATCAAGCCTTTGGCTTCCTCAACGGCAGTTTTTCTATCGGAAACGACTTTTCTGTATCTGTTTAAACGCGATTGAGCTTCTTTAATTTCTTTCGGCTTGCCGGTTAATTGGGCTCTTATATTTTCGGCGGCCAACTCTTTAAAAGTATTTCTCTCCGCTCCCCGGGCCATGGTTTGAGCTTCACTATTAATGCTTGCCCTGTCTTGAGTTATTTTTTCCATACGGCCCAGGGCAGTTTCCAATTTTTCGGAGGCCTCTTTAAGTTCTTCCGCCGTCCCGGCTCTTCTCGCGGTAGTTACGTTGGACAGAAGGCTGCGCAGTTCTTGTGATTCAGGCGCTTTCTTGTTGCCTTTGGTCACCTTTTCTACTTGAAGCGTATCGCTTTGATTCGCATTGATGACCTTTATTACCTTCTTAAGTTTTTCCACCGCCGTTTTTCTATCCGCAGTCGAAGAAGCCACCTTGACTCCATCCAAAGCCTCCTTAAGATTAGCCGAATCTTCGCTGGCAATCCTTTGCTTTCTGATCTCATATCTTCTTAACCGGAATTGGCCGGCATCTTGTCTTGCCTGCTTTTCCGCGGCAATTGTTGTTTGCAGTTCATCAAGTTGTTTCTGTACATCTTCTGGTATTTGTAATCTATCCAGCTTTTTCTGCAATTCATCAAAGTTTTGCTTTTCTTTTTTTGCTTTGAACAACTCTTTCAACAATCTATTGCGCTCCTCCCGCTTTATATGCGTCATTTCTGTTTTTGCTTTAAACAATTCTCTCAACAATCTCTGCCGTTCTTTTGTGACCGGGCTGTTCCGCTGCCTGAATTGTTCTACGCGGCTTAATTTTAATTGCCCTCGGATTTCCGCATTTTGGACTATCGCCTCCGCTATCCTTTCCAATTTAGCAACGCGTTCATTTTTATCCTTCAGAGAACCAATGTTATCCGCGTTTTTGGCTAACTCGTTAATTACATTGAATTGCGCTCTTTCGGCTTTATCGACCAAGCGGCCGGAAATTTTGTTTACTTTTTCTTCCGCATCAATTCTTCTTTTCACTAAATCGGCAAAAGAATCGGCATGTTCCCGCGCTCTCTTGACATCCTTATCCCGCATAATATGGCTTGCGACCCATTTCCTCAATAGAGAATTAGAAGCCAGCTCTCCTTCAGACATTTTGCCTTCTAAAGCTTGTGTCGTGTTCCTAAATTCGGCCGATTTCTCAGCACGGGAGACTGTGTCACTATAGCGCTCAAGCGCAAGATTTAAGGCATATTTATCACCGCCGACGCCTAAGCCCTCTAAAGCCAAGACTTTATTCCTCTCCTCTTTTATTTTGCCGGCTTCAAAATCAGCCAGGCCTTGCATATTATCCGCCTTGGCGTCAAGCTTGCTTCTATCTGTGACCGATTTCTCAAACCAGCGCAAATTCCTGACCCTCTTGGCAACGCTTACATTAGCCATTCTGGCATCGGCGATCTCTGTGACTTCCCTTTCATAATTGTCCCGCACCGCGCCTTTCCCTAATATACCGCTGACCTCGCTCATTATTTCGGCATCGGCTTTATTCTTATACGCTCTTTCCACCAGGTTTGAATATTCTCTTAAGGCCCAGGTTCTGGCCCTTTCTTTTGCTTTAACAGTTGCTCCGGAAACATCGATCACTTTCTGCCGCTCTCTATCCAAAGCGCTGCTTTTAAACTTATCAGGCAATTTACTTGCCTTTTGATCAATTTCTTCTAAACGAGTATAGGCTGTCTCGATTTCAGCTATTTTCTCTCCTAACTCCTTGTTTTCCGCTTTTTCAATCCGCCCTTTGGCGTAATTTTCAACGTCTTTTTCATACTGTTCCCTGACCCTCTCGCCCATTAATTTGCTTAGCCTTTGCATTGTTTTGCGTGCCTGGATGTTTTCTTTGGCTATATCAATCTTTTCTTGGTAATCTTTCAATGCCCTGGCCCTTGGTTTCTCTTGATCAAATATCGAACCTTTTTCGGAGACCTTGCATGCATCTTGAGCTTTCTCAATCGCGGTTCTTTCGTTCTCAGTCAACTTTAAGTCTTTTATTTCTTTGTCCAGCGATTTTCTTAGGGTTAAATCACGGATAAATGTTTTTAATTTTTCCTCTCCCCGGGCTATTTTTTCCGAATCCAAACCTTTCATGTTAGCTCTAAAAACTTTTCCGCCCGCAACGAGCAACTCATTTGCTGTCTGTTTATCAAAGCCTTTCGCCAATTTTTCTAAAGCTTTTCTATTAATCTTGTTCCGTTCGGCGGCTTCGACTTTCTTGACCAATTTATCTATTCTGTTGTCCCGTGCTTTTTCAGAAACAAACATTGTCCTGTGTTCGGTAAACGTAGAATCTTTTAAAGCCCGCTCTACCGCCCTACGGTCCTCGGCATTCATGCGCCGGATATTCCTGAAACCTCTTAATTTGTTGAACCTTTTATGCGCTTCCAGTTTTCTTTCAAAGGCGCTTTCAAAAGAGCGGAACCTCGCTAAGCGCGCCGTAACCCTCTTGCCTTCCATCATCTCTTTGGCGATACCGGCAAGGTTCTCCTTATATTCTCTCCTTTCCGCTCCATGCATTTTACCGGCTAAACGCTTCGCGCCTTTTCTGATACCGCTTATCTCTTCCGCATTTCTGACCAGCGTTTCATATTTAACGATTGCCCTTTCCTTTGCCTTCCCGACATTATAAATTGTATTCAACTTGGCCCTGGCCAATACCGCTCTTTCGCTTCTTTCTAATTTCCTTATGCCTTTTGCCCGCTGTGAAGCAGTTTTCCTCCTCTCGACATTACTCCTGAAATTATTCAGGGCTTTTTCGGCAGATTTTACGCCGCTTTTTGCCTGTCTAGCGGACAGCAATTTTGCGACCAATCTGTCATCTTCTGTTTGTTCAGGTTTTTCCATCCCGCGCTTCTTCTCTAACGCGGTTTCTTTGGTCTCTATATTGCTGTCCAGCCTCGATAATTCTTTTTGATATTTCTTTAGAGCGGACTGCCTTTCTTTTTCTGTCGTAGCGCTTTCAAGCCTTCCTTTTAACTCTCTGGCAGTTGCTACGTCTTCCCTAAAACTACGGTATCTATCCAGACGGGATATACGGGCTTTTCCGTCAATTACATCGACAATCCTGGCCGATAAAGGCTGCTTAGATAAAGCGGCTAAACGTTTATCCGCCGTTCCCTTGGCCTCGGCATATTGCTCGAATTTATCAAGCTCGCCTTGGGCAGAAATAATATCCTCTTTTTTCCCTTCTACTTTGGCTTCAATCAAATTATCGACCAGCACATTGTGCTTTTCTTTTGTTGAGGTATCCATCCTTGCCTGTTTCGCCTCCAATTGGCCGCGGATGGCATTATTTTCCGTTATTACGTCAATCAGCTTCAATAATTTTTCCGACGCTTTTCTGGCATTTAACGTATTGATTGAATCTGCCATCTCCCGCTCATACTGTCCCTGACCGTTTGTTTTACCAATTGCGTGTTGAAGAAATAAGCCTGTGTCTT
>JADFZM010000022.1 GCA_015232535.1 Candidatus Omnitrophota bacterium
CATGGTATTGTTGCCGGATGCTTTGTGCATAAAGGCAAGATCAACCGTAAAGCGAAGGTGGACATAGTCCGGGCGGGTGAGGTAGTTTATTCTGGGGCCATAAGCTCTTTGAAGCGTTTTAAAGACGATGTCCGGGATGTTACCGAAGGAATGGAATGCGGTTTGACTGTCGATAATTACGATAAATACCAAACCGGCGATATAATCGACGTCTACGAATTAGAAACAGTTGCCCAAAGGTTATAAGATTTATGAAAAAGATAATATACAGCGCAATGCGCCCTACGGGCAAACTTCATTTGGGCCACTTAGTAGGGGCTTTAAAGAATTGGAAGGACCTTCAGGATAAATATTGCTGTATATTCGGGATAGCCGATTGGCATGCCCTTATGGGCGAATATGAGAATAGCGATTCTATAAAAGAGAACACCCGCGAAATGGTTTTGGACTGGCTTTCCTGCGGGCTAGACCCGCAGAAATCTGTTTTTGCTGTCCAATCGGAAGTAGCGGAGCATCTCGAGTTGCATATAATTTTTTCTTGTATCACCCCCTTGGGCTGGCTGGAGAGAAACCCTACATACAAAGAACAGTTGCGGGAGATCAAAACTAGGGATTTGCAAACTTACGGTTTTTTAGGATATCCGGTATTGCAGGCCGCGGATATCTTGGTATATAGGGCGAATGCCGTCCCTATAGGTGAGGACCAGTTGCCGCATCTAGAGCTGACAAGGGAGATAGGAAGGCGGTTCAACCACATATTTAAGACTGAATTATTTCCCGATTGCGAACCGATCTTGACCAAAACGCCGCGGCTGCTCGGCTTAGACGGGCGGAAGATGAGCAAGAGTTATCAAAACACCATCAATTTAAGCGATTCATCCGATGAGGTCAGCGCCAAGGTTAAGGGTATGTTTACCGACCCTTTAAGGATAAAATTGTCCGATTGCGGCCATCCCGATAAGTGCAATGTGTTTGAATATTATTCTGTTTTTGCCCCGGAGAAAAAAGAAGAAGTTTTTGAATGGTGTTCTAAAGCCAAAAAAGGCTGCACGGATTGTAAAAAAGAATTAGGCCTAGTTTTAAACCAATTCTTGGGCCCGATACGAGATAAAAGAGAAAACTTTTGTCGTAATAATGGAATGATAGAAGATATTTTATCCGAAGGTACGGCTAAAGCTAAAACTATGGCTAAAGATACTATGAAAAAGGTCAGGGAGGTAGTTTTTTAATGAATTACAAGATCAAGCTGGAAATTTTTGAAGGGCCTTTGGACCTTTTGATCTATCTGATAAAAAAGGACGATATAGATGTCACAAATATCCCCATTGCCAAGATCACCGAGCAGTACATGCAATATATCGATTTGATGAAGATGCTCGATCTGGATATTGTCGGTGATTTTTTGGTTATGGCTGCAACTTTGATGCAGATAAAATCAAGGATGCTGCTGCCTCCCGACCCAAGCGATGTCCAACAAAAAGAAGACCCGCGCGATGAGCTGGTAAAAAGGCTGCAGGAATACCAGAGGTTTAAGGAAATAGCACTTGAGCTTCAGGACAAAGAGAAGATGCGCAAGGACCTTTACTCCCGGATGGTAGATATTGCCGAGCTGAATAAGCTAAGGGAAGATTCCAAGGAAGTTTTCTTTGAGGCCAATCTTTTTGACCTTATAACCGCCCTTACCGAGGCTTTAAACAAAAAGCCGGAAGAGATCATACACGAGATCACAAAAGAAGAATACACCGTCGAAGGCAAGATACATGACATATTACATCTTTTGCTAAAGGAAAACCGCATTTTGCTGGGCGAATTATTTTTTAAATGCTCAAGCCGCCTAGAGGTTGTAGTCACTTTCTTAGCTGTTTTAGAGCTTATACGCCTGAAGGAAATTGTTGTAATCCAAAGGAAGCTTTTTGGGGAAATAGAGATACTGCGTAACAAAGACAATATGGTCCCCGCCGAATAAGGTGTCTTTTCATGGAAGAAAAAAAAAGGATATTGTTCAGTCAGGAAGCCGAAGAAGATAATGTATATAATCTGTCACTTCGCCCGGAGAAGCTGGACGATTTTATCGGGCAAGCTGATTTGATAGAAAACCTTAAGGTTTCGCTGAAGGCTGCCAAGCAAAGAAGGGAACCCGTTGAACATATTTTGTTGTCCGGCCCTCCCGGGTTAGGCAAAACGACATTGGCTTATATCGTAGCGAAGGAAATGAACGCCCGAATCGCTATAACTTCCGGCCCGGCTATTGAGCGTGCGGGGGATTTGATCGGAATACTTACCAACTTGGAAAAAGGTGATATATTTTTTATCGATGAGATTCACCGTTTATCCAAAACTGTAGAAGAGTTTCTATATCCGGCTATGGAGAACTTTAAAGTAGATTTTGTGGTTGATAAAGGGCCATATGCTAAAACAATAAACTTCAGCCTTAAGCCTTTTACGCTTATCGGGGCGACTACCAGAAGCGGGCTTTTGACCTCGCCATTGCGCGATAGATTCGGGATATTGCATCATCTTGATTTTTATGACCCAAAGGATTTAGCCAGGATCATAATTAATTCTTCCCGCAAACTGAACATAATTATAGATGAGGAGTCTGCATCAGAGATAGCCAGAAGGGCTCGCGGCACGCCGCGTATTGCCAATCGCCTTTTAAGGAGGGTCAGGGATTTTGCCCAGGTTAAGACCGAAAATAACAATATATCGAAGGATACGATTTTTGATGCCATGAGCTCTTTAGGGATAGACGACATTGGGCTCGATGAGATAGACCGGAAGATGATTAGGACGCTGGACGAATTCTATAAAGGAGGCCCGGTCGGGATCGAGACGATAGCCGCAACTTTGAATGAGGAAACCGATACGATAGAGGATGTGATTGAACCGTTTCTTTTGAAGATCGGGTTATTAAAGAGGACTCCCAGAGGAAGAGAATTGACACCCGCGGCTTTAAGGCATATTAAGGGAAAAGAGTATAAGGAGAAAGAAACTCAGAAGGAGCTTTATTAAAGGGCATGACTGAAATAGCTAAAATGCTTATTTTCGCAGGGCTAGGGTTAGCCCTGCTTGGTTTTATCTTATATTTTTCGGGAAAAATACCAGGATTTGGAAAATTACCGGGCGATTTATTGATTAAAAAAGAAAATTTTACCCTCTATTTCCCCATAACTACCTGCATATTAATAAGCGCGGCCTTAAGCCTGATTTTATTTTTATGGAATCAAAAAAAATAAAATATTTTCTCGCATTTATTGTTTTATCAATTTATCTTTACTCAGGCTCACGCTTAGGGTACTCGGCCGATGAAATTTATATCCGTGTGGCTATTATCAAAGACGCTGAGGATGCGGTAATTTCGGCGCGGGGCGATTATGAGGTAACCGATCTTGTCACAAATGAGGTTGTGGCAAATGGAAAAGCCCTGCGGTTATCTAGGGTAAAGGCCATAGGTGGAAACATTCATATCGCAAAAAAGGATTTTATCAGTCGCCGTATACGGATATCGACTGACAAGGATATAACAGTAAGAATCAATGACAAGGATAACCGCTATCGTGATTCGATAGAAATCTCCGCCGATAGAAAAGGCAAGATTACGATCGTAAATAGTATCGGGCTGGAACAATATGTTAAAGGTGTTTTATACCATGAGGTTTCGCATCGTTTCCCGATGGAGGCGACGAAAGCCCAGGCAGTTGCGACTCGCACTTATGCCCTTTACCAGAAAATAAAGAATAAAGACCTTGCATATGATGTGACCAGCGATATTTATTCTCAAGTCTACGGGGGAAGAAGCGCCGAGCGTTACCGCACCAATCTGGCCGTGGATAAGACCGAGGGAGAGATATTGATGTACGAGAATAAGATACTTCCCACCTATTTCCATGCCAATAGCGGCGGGCATACTGAGGATGTGCGGGAGCTATGGGAGGAGGATCTGCCGCCTCTTTACGGAGTGCCTTCGGGATTTTCTATCGGGATGCCGGCTTACGAATGGAAAAAGAATTTTCGGTTAAAAGATATTCAGGATAAACTTGTTAAATCCGGGTATAAGATAGGGATGATATCAGATTTTGAGATCATGGAGAGGAATAAAAGCGGAAGGATTAGGAGACTTAAGATATCCGATCGCGACGGAAAGTCGCTTTACATTAAAGGCAAAGATTTTCGCCAAATTATCGGCCCCAATGAGATAAAGAGCAATAACTATGATATAGATATGCGGGGGTATTTTGCCGATTTTAGCGGTAAGGGTTGGGGGCACGGTGTCGGGATGTGCCAATGGGGAGCTAGGGCCATGGCGGATAAAAGATATAAATATAATGGCATATTAAACTTCTATTACCCCGGAGCGGAATTGCGCGATTCTCGGGAAGAGAAAATCGAAGGGTTGAAGTGAAATTAAGCGATTTCGGTTACTCTATCCCCGAGGAGTTGATTGCCCAGTATCCGCTTAAAAAACGTGATAAAGCCCGTTTACTTGTAGTCAACAGAAGTACAAAGAAATTCGAGCACGATATTTTTTCTAATATCGGCCTTTATCTCCCGGAGGGGTCTAGAATAGTTACGAATAACAGCAAGGTCATCCCGGCCAGATTGCTCGGATTCAACGAAAAAACCGGCGGGCAACGGGAAATATTCCTTCTCAAAATACTTCCCGACGGATATAGCTATAAAACACTGCTTCGCCCGCTGCGGCGTTTCCACAACGGCGATAGGATATATTTTGACATCAATAAAGGATTTTTTGCGACGGTAATTGACTGGAAAGAAAGGATAGTCAGGTTTAACAAAAAAAACATTGCCTCTGATTTGAGGAAAACAGGTCATATCCCTCTTCCGCCCTATATTAAGAGGGATGACGAGCTTTTGGATAGAAGTTATTATCAGACCGTCTATGCCAAGAAAGAAGGTTCGGTCGCATCGCCTACGGCGGGGCTGCATTTCACAAAAGGTCTTATAAAGAAGCTGGAAAAAGAAGGGCATGTGTTCGAGAGTGTTACCCTGCATGTTAATTATGCTACTTTTAAACCGGTTGAAGAAAAAGATATCACTAAACACAAGATGCACAGCGAGGAATATTCTGTCGACCCGCGAGTGTACAGTAGATTAGTGGAAGCTAAAGAATCCGGAAGGAAAATAGTCGCCGTCGGTACAACGAGCTGCCGGGTTTTAGAGGCAGTATCAATCAAGGGAGTTTTAAAAGGCACGACCGATATTTTTATTTACCCCGGATACAAATTTAATTCTACGGATTGCTTGATAACTAATTTTCATCTTCCGTTTAGCACCTTGCTTATGTTGGCTTCTGCTTTTGCGGGCAAGGAGCTGATAAGAAAAGCTTACCTGGAGGCTATAAGGTTAAAATACCGTTTTTTCAGTTACGGCGATGCGATGCTGATTATTTAATATTATGTTCAAGCTGATCAAAAAAGACGAGAAAACAAAGGCGCGCTTGGGATCAATTGAAACATCCCGAGGCAAGATCGATTCCCCTTTTTTTATGCCTGTGGGGACTAACGGGACGGTCAAATCGCTTACTTTTGAGGATTTGCTCGGGTTTGATTCGCAGATAATATTGTCGAATACTTATCATTTGTTTTTGCGCCCGGGAATGGATGTAATTAGGAATGCCGGAGGGTTGCATCGTTTTATAAATTGGCAAAGGCCTATCCTTACCGACAGCGGAGGGTATCAGGTTTTCAGCCTCACCAAATTCCGCAAGATTTCCGAGGAAGGGGTGGAATTCCGTTCGCACATCGACGGGTCCATGTGTTTCTTCACTCCCGAAGAGGTGATTAAAATCGAAGGTATTATCGGTTCGGATATTATTATGCCTTTGGATGTCTGTGCCCCGTATCCCTGCGAGAGGAAAGAAGCGGAACTCTCGGTAAGCCGTACTTATAACTGGGCAAGAAGGTCTAAGGATTATTTTATGAGTTCTCAAGTCGATTCAAGAGCACAAAAACTTTTCGGGATAATCCAAGGAGCGACTTATAAGGACTTAAGAATAAGATCGGCCGAAGAAATCATGAGTGTCGGGTTTGACGGTTATGCAATAGGGGGCGTAAGCGTAGGCGAGCCGGTTGAGGAAATGTTCAATGCCCTTAATTGGGTTATGCCTCTATTGCCCGAGGATAAGCCGCGGTATTTTATGGGAATCGGCTTGCCGGATCAGATCGTTAAAGCGGTTTCGCAAGGGATCGACATGTTTGACACCTGTATTCCGACTCGTTATGGCCGGCACGGCACGGCGCTAACAAGCAAGGGGAAATATATCGTAAGGAACGCCGAATATATTAATTCGACCGGGCCGATCGACGAGAACTGCGATTGCCGGGTCTGCAAAAAATATTCGTTAAGTTTTATCCGCCATCTTTTAAATGTGGGAGAGATATTGGGGCTGCACATGGTGTCCTACCACAACGTTTATTTTTATGTTAATCTTATGAGGCGTATCAGGGCAGCTTTGGCTGAAGGCCGCTTTAATGAATTCAAGGATAAGTTCTTAGCCGAATACGGTTCGGAATTAAAATAGGAGAAATTATTGCGTATAGATATCATAACCATATTCCCCGGGTTATTCGGTCCATATATTAACGAGTCGATAATAAAAAGGGCTCAGCAAAAAAAGAAGGTTGTGATCAAAGTCCATGATTTAAGGGATTTCACTGAAGATAAACACAAAAAAGTTGACGACCGTCCCTTCGGCGGCGGCCCGGGTATGGTCATGTCTGCGCAACCGATATTTGATGCCGTAAAAAAGATTAAAGGCAAGAGAGCGGTAAGGGTTATCGTGACTTGTCCTTCGGGAAATGTCTTAAACCAAAAAATCGCAAAGAATTTGGCAAAATGCAAAAATATCATTATAATATGCGGGCACTATGAAGGTATTGATGAGCGGGTCAGAGATAAGGTCGCGCAGGAAGCCATATCTATCGGAGATTATGTTTTAACGGGAGGGGAGTTGGCTGCCCTGGTTCTTGTCGATTCCGTGACCAGGCTTCTGCCCGGGGTGTTAGGGAAGGCGGAATCGCTTAAAGACGAATCGTTTGAACAAAATTTGCTGGAGTACCCTCAATATACCCGGCCGGCAAATTTTCGTGGCATTAAGGTCCCAAATGTGTTATTATCTGGCAATCATTCGCTGATTGAAAAGTGGCGGAAGGAACAAGCGGTTATCAGGACGAAGAAATATCGCCCGGATTTATTGCTAAAGAAAACAAATCAATGTTGTTAAGGAGGAATAGGTAATGGAAGCAAACTTAGTAGAAAAAATAAAAATTGCGGATAAGAAATATTTCCGGGCCGATATACCGGAGTTTGGCATCGGCGATGTGATCAAAATGAGGATAAAGGTTCAAGAAGCCGATAAGGTCAGGATGCATCCTTTTGAGGGGACAGTCATCAGAAAGTCCGGAAAAGGCCTTAAGGGAACATTCACCGTAAGGAAAGTCTCCTTCGGGGAGGGAGTTGAGAGAATATTCCCTTTCCATTCCCCGGTTATTGACAGCTTAAAAGTCGTCAGTAAGGGAAGGCCAACCCGGGCCAAGCTTTATTTCCTTAGGGACAGGGAAGGAAAAGCGGCTCGTATTGAAAAAGAACAGCTGCAAGCATAAAATGGATGTCCATGAGATCCATGCCGTATCTTGTGGATTTAAATATGTTGTAGGAGTCGATGAAGCCGGGCGCGGCCCCCTTGCCGGCCCGGTGGTAGCATCCGCCGTTGTGTTAAAGGAAAATGTTTTCAAAAGCAAGATCGGCGATTCCAAGAAATTATCCCCCAACCAGAGAGAAAAGGCATACTCCGAAATAATCCGTAACTCATATTTTGGCATAGGGATAGTCGAGCCGGATGTGATCGACCGGATAAATATTTTACAGGCTGCTTTTCTGGCGATGAACAATGCAGTTGAAAAACTGACCGAGGTGTTACAGGAGGAAGGGGAAGATATTTCTGCTTTACCGGGTAAAATGATCCTCTTGATCGACGGAAACCGCTTTACTCAGGCGTCGCCCTATAGATTTGAAACTATAATAAAAGGCGACCAAAAAGTGCTTTCTATTATGTGCGCTTCGATATTGGCAAAAGTGACGCGCGATAGGATTATGGAAGGATATGATAAGATTTTTCCTCAGTACGGGTTTTCCGAGCATAAGGGTTATCCTACAAAAGAACATAAAGATGCTATCAGGGAATACGGCATGACATCTATCCACCGCAAAACATTCAAACATGACTGATGAAGGAAGTTTTATCAAAAAAAACGGGAAACTTTGGCGAAGAAATCGCCGCCACATTTTTAAAAGAACATGGTTATAAGATTATCGCCCGAAATTATCGCAACCGTTTCGGGGAAATAGACATTATTGCCCGGGAAAAAGGTATTCTTTGTTTTGTTGAGGTAAAAACGAGAAGAAACTCCGCATTTGGCTCGCCTTTCGAGGCTATCGGCGAGTTCAAGAAAAAAAGAATGATTACATCAACTAAGCTTTATTTGGAAGAGATTAAAATGAATGATGTTCAGGTAAGATTTGACGCGGTATTTATAACATTAGACGAAGATGGTACATGGCAAAAGTCTCTTATTAAGGGTTCATTCGAAGCTTGAAAAGCAATTATTATTCGCCCGAAGATTAATAGGTGCGATTAAATTTCAAAAGACATTATAGGACAGTATTTTCTTTTGAAATAAAATATAACAATTTGTTGAAAAAGCAAGGCGTGTAATATAATATAAAAACAAACAGGGAAGGATCCCGGAAGTTTTCCCGCTTAATTTGCCTAAGGACCTAAATCATCTCATTTTAAGAAAATTATCAATGAAAAAATATGCCAATGAAACTTTGAAAAGATACACGGAATTGCTTTCGTTAAGGGAGCCTGTTCCCGGAGGGGGATCGGCGGCAGCTTTGTCCGGGGCTTTGGGAGCAGCTTTACTTTCGATGGTAACTAATTACTCTATAAGCAAGAAAAAGACTCCTAAGGAAAATGCCCGGTTTTTTAAGATCCTAAAGGAGACCGAAAAATTAAGAAAAAGGTTTTTGGAGCTGGTTGACCTTGACGCAAAAGCTTATTTAAAAATAGTCAATTCGAGGAATAAATCGGAAGCTGTTAAAAATTTTGCGCTAAAAGAAGCGGCTAAGGTTCCGCAGGAGGTATGCTCTTTATCCTGCGAGGCTGTTTTTTTAAGCCCCGAACTGGTTCGCTACGGCAATCAGTATCTTCTTAGTGATGTCGAGGCAGCTGTTGAATTGCTGCACGCGGCATTTAACTCCGCTCTTGTTATGTTAAAGGTTAACAAATAATGGCTGAAATATTAGACGGCAAACTCCTGGCTTCGAAGATAAAAGAGGAATTAAAGGCCGAGGTTGCTTCTCTTAAGAAAAAAACGGGAAAAACGCCGCGGATAGTAGTTGTTTCCATCGGCGAAGATTCAAGCGCCGGATCATATTCTAAATCGCAGCGAAATTCAGCCGAGGCTATCGGCATTGAATATGAAACAAAGGTGCTTCCTGCGCTTTGCTCTCAGGGTGACCTGGAGAATGCTATACGAATTTTACGAGGCGACGAGAACGTAAGCGGGATAATGATTCACAAGCCCGTACCGAAATCAATCAATTACAATGCGGCTTATGAAAATATCGGGTTTCTGAAAGATGCCGAAGGGATGAGCCCCGAGAATCTCGGGAAAATGCTTTTGCAGGAAACAAAGCTTATTCCTTGTACTCCACAAGCTGTTGTCGAAGTGCTAAAATCAGTGCCTGGTTATGACCTTAAAGGAAAGGAAGCGGTTATTGTCGGTAGGAGCGATATCGTCGGTAAACCGTTGAGCCTTCTTCTCTTGAAGGAAAACATGACTGTAACCGTTTGTCATAGCCATACAAGTTCTGCCGGAAAACTTGATTACCATATCGCAGGGGCCGATGTCCTTGTTGCTGCGATAGGAAAACCGAATTTTGTAAGGGGTAACCAAATAAAAAAAGGGGCGGTTGTTATTGACGTGGGGATAAACTTCGTCAACGAAAAGCTTGTCGGTGACGTTGATTTTGAAGGCGCCAAAAATAACGCCTCCTATATTACCCCCGTCCCAGGAGGTATCGGCCCGGTTACCGTCGTTATGTTAATGAAAAACACTATCGAGGCTTTTAAGCTTCAAAACAGGGTAACATAATCTAAATGAGAAAGATCGCTATTTTAGGCAGTTCACATTGTGCGATAAAGATAATCGAGCTTTTACGCCAAAACAACAAAGAGGATGTTATTCTATACATTAATTCCGAAGATTCTTTACCGTACAATCGTGATGATTTTCCTTTGATATTAAAAAAATTAAAAACCTTAAAAGGAATAGTAATAAAGCCCATTGAGTTCTTTGAGCAGAATAATGTAGTTTGCCATGCGGGTAAGAAAATCTCCCGGGTGAATCTTTCGAAAAAAAAGGTATTTCTTGAGGATAAATCATATGTGGATTTTGACATATTGCTCATAACCGATTTCTTAGGCTACAAGCTTCCGGAGATAAAGGGGATTAACAAGACAGGCGTCTACGCTCCGATTCATTTAGACGATATCAGCCAACTATTACAGGCATTGCCTTTTATTGAAACAGCGGTCATTCAGGCTGACGGGATAGCCGCTTTTAAATTTGCCGAGGCGATAGCTTTAAAGGGCAGAGAGGTTATAATATTTTCTAACAGAAACAAAGGCTTATTTTCGTGGTTTACAGCGGAGGACCTCGATTTGGTTGTAAAGATACTTTCTGAATCGAATATTCAGCTGTTGCAGGATAACTCGATTGTTGAGATACTAGGCGATGGCGAGCTCAGGGCGGTAAGGACTAAAACCGGCAAAGTGTACGCTTGCGACGCGGTGATCTTTCCCGAGGTAGAAAGCGATTGGAGGGTTTTTTGCGATTCGGTTCTTAATATTAAATCGGGGATCGAAGTTAATTCTTGTTTTCGGACGAACCTCGATTTTATTTACGCATGTGACCGGGCAGGCGTTTTTAATGAGAAGTCAGAAAAAGAAAATATTATCTCTGTTGCTTTATTGGAAGAACAGAGTAAAATTATAGTATCTGACATAAACAAAGAGGACTTAGTCAGCGTTAAGGCCGTAGGCTCCGATAGCTTCAATATCGGTGATAACTCATTTGAATTTGTAGGAGATTTATTTTTCGAATGTGAAGAGAAATTGAGGTTCTCCAACCCGAGCGGCAATGGTTTTTTATACCTATACGGTAAAGGCGATGTTTTTAAATCTTCTTTTTTGCTTAATTGCAGTAAAGAGATAACAAGAAAGGTTATCTCTTTGATCGAGAATAAGGATCTTGCTTTTTCTCCTTGCTTAAGCCCTGAGGGTAAGGCTGAAATCGAAAAGATACTTTTTGCTGATGAAAAAAGCGTGGCTATTTAGCAATTTGGGATAGGTTTGGTATAAATAAAGAATATTTCTCTCAAGCTAATAATTTTCTTGCCAATTCCAGTGAAATATATTATGCTTAAATCCGATTCAAAGAAAAATGAGATTTTGGTTCAGGTTTTAAGCCTTATTTTATTCATATCCTTTATTTCATATCCGGGGTTAATTAAAGCCGAAGTCGTTGAGCCACGCGCTGACCAATTTAGAGCTAAGGGTTACGAGGAGTATAAGCAAGGCAATTTGGAAGATGCCCTCTATTATTATAATAAAGCAATAGAAAAGGGTTATAACAAGGCGGTAATTCTAAACGATTTAGGTGTTTTATTCGAAGAGTCGGGCAAATTAAAAGAGGCGGAAGCATCTTACTTGAAAGCCTTGGAATTAGACCCCAAGTATCTGGCTGTTTACAGTAATTTAGCAATGTTTTATAAGAAAAACGGCCCAAAGGGTAAAGCAGTAAAGTATTTTAAATTGCGTTATGAGTTAGCCACGCAGGAAGACCCTTGGCGCGATAAAGTTAAAGAAGAACTTATCGAAATCCACCCTGAGTATGCCGATTGGTTTGTCAGGCTGGAGGCTAACAGGTTAAACGACGAGCTGGTTAAAAAAGCCCAGGAAGAACTCCAGGCCGAGGTAAAAGAAAAAAAAGAAAGGTCGAAGAAACATTTCGCAAAAGGAGAGTCTTTAGCCAAGGAACAGAAGTTTGAGGAAGCTATTAACGAATTCGATGAAGCATTAAGGTTAACTCCCGGATCAAAAGAGATTGTTAGTGCTAAGGAACAGGCAAAAATCCAGATTGTGAAGAAAGTCTTGGAGGTTAAAACTAAAAAAGCCATGGAGTTGTTGAGTTCGGGAGAAATGACGTCCGCAAAAGAAGAGATTCAAGAAATACTCACCGCTATTCCAAACGAGCCAAAGAATAACCCAAATAAATAGGTTTTGAAGCCCCTGCATACAGGAAATGGAATTTCGGAAGCTATCATAATCAATAAAATTAAATAATGTTAACTGATAGATTATATCTATTGGACGGGCATGCGCTGTGTTATCGCAGTTTCTATGCGATTAGAAGCTTAACCACTAGCAAAGGCCAGGCTACCAATGCTGTTTACGGTTTTGTCAACGCCTTGCGGAAGATCCTGCGGGTTTATAGCCCGAAGTACATGGCGGTTTGTTTTGACTCGCCTAAAAAAACTTTCCGCCAGGAGAAATTTGCCGAATATAAAATACAGCGGCCAAAGATGCCGGATGATTTGATCGAGCAGATACCGATGATCAAAGATATCGTGCAGGCCTATCACTTATCGATATTTGAATTCCCGGGCTTTGAGGCCGATGATATAATCGCGACACTTTGTCGTCAAGGGATTAAAAAAGGTATTGAGGTTGTTATAATAAGCGAAGACAAAGACCTGTATCAGTTGGCTTCCGAGAAGGTAAAGTTCCTCTCAAACCGCAATGACGAAATATTGGATTATCAGGCAGTAAAGGGAATGTTAGGATTTGAGCCGCAAAAAATAGTCGATTTCATCGCTTTGGCCGGGGATAAAACAGACAATATCCCCGGTATTCAGGGAATAGGAGAGGTGACTGCTGAGAAACTGATTCAATCGTTCGGTTCATTAGAAGATATTATCAATAACTTGGAAAAGGTTAAACCGGAAAAGATCAAAGAAAAAATAAGAGGTAACCAAGCCCAGGCGAGACTAAGCAGGGAATTAGCGGTTTTAGAAGACAAGGTGCCTTTTAATCTCGAGCTGGAGCAATTAATGGTAGAGGGGCCCGATAAAAAAAGGCTTTTGGAAACCTTTAAGAAGTTGGAATTTAGAAAATTCGCTTCGGAACTTTCCGAGGCTTCTTTAGATGATGAGAAAGGCCGGGAGGTAAATAGTTTAGCGATTTTAAATAAGCCGAGTGAGATTAAGCTCTTGATCGAAAAGATCAAGAAACAAAAAAGGTTCGCTTTTCTTCCGGATACAAGCGAAACGGGTTTAAAAGGTTTAATTATCTGCGTCACCGACGAGGATAGTTTATATATTCCTCTTGGTAGCTTGAAAGAGTTTATGCCGGTATTTCGGGAGCGCGGAATAATCAAGATCGCCTTTAACATAAAAGAGGTGTTGAATGTTCTTTCTCGCTCCGGAAACATCGGTAATGTAAGGCCGTTGTATATTAAGGATACCGATGAGTATGGGACCCAATACAAGGTTGAAAATCGGTTGGATAGTCTGACAATTAAGGATATTGCCGAGGATCAGTTTTTAGAAGAAAATACTTTTGATGTTATGTTGGGGGCTTATTTGCTATCGCCGGGAAAATCAGCGTATTCTTTGGGCGATATTTGCTGGGATTATTTGGGGAAGGACCTTAATTTAAAAGATCCCGCCGAGGCTGTTAAATCGATGCTTTATCTATATCCTTTAATTTATGAGGAGTTAAAAAAGAAATCTTTGCTGGAGTTGTTTGAAAAAGTAGAAATACCATTAGCCTACACTTTGTTTGTTATGGAAACGCAAGGTGTTAAGTTAGATACAGCTCTTTTGAGTAACTTGGCAAAAGATGTGGATAAAAAGATATCCGAGCTGGAAAGCGAATTATATAAAATAGCCGAAGAAGAGTTTAATATAAATTCTCCTAAACAGCTTTCCAAGATATTGTTCGAGAAGCTCAAGCTACCGGTTATTAAAAAGACCAAGACCGGTTTCTCGACGGATGAAGAAGTCTTAACGAGGCTGGCGGCAAAAAATGATTTTCCGAGGTTGGTCCTTGAATACCGGCAGTTAGCTAAGCTAAAGTCGACTTATATCGATTCACTGCCGCAATTGATAAACCGGCAAACAAATAAAATTCATGCGACATTTAATCAAGCCGGTACCGAAACGGGGCGATTGTCTTCGAGCAATCCTAATTTGCAAAACATACCTATCCGGACCGAATTAGGGCGGCAAATAAGGAAAGCCTTTGTCCCCTCGCAAAGCGGTATGGTCATACTAGCGGCAGATTATTCGCAGATTGAATTGAGGGTCTTGGCCCACCTTTCAAAAGATGAGGCTTTGATCAAGGCTTTTAAGGACGGAAATGATATTCATCGCTATACCGCTTCTTTGGTGTTTGAAAAAGCGGAGGATCAAGTAACGCTCGAGATGCGTAATTACGCTAAGCGGGTAAATTTCGGGATCATTTACGGCATGAGCTCATTCGGACTTTCAAGGGACTTGGGAGTTCCGAATGAGGAAGCGCAGGAATTTATCGATAAATATTTTGCCCGCTACCCGAGAGTAAAAGATTTTATGGACAAAAGCATAAGGGAATGCGAGGAGAAAGGGTATGTCACGACTATTTTAAACCGTCGCCGGTATATCCCTGAGATTAAAAGCAAAAATAATTCCGAAAGGCAATTTGCCCAAAGGCAGGCTATAAATACTCCCGTGCAAGGATCGGCCGCTGATCTGATTAAGCTAGCTATGATCGCAGTACAAAGAGAGATCGAAAACCAAGGATTAAAGTGCAAAATGATCATTACCGTTCATGACGAGTTGGTTTTTGAAGCTCCGGTTGAGGAGCGGGAAAAAATTTCCCTTCTTCTTAGGGATAAGATGGAGAATATTTTTGAGCTTGAAGTGCCAATTGTTGTAACTATAAAAAGCGGTTTAAACTGGCTGGAAATGAAAGAAATCTGATCATGCATATCGCTTTTTGCTCCTCGGAGGTTTTCCCCTTTGCTAAAACCGGCGGGATGGCCGATGTCTGCGGTAGTTTACCTATAGCCTTGGAGAAATTAGGTATAGAGGTAAGTATCTTTACCCCGAAGTATAAGGGGGTTGAAAAGGCGAATTTACCTCTAGAGAAAATCAATGACAGTTTATTTAAGTCTAAAGTAGGAGAAAATATAACCGTTTACCTGATCGCCAACGACCATTTTTATTATCGTGACGGTATTTACGGGGATGGGCACGGCGATTTCCGGGATAATCTGGACAGGTTTACTTTTTTTTGCAACAAGATCCTTGATACTATAAAAGAATTCAGCTTAAAAGTCGATATATTGCATTGCCATGATTGGCAAACAGCTTTATTGCCGGTGTATATAAAGGAAAAATACGGCTTTGATGAAGCAATAAGTAAAATAAAGACAATATTAACATTGCATAATGTAGCTTATCAGGGGACTTTTAACAAACTCGAATACCATAAAATCGGCTTGGGATGGCACCTTTTTTCCCCTCGATGTTTGGAATTCTATGGGAGCGTTAACTTGCTAAAGGCCGGAATTATTTACAGCGACGAAATAACCACCGTCAGCAGCCGTTATGCCCGTGAAATAAAAACCCGTGATTTCGGATATAGGATGGAAGGAGTTTTAAACCAAAAAAGAGTAGAGATAATCGGTATTTTAAATGGAATAGATTATTCGGTTTGGAGCCCGGATATCGACGAATACCTCCCGGTTCAATACTCCAAGGAAGGTTATAAGGAAGGGAAGCAGGCAAATAAAAGGCTTCTTCAGCAGCGAGTCAGTCTGCCACAGAGGGAAGATGTCCCGATCTACGGATTTGTGGGGCGATTGTCGCATCAGAAAGGCTTAGATTTGATCTTATCTTCGCTGGATGAATTATTGAGGGCGGATATTCAATTTGTTTTCCAAGGAGTTGGGGAAGGGCGGTATTATAACTGGCTTTTTGATAAACAAAGGTACTACCGGGATAAAGTTTCGGTCTCAATTGAGTTTGGCGAACATCTAGCCCATCAGATTTATGCCGGAAGCGATTTTTTCCTGATGCCTTCTATTTATGAGCCCTGCGGGTTGAGCCAGATGATAAGCCTTCGGTACGGGTCTATTCCTATAGTATTTAATACCGGAGGGTTAGCGGATACTATAATACCGGAGAATGACAGTCCGGGTAAGGTTAACGGTTTTATCTTTTACAATTACAACCGTAATGATTTTATAAGTAGCATATGGAAGTCTTTGGGGTTATATCGGGACAAAGTAAGGTTTGATGATATCGTAGCCAACGCCTTAAATTGTGATTTTTCTTGGGATAATTCTGCCGGAAAATATAAAGAGGTTTACAAATGCTTGTTATCGGCATAACGGGAAACATAGGTTCCGGAAAATCAACCATTTCCGGATTCTTTAAAAAGTTGGGGGCAAAGATTCTTGATGCGGATCTTTTGGCTCGTTTGGAATTATCGAGCACAAGCAGATCCTTTGACAAAATTATCAAGGCATTTGGCCCGGAAATCATTGAAAAAGGCGAAATTGACCGCAAGAAATTGGCAAAAATAGTGTTTAACAATCCGCGGCGGTTAAAAAAGCTCAACGGAATAATCCACCCGCCGGTACTTAAGGCTATATCTAGGGAAATCGATAAGCATCGCCGAGAAAAGAAGAAGCATATTTTGGTAATAGATGTCCCGCTACTTTTCGAGACAGGGTTGGATAAGAAAGTTGATTATGCGATATTGGTAAATGTCAGGAAAGACGAGGGCGTTAAACGCGCGGCTAGGAAATTAGGGATAAGCCGAAGCGAAATTATCAAAAGGGCGGCATATCAGATGCCGATCAAACAGAAGATCCGCTATGCGGATATTATCATAGATAACAATTTATCAAAGGAAAAAGCAAGAAAGAGAGTGAAAGAGATATGCCAAAAATTGTCACTAAGATCAAGAAAATAATTGAGGGAGATAATGAAATGGAAAAAAACAGCCAAGCAAAAGAAAGAATCGTAAGGCGCGAAACAATGAAAGAAAACGAAGAGGAAACAAAAGGCAGGGAGGAGGCTAAAGTGGCTGTTAACGGGCATGAATTACGAGGAGAGGAGCAAATGGACATCTCCAAGCTTAAGGATATGAAAATGTCCGAGCTTACTCAGTATGCTCATGATCTGGGCATAATCGGGGTAAGCAGTCTTAAGAAGCAGGAGATGATATTTAAGATCCTTCAAGCTAAAGCGGAGAAAGCCGGATTGATGTTCGGCGAGGGCACACTCGAGGTCCTGACCGAAGGATTCGGGTTTTTAAGGAGCGCTAACTTTAATTATCTTCCTTGCCCGGATGATATTTATATTTCTCCTTCGCAGATTAGGAGGTTTGACCTAAAAACAGGCGATACAGTCAGCGGCCATATCCGGCCTCCTAAAGAAGGCGAGAAATATTTCGCTCTTTTGAAGGTTGAAGCGGTTAATTATGAGAATCCCGAAAAGTGCAAGGATAAAATATTCTTTGATAACTTAACCCCGATTTACCCTAAGGACAGGCTGATTTTAGAGACTATTACCAAAGATGTCTCAACTCGGATTATGGACCTCATTACCCCGATAGGTAAGGGGCAAAGGGCGCTGATCGTCGCTCAGCCTTATAGCGGCAAAACAGTTCTTCTGCAAAAAGTTGCTAATTCGATCACGACCAATCATCCCGATGTAATATTGATGGTGCTTTTAATCGATGAGCGCCCCGAAGAAGTCACCGACATGCAAAGGGGTGTAAAGGGAACAGTTATTTCCTCGACGTTCGATGAGCCCGCAGAAAGGCATGTCCAGATCGCGGAAATTGTTTTGGAAAAAGCAAAAAGGCTTGTCGAACACGGGCGGGATGTTGTAATATTATTGGACAGTATAACCCGTTTAGCCAGGGCTTATAATACGGTCGTGCCGCATAGCGGAAAAATCCTCTCAGGCGGAGTTGATTCGAACGCTCTCCATAAGCCGAAAAGATTCTTCGGCGCGGCTAGGGCGATTGAAGAGGGCGGAAGCTTAACGGTTATCGCGACTGCGCTTGTTGATACCGGAAGCCGGATGGATGAAGTTATTTTCGAAGAGTTTAAAGGCACCGGCAACATGGAATTACAGCTTGACAGAAATTTATTTCAGCGTAGAATTTACCCCGCTATTGACATAAAAAGGTCGAATACAAGGCATGAGGAGCTTTTGGTCAGCGACGGAGACTTGCAGAGGATATGGCTTTTAAGAAAAGCTATTTCGGATTTGAATTCCGCCGAGGCCATGGAGCTTTTGATTGACCGAATCGGGAAATATAAGACTAATAAAGACTTTTTGGATAATCTAAATAAGTAATGAAAGGAAACTGTGATGAAGAAAGATATTCACCCTAATTATGAAATGACTACAATTACTTGCGCCTGCGGCGAGGTCATTCATACTCGTTCTACCAAGAAAAATATTCGCGTCGAGATCTGTTCGAAATGCCATCCGTTCTTTACCGGCGATAAGAAATTATTGGATACCGCCGGAAGGATCGAGAGATTTAAGAAGCGTTATAAAAAAGACGAAAAATAATATTTTATGGACGATAAAGTTGTCAAGTTGCAAGCCCGCTTTAACGAGCTTGAGCATCTTTTGGCGGACCCTTCCGTAATAGCTGACCAAGGGAATTATCAGAATTTAGCCAGGGAATATTCCGATATATCTCCGATTGTGTCTGTGTTAAGGGAGATAAAAGCGAACGAAGATCAGATAAACGGATTAGTGCATCTTCTTAAAGAAAAGCATGACTCCGAATTCGAGGAATTGGCAAAATCCGAACTCGAGGAATTGACCGCAAAAAAGACAGAACTCGAGGCCAAACTTTTTGGCCTATTGAACCCCAAAAAAGAAGAAAAAAGCCGTGATCTTATCATTGAAATCCGTGCCGGCACTGGAGGGGAAGAGGCCAGCCTTTTTGCCGGGGATCTCTATAGGATGTATGCCAAATATGCCGATAAAAATGGCTGGAAAGTGGAGCAGATGAGCGGTAGCCCGTCTGAAACAGGGGGCATAAAAGAAGTCATTTTTAGCATCAGCGGTAAAGGGGCTTCAAAATATTTGAAATGGGAAAGCGGCGCGCATAGGGTACAGAGGGTCCCGACAACTGAAGCTTCGGGGAGGATACATACCTCAGCGGCGACTGTCGCTGTGCTCTTTGAACCGGAGGAGATCGATATTAAAATTGAGCCTAAGGACTTGAAGATAGATATCTTTCGTTCATCGGGACCGGGCGGGCAGAGTGTAAACACGACCGATTCGGCAGTTAGAATGACCCATATCCCCACAGGAATAGTTGTTACCTGCCAGGACGAGCGATCGCAATTAAAGAACAGGAGTAAGGCGATGCGCGTGATGCGGGCCCGCCTTATGGATAAAATGCAAAGCGAGCGCTCCGAGAAAGAGGCCAGGGAAAGAAAAACAAAAATCGGTTCCGGCGACCGAAGCGAAAAGATACGCACCTACAATTTTCCCGACCGTAGGGTTACGGACCACCGTATCGGTTTTACAACGCATAAGCTCGATAATGTAATAGACGGCGAATTAGACGAATTGACCGAAGCTTTATTGAAGGCGGAAGAAGAGGGATTGTTGTCATGAGCGAAGAAGAGCAGATGCTTACTTCAATTTTAGGCTGTTCGCGCACGGATTTGATATTGAACCGTTATAATCTTGACAGTGATTCCGCTAAGGCTTTTGACGCCATGAAATACCGCCGGGCTTTAGGCGAACCCCTGCAGTATATATTAGGTTTTGTCGATTTCTACGGAATTAAAATATTTGTTGATAAGCGTGTATTGATACCGCGCCCGGAAACCGAGCTTTTGGCCGAATTGGCCATAGAAAAATCAAAGGAGATATTTAAAAGCGGCAAAGACTTGAAGGTGCTTGATGTCGGAACAGGCTCGGGAAACATTTCAATTGCCATTGCAAAGAATGTAAAATGTGCCTGTGTTACTGCAATAGATAAGTCTAAAGCTGCGCTTGAGCTGGCGGCTTTTAACGCTAAATTTAACGATGTTGCAGGAAAAATAAATTTCATGAATATCGATTTTGAAAAATATTCTAAATCCGGAAGCGATAAATTCGATGTCATCGTTTCCAATCCTCCTTATATTCCGACAAAGAGCATAAGGTATCTTTCCTTTGAGGTCAGGCAGGAGCCGAGGCTGGCTTTAGACGGAGGCAGAGATGGGTTGCGGATAATTGAAAGAATAGTGGAAAACTCCAAGGAAATGCTAAACGAAGACGGTTATCTTCTAATGGAGCTTGGAGACAATCAGGAAGAAGCTGTGATTAAAATGCTAGAAAAAAACTGCGGCTATAAAAATATCGGTTTTCGAAAAGATTATTTGGGTATTAACCGGATGATCATTTCTCAAAAGGCATAGGGGAAATCATAAAATGGAAAAATTGGTTATCCAAGGCGGGGGAAAATTAAAAGGCGAGGTAGCGATAAGCGGGGCCAAAAATGCTGCTTTGCCTATAATGGCCGCTACTCTTCTTACCGACGAGACTTGTATTATCAAGAATTTCCCGATGATGCGCGATACCTCAACAATGGCCAAGCTCCTTGAAACTTTAGGGAAAAAAGTCGAGTTTGGTAAAAACAGTATAACAGTTAAAAGTACAGGCAGACCGAACCATATAGCGTCTTATGAAATAGTTTCTACCATGCGCGGCTCTTTTTGCGTCTTGGGTCCTTTATTGGCAAAATTAAAGAAGGCAAAAGTGTCATTGCCCGGAGGATGCAATATCGGGGTCAGGCCGGTTGATTTGCATATTAAAGGAGTTGAAACCTTAGGAGCGAAAGTCAATATCGATAACGGTTATGTTATTGCAAAAGCGAATGTTTTAAGGGGGGCGCGAGTTTATTTGGGCGGAGTTTTCGGGTCATCCGTACTAGCTACCGCGAATATCATGATGGCCGCAACTTTGGCTCGAGGAGAAACTATAATCGAACCGGCGGCTTGCGAGCCGGAGATTACAGATTTGGCGAATTTCCTGATCAAAATGGGGGCAAAAATAACCGGTCACGGCAGTCCTAAAATAGTCGTAAAAGGCGTTAAGAAATTAAAGGGCATATCTTATAGCATAATTCCGGATAGGATCGAGGCCGGAACATATATTTTAGCCGCAGCAATAACTAAAAGCAGTATTACCTTGACCAACGCTAATTTAGAACATCTTTTGGTCCTTGACGATAAATTGAAGCAGGCCGGAATCAAGCTCGAGTGCAAGAATAATAAAATAAAGGTTATTCCGGCGAAAGTCATAAAGCCGGTCAGTATCGCTACTTACCCTTATCCCGGGTTTCCGACGGATTTGCAGGCGCAATTCATGGCGCTTATGGCTGTTGCGGAGGGTGTAAGCGTCATAGCCGATAAGATTTATCCGGACCGTTTTATTCATATAGCGGAAATGGACAGGATGGGGGCGCATATCCGAAGGGAAGGGACAATAGCCATAGTCGAAGGAGTGAAGGAATTGCGCGGGGCTCCTGTCATGGCCTCGGACCTGCGGGCTTCGGCGGCTTTAGTTGTTGCCGGTTTGGCTGCCCGCGGTAAGACGGAAGTGCACCGCATTTACCATTTGGAGCGCGGGTATGTTGATTTCGACGGAAAATTAAGGGCTCTGGGCGCAAATATAAAAAGAGAGAAAGAAAA
>JADFZM010000023.1:0-17930 GCA_015232535.1 Candidatus Omnitrophota bacterium
GTTCTTATTCCTCCTAGGCAAAACACCTCTCTATGCGATACTGAAATATTTAAGGAAGAAAGAGCGGACTGCCTTATGCGAATCAATGGGTTTTCCCAAAGAGAGAATTAAATTTGTCGAGCATCATCTCTGCCATGCCGGCGCCTGTTATTACGGGTTACCAGTTCCCAAGAACGAAAAGGTTTTAGTCTTGACGATAGACGGATCAGGCGATGAGCTATGTTCCACGGTAAGCGTGGCGACAGAAGGGGCTTTAAAAAGAATAGCGCAAACCGAGAAAGGTAATTCGCTAGGGAATATTTATTCTCGCGTTGCCTTTATGCTTGGTTTCATCCCTTGGGAGCACGAGCACAAATTAATGGGCATGGCGCCTTATGCTTCTTTTGCGGGGACGGAAAAGGCATACGGAGTTTTCCGTAAATATCTTGCATTGTCTTCCGATAACGGATTGCTTTTTAAACGGAAGATACCAGAATCAACCGTCCTTATTTATCCCCGCCTAAGAAAGGATACGGAATTACTTCGTTTTGACTGGATTTGCGCCGGATTGCAGAGATTAACCGAGGAATTATTGGCCGAGTGGGTCAGAAATTGCATAAAGAAAACCGGAATAAGGAAAATCGCTTTGTCCGGAGGGGTGGCGATGAATGTTAAAGCCAATAAGCGTATATCGGAAATAGAAGGCCTGGAGGAGCTTTACATCATGCCTTCTTGCGGGGATGAAACTAATTCGTTTGGCGCGGCGTATAACCAATATTACGAGAATTTCAGGAAGCCGCCTTTGGGATTTCAAGATCTTTACTTAGGCAATGATCTAAACGATGACGATGCGAAAAAAGCTATAGGCGATGCAATCAAAGAAAATAAAACTTTCAAAAGCGAGTACTACAAGGATATTGAGGCTAAAGTGGCTGAACTCTTGGCCGAGGGTAAGGTGGTTGCCCGGGTTAAAGGCCGTCTGGAATTCGGGGCTCGGGCATTAGGGAACAGATCTATTCTCGCCGACCCTTCAAAGCTAAGCTTGGTGCGTGAAATAAATTTAATGGTCAAGAAGCGCGATTTCTGGATGCCTTTTGCTCCTGTTACTACAAAAAAGAATTCAAGCGAATACATAGTTAATCCAAAGAATATTGATTCGCCTTACATGATGATGTCATACGATACGACTCACAAAAGAGAAGAGTTTATCGCTGCCGTGCATCAAGCCGATCATACTGCCCGTTTTCAATTGATCGAAGAAAGCCAAAATCCGGGGTATTTCAGGGTTTTAAAAGAATTTGAAAAGCTTACCTCCCGGAAGGTTTTGCTTAACACCTCTTTTAACCTGCACGGTTATCCGATAGTCGGCGGAGCTAAAGAGGCTTTATGGGTGTTTTTCAATTCGGAGTTAAAATTTATGGCGTTGGGAAATTTTCTGGTTTTTAAATAAAGGTAAATTAATGTGCGGAATTTCCGGAGTTTTTAATTTAAATCGAATCTACGAAAAGGATATATCTATTATCCGGGAGATGAATTCTATTCAAAAGCACCGCGGCCCGGATGATGAAGGGATTTTTCATAACTCTTTTTGTGTTTTAGGGCATCGAAGATTGGCCATTATCGACTTATCTCATAACGGCCACCAGCCTTTTGAATCGGACGATGGGCGTTTTAAGCTTGTTTATAACGGCGAGATATACAATTATATTGAGCTGCGCGAAGAATTAATGGCAAAGGGGTGGAAATTCCGGACTAAAACCGATACGGAAGTACTGCTCAAGGCCTATCAGCAATATGGGGAGAGTTGTCTAAAGAGGTTCAACGGCATGTTTGCTTTTGCCGTTTATGATACAAAAGAAAACCTATTATTTCTTGCCCGCGACCGGATGGGAGTAAAGCCTTTATATTATTGCCTTATAGAGGGGAAAATATATTTTGCATCCGAGATAAAAGCTTTGAAGGCAGTCAAAGAATTAAAGGCTTCCCTTAACGATCAAAGCGTTTTTGATTATTTTGTGTTCAACCGCATAGATGTGTTTGCCGATACTTTTATAAGCGAAATAAAGCGCCTACCTAAAGGCCATTGGGCAATTTATGATAAGAGCGGATTTCGTCTTAATAAATGGTGGGATCCGGCGTCTTTTTTAACGGACAATGAAGAGGATTCCCTTGATATTGCGGGTGAGAAGATCGAAGAAATACTTGTATCTGCGGTAAAGCTTCGTATGAGAAGCGATGTTCCGGTCGGTTCCTGCTTGAGCGGCGGGGTTGATTCATCGATTATTCTTGGAATACTCAACGCCAACAATTTAGCAGGGAAGAATTATGCCACATTCTCGGCGGTATTTCCGGGAGAGAAAAACGATGAATCTTTTTATGTAGATTTACTGCAAAAAAGGTTCGGCTGCCAAAATCACAAGACCTTTCCTTCATCGGAAAGGATCTACGATGCTCTTAAGGAATATATTTATGTGCACGACGAGCCGACCCTTAATTCGTCTTATTATACCCAGTATGAGGTCATGAAACTTGCGAAAGAAAAAGGGGTGACCGTTCTTTTAGACGGGCAGGGAGCGGATGAGGTTTTTGCCGGTTACCATTATATGCACGGCTTTAATCTTACGGGAAAGCTAAAGTCAAAGAATTATGGTGAGCTGCTAAAAGAGTTTACGGGTATTATTTGTCGCCGGCAGGACAACAGCGCGTTACAAACTTTCTTTTTTCAGCTTTTTTCAAAGGATATGAGAAAGAACATGTTATTTGCGGGAAAGAAATTCCTGAAGAAAGATTTTCTCTCGGTGCATATTGAAAACAGCCTGATTTTTAACGAGTTTTTCGACGCTTCCGGCCTCAACTTGAGCCTAATAAGGCATTTTCAATATAAACTTGAGCATTTGCTTCACTCCGAAGATAGGAACTCGATGTGTTTTTCCATCGAAGCCAGGGTGCCTTATTTGGATTATCGGCTCGTGGAATACATGTTCAGTGTAAGCCCCAAGCTAAAGATCAGAAACGGGGAGACAAAGTATATCGAGAAAAAAGTTTTGGGGAAATATACTATCAAAGAGATCCTGGATAGGAAGGATAAGATCGGTTTTGACACTCCGCAAAGCAAGTGGATGAAAGAGAATAGATGGAAGGGCCTCCTGGATGAATCATACAGAGATGTTTGCGAAAGATTTCCTTTTATTTTCGAGAAGGGAAAGGAAAAAGAGCTGAGTCATTGGGACGCATGGAAGGTAATTCAATTAAATATTTGGGAAGAGATGTTCCTTTAAGGGCCGGAATATATTATGGGTAATGTAACACAAAATTTGACGAACTTCATGGTTAAGCATAAATATCCTATTGTCATTATTTTTTCTTTGGCGTTGTGGGTATTTTGTTTCAAAGAATTTTGGCTTACCCAGTCGCCTTTACAGGACGACGGGGTTACATACTATTACATCACAAAATACTACTTGGAGAATATCTCCCGCTTGGTTTACCCTTTATGGAGCCCCTTTAGGGATTGGGGCAAGCCGGATTCCCTCAATTTAAGGTTCTTAGGCGAATTCAATCCTTATTTGATAATCCCTTTGATCCTCTACAAATGCGGGTTGCCCTTTACAACCGTTTATTTTATCTACGCTATCTCTTATTATTTCCTCGGAGCGGCCGGATTCTATTTTCTTGCCCGAAGGCTTTACAAAGACCGGTTCATAGCGTTGATCGCTTTTCTGCTTTTACTTTTTTCTTCTTCGGGGATAAATGTCTTTTTCAACTACTGTAAAATAGTCATTTGGGTACCGGCGATATGGTTTTTTTATTTCTTATTGAGCTTCCACGAGAAGCAAAAGCCAAAACATTTCTTAGGCATGTGTCTTATGTTGATGCTTATTATGACTACTTACCTCCCGTTTTACTTTATTACTCTTATGGGGTTTTTCATCATTGGGATCGCGGTATTATTCCCGGCGGTATTATTGAGTTTCTCGAAGAAGTTATTGTTTTTTATATGTAAGAATAAATTGTTTTCCGTCATCTGTTTGGTAGGCATTCTGCTTGCTTCTTTACCGGGGGTGATTTGGTTTACGGAAGCCGGTAAAGGCGAATACGTTTATCATTACCGTCAGGCAGGCGAAGTCACCCTTAAAAACGCTGCTGCCGTCGGTAAAAGCATGATCGATTCCGGAGGGGCAATAGGGCCTTTATCATTTGAACGGCTTTTTTCCGGGTTTTATTACGCCCGCAACCATCTTTCTTATTTCTTTCTCCCGGTCTTAGCATTTTTGGTATTATTGCTTTCTTTGCTGAACGGGGCCGGCCGCTTGAGCGCTTTTTACATTTTTATTGGAGGAACGATGTTTCTTTTGAGCGTACCGACTGTTTCCGGCTTCCACGATATTTTATTTAAGCATGTGTATTATTTTAAATTCATGAGGAATACTTTTTACTTTCTTCATTTAGCCGTGCCGTTTTTGATATTGCTTGTTGTCGGGGAGCTTAAGTCAATTCTCTCCTTCGGGGATAAGACTATTAGGTCGAGGGCTCTTTACGTGGCATTTATTGTTTTAGCGCATGCCGGTTTTGCTTTGTTTCTTTTTAGGATGGGGAATGTTCCGGTTAGCTCTTATTTAACGGTTGTGATTAGCATGTTATTCTTTGTCCTTAATGAAGTCGGGGCGTTAAAGAAAGAGAGCTTACTTTTATTTCTTTTAGTTGTTTCGGCTTTGTTAATACAGCCGGCGGAAGTCTTTTTCCGGTACTCGCGGAACAATTATGCCGGTTATGTCGAATATGACCGGTATATCCGAAGGCCATATTTTTCCTACCGCAGGTATTTGGAAGGGGAGAAAATATTTTCACGGGGCCAATATATTGACAGATCGGGCATGGAAGCCGGGCCTACTCTCTATAAATACGAAGGCCTGGCCTGGTCGGCGAATCTTTTGCGCAATGTGAAGTTTCCGGCTTTAGAGAATTATATCCGAAATAAGTTTTTGCTATATGATAATATTGCGGCTATGGGGGATAGCGATATCGACTGGAAGAAAGTGGAAAACAATTTCGCGAATCTTTCAAATCAGGCTTTTGTTCTTCCGGAGGACTATGCTTATCCTTTTGGGGAGCCCGGGGGCGGTTTCAATGATAAGGCGCAGGTGATTCGTGAAAACAGCGATTCTTTCAGGGTAGAGGCTTTTGACTTGAACGAAATACGCTTGCGCGTTAATTTCCTAAGGCCTAAATTCCTAGTATATAACGATAGTTTCCACTCAAAGTGGAAAGGCCTTATTGACGGTAAGCCTGTCAGGATTATACGGGCGAACGTGGCATTTAAGGGTGTTTGGGTCGCCCCGGGCGAGCATAAAATATCTTTTCGCTATGGCCGATGGTGGGAATTCGCTATATATTGGTCTTTAATATTGTTTTTTATTTTTTACGCAGCCTGGCTTATAAAATTGTCCCGAAAGAAATGAAAATATTAAAAATTATTTTTAACCGCATGTTTTTTATTTATTTAGCGGCTTATCTTGCGATCAATGCTTCTTGTGACAAAACAAAGGCTGATTATAAGGTATTGAATTGGCTGCGCGGCTCTGCCCGTTATGTGAATGATTATGCCGACGGTACAGGGAAAAAAGACCTTGTTTCGTTCTACGAGGCATCGGAATATTATAAAAAGCTTCCTCGGGTTATGCCCGATCTGCCCTTTTCTTTCGGGGCTTTAGGCTATTGTTATTATCAGCTCGGAGATTTTAAACGCTCGAAAGAGGCTTATCAAAAGGCTGCTCTGCGGAACCCGGAGTTTTTTGGAGCATATTATAATTTAGGACTGATTTACTCGCAGGAGGGGAAGGAGAAAGAGGCCTCGGATTATTTCAAGAAGGCGGTTTCAACCGGAGTAAATTCTTCCCTGCGGTATTTTGTCCTAGCGGCGGAGAAACAGTTTATCGATATTGTCCGTCGGAAGGAATGGGTAAGGCAAAAGGAAAAAGAATTGGTTGGGGCTTATTCACAAAGCGTTAAGAATGTTTTAGCCGGCCTTGAGGCCAAGGGACAGTTTAAAGAAATTATCTATCTTTCCCAGCAAGTCTTAAAGGCAGGCGATATTATGGATAAGGATGTCATCTGTTTTTACGCCGGAAAAGCGGCATATCAGCTTAAAGGGTATAAACAATCTCTGGAGTATTTTAATACGGCTATAGACCTCAACAAAAATTACAAGGAAGCCTATTTAGAGGCGGGAAGGCTTTTAGACGAGATAGGGAAAAAGGATCTGGCAGCCGCGTATTTTAAGAAAAGCGAGGAAGCTGTCAATCAAGAGCCTATTGAGCCAAAGAGAAACCTTATTTTTTATCCCCCGATATATGAATTAGGAAGGAGGTAATCATGAAAAGTAAAAGCAGGGCAAAAAATGGAATATTTGTTCATCCGTCAGCCTTTGTTGATAAACCGTCATTAGTCGGCGAAGGCACGCAAATTTGGCATTTTTCTCATATTATGAAAGGGTCTAAAATAGGAAAGAATTGCAAGCTAGGGCAGAATGTTGTTGTACATGGGACCGCGGTAATCGGAAATAACGTTAAGATACAGAATAATGTTTCGGTTTATGATGCGGTCACGCTCGAAGATTATGTTTTTTGCGGGCCTTCTTGTGTTTTTACCAATATTATTAATCCCCGCTCGGCGATCCCGCGCAATGCGGACAGATTCTATAAAAGAACCCTTATAAAAAAAGGCGCGACCATCGGGGCGAATGCAACGATAGTTTGTGGGGTTACTATAGGCAATTTTGCCTTTATCGGAGCCGGCGCGGTTGTAACTAAAGATATTCCCGATTACGCTTTGGCTTACGGGAATCCGGCGAGGGCCAAGGGATGGGTTTGCGAATGCGGAGATAAGATAAATTTCTCCAAAGGAAAAGCCCTCTGCCAAGCATGTAAGAAGAAATACAGGCTTTCTAAAGGCTTTGTTACTGCAGCCTAGAAAGTTTAGTGGAAGTCTCGGCTCTTTTGGTTTGTTGCGTTCTTAAATTTGGGTTGATATTATAAACGCATATTATTATAATAAACTTTCGCAATTAATATCTATATAATCACGATAGGAGAAATAAATATGCCGGCATTACATTTTGATGAGGGAAGTTTTCAGAAGGAAGTCATGGAATCGCCAGTGCCTGTTTTGGTTGATTTCTGGGCGGAGTGGTGCGGGCCATGCCGCATGATGGGGCCTGTTATCGACCAGGTAGCCGAAGAAATGAGCGGTAAAATAAAAGTGGGAAAAATAAATGTCGATGAAGCCCAACAATTGGCGTCGCAGTTCAATGTAATGTCCATTCCCACTTTGATCCTTTTCAAAAACGGCAAAGTCGCCGAGCAATTCGTCGGGGCGATGCCAAAGGAAGCCCTCCTTAATAAAATCAAGGCGAAAATATAGGAGCGAGAACAATGTTTATTGAATGCTTAAAAGCAAAGATAGCGAATGCTACCGTCACTGAGGCGGAGTTACATTATGAGGGGAGCATCACTATAGACGGCAAGATTCTCAAGGAGGCCAATATACTCGAGGGCGAAAAGGTGGAGGTCCTGAACGTCAATAACGGGAACCGATTCTTTACTTATGCCATCTCCGGAAAACCGGGTTCGGGAGTTGTCTGTTTAAACGGTCCCGCGGCACGCCTAGGGGTTGTGGGGGATAAGATCATTATTTTGAATTATGCCCTTGTTGAGCCCAAGGAAGCAAAAAAATTAAAAGCTAAGATAATCTACCTGGAAAACAAGAATGCGCTTAAAAGTTAGGCAAGACGGCGACCCTTGTTTGCGTATCAAGTCTAAACCGCTTAAAGATATCACCTCCGCGCAAAGAATGCTTTTTAAGGCTATGTTTGAGGCGATGTACGATAATCAGGGGGTAGGTTTGGCCGCGCCGCAGGTGGGGATAAACGAAAGGTTTTTTGTTGTTGATATAGGGGAAGGAACCGACCCATTTGTTGTTGTGAACCCGCAGATCCTTGAGGTCAAAGGAGAATGCGTTATGGCCGAGGGTTGTTTAAGCGTGAAAGACAGGACAGTCGCGATTAAAAGGCCGAAAGAAATCCTGGTGCGTTATACAACAGAGGAAAATATCGAAGTGGAACAACGGCATAGGGATTTGATGGCCAGGGTTTTTTTGCACGAGATCGACCATCTAGACGGTAAATTAATTCTTGATTACGCTATTTTGCCTGAGAATATCGCGTATCAAAAAAGCTCCAAAAGTAAAACTGCCCACAGGGAACAACTATAGTGAGTACTAATCTCGAAGCAAACCACTCGCAAGATATCGGATGCCTACCTGACTGGTTCCGCCAGGGCCTTCCCGATAAAGGAAAAATCAATCCGGTAAAAGATATAATAGAAAAATACCGCTTAAACACAGTTTGCCGTTCGGCCTTGTGCCCGAACAAAGGAAAATGCTGGGAAAAAGGCGTTGCTACTTTCATGATCTTAGGCGATATCTGCACGCGGGATTGCGCCTTTTGTGCGGTTATAAAAGGAACTCCCGGGGAAATTGATAAAAAAGAGCCGGATAATATAGCCTTAGCCGTTGCGGAGTTGAAACTCAATTATGTCGTTATAACCTCCGTTACCCGTGATGATCTTCCGGATAAAGGCTCGATGCAGTTTGTGCTCACCATAGAAGCGCTGAAAAGAAAATGTCCCAATGTTAAGGTCGAGGCATTGATCCCGGATTTTTACGGAGAAAGTGATTTGTTGGAGAAAATAATCTCCGCCCGGGCGGATGTCATAAGCCATAATATCGAGATGGTCAAAAGGCTTTATCCTTTAATCCGCCCGAAATCCGATTATATCCGTTCGCTCGGTGTTTTAAAGGATTTGAAAAGGATTAGAAAATCTTGCCTAGTTAAGACCGGGTTTATGGTCGGGTTGGGAGAGGCCGAAGAAGAAATCAATGAATTGATAGAGGATTTGTCCCGGACGGGCTGCGATATGCTGACGATCGGCCAGTATTTATCGCCTTCATTTGATAAGCATTTTCCGGTAAAAAGGTTTGTTCCTCCGGAAGATTTCGAAAGTTATAAAAAGCGGGCGCTTCGCTTGGGCATAGGAATCGTTCGCAGTGCTCCTTTGGTAAGAAGTTCTTTTTTAGCGGAAGAGGCCTTTCTGGAGTTCAAAGGCTCTCAAAAAGAAAGCGTAGCGGAATGCAATTAAGCAAAAAGGCTAAGGATGTTTTTTCTTTGTTGGGAAGGATAGCTGTTAGCGCGGCTATATTATATTTTGTATTGTCGAAGATCGATATGCAGAAAACAAAGGAAGTTTTAAGCTCCTGCGATGTCGTCTTTATCTTTTATGCTTTTTTATCTTTTATTTTATGCAATCTCTTCCTTTTGCTGCGCTGGATAATTTTTATCCGGGCTTTGGAATTAAAGGCCAAAATGTTAGACGTTTTCAGATTCTTCTTCGCGGGCCTCTTCGGCAATTTGTTCCTTCCTACGGCGATCGGAGGGGACATTATCAAGATCTTAGGCCTTTGCCGAAACAACGAGGAAAAGGCGAAAGTGGTGGCGTCGGTTTTGCTGGACCGTTTAAGCGGGTATATAGCGATTGTTATAGTCCCGCTTGTTTCGCTGGCTTTTATTTCCGATAAAACTCATATTGTTGAGGTTGTGTTCATAGCTTCTTTTCTGGCAGCGGCTTTACTTCTATTTTTTACCGTGCTTTTTAGCAAAAGAGTGTATTCTTTTTTCTGCCAGGTTTTCAATAAATTCCCTCGGATCAAAAATGCTATGATGAATTTGCAGTACAATATAAGCCTTTTAGGGGGAAGGAAAATCGAGGGATTAAAAGCTATCGGATTGTCTTGTTTATGCCAGGTTATATACGCTTTTACTTTTGTTTTCCTGGCGAAAGCTTTGCATCAGGAGATAAATTTAATTTATTTCTTTGTGTTCATCCCGCTTTTGTGCGTTGCCTCCGTTATTCCGTCGATAGGCGGCTTGGGCCCGCGGGAATGGGGCGCGGCTAAACTTTTTGAGAAAATAGGGATTATAAACGAAGTCGCGATAAGCATGTCTTTGATCAATTTTCTTTTCATGATAATAGTCGGCTTGGCTGGCGGTTTAATCTATGTCTTTACATTACCTTCTAGACGGTTACAATCTGACAAATAAAATGCCCGGGGCCGATGAGGGCAGCCTCGAAGAAAGGCGAAAGGCCCTGATGCGTTATATTGAGGTTACTCGCCCGCAGGGAAGCCCGAGCAACAAAGTTACAATTGTTTTTGACGGGCGCGATGATGTTTACTCTTTTGAGCAAGGAAGCGCGGTTAAGGTTATTTTTACAAAGGGTAATTCTGCGGACGATAAGATCAAAGATATGGTAGAGGAAAGCCGCAGCCGGGGAAGCACGGTGGTCGTTAGCGACGATAGGGAGATCCAATCGGCTGTGCGGGCAATGGGGGCGAGTTTCATATCGGTGAGGGAATTCTTTAACAAGGGTAGAAAAACAAAGAAAAATCAACAGGGAAAGAACATTCCGAAGGCTTTAGAAATGAAGATCACGCAAGAATTTAAAGATATTTGGATAAAGAAATAGAATGAAAAAAGAGAATCTAAGCTATATACAAAACCTGATCATCAAACTGGGCGATAATGTTTGTTTCTTTGGGGAGGTCTTTTTCAATATCCTAAGGGGAAGGGTAAGGGTTATCGAGGTTTTAAAGCAGATATACGAGCAGGGCCTGCAGTCGGTTGGAATAGTAATAATGGTTTCCTTGGCTTCGGGGGCGGTTTTGGCCCTGCAGGGGCATGTTGTACTTTCGCGTTTCGGGGCTAAGGAATATATCGCCTCGATGGTCGCGCTTTCTTTGGTCAGGGAATTGAGCCCCGTATTCACCGCTTTGATATTTTCGGGCAAAGCCGGGGCGAGGATAACAGCCGAACTTGGCTCAATGAGCGTGAACGACCAATTTCTGGCGACGAGAGCTATGGGAGTTGACCCGATAGAGTATTTGATTGTCCCGCGGATGTTGGGATGTTTTTTGGTCCTTCCGATATTGACCGTTATCAGCGAGGTTGCCGGGATAGCGGGGGGATATTTTATCGGAGTTTATGAGGCGAAGATATCAAGCGTTTTTTATTTGAATCAAACTTTAAAATCGATTCGTATCGTTGATTTCTTAAGCGGCTTCTCCAAGGTTTTTTTCTTTTCCGTAATAATTGGTTGGATATGTGCCTATCAGGGTTATAATACAAAAGGCGGGTCTTTAGGCGTGGGGAAGTATACGACACAAGCCGTTGCTTACTCTTATATGTTAGTTATAATATTCAACGCGATATTGACGAAAATCATCCTGAGTATTTGGGGGTAAACATGAGATATTTCCTTATAATATGCTTAACTTTATTGATTTTGGCGCAATTTGCCGGATGCGGGCCGGTTACAGCTTCGGCGGTCAAGGACAGGCCTCTTTCCGGAGAAGCCGATTGGATAAGGAACGGCGAGCCGATAGTTTTTGAAGGAGAGAACTGGTATCCTCAGGACGGTATTGAGACTTTTATCGAGGGAGAAGTTATTTGGGTGGGCGAATACAGAGGAGTCGATATCGTTACGGATAAAGTTGACGTTAGGCCGTTTGAACGGCTTTATACGAAATACGGCAAGAATGAATACCGGTATTTCTTAAAACGAGCGGGAAAATGATCGAGGTAAAGAATTTATCTAAGGCTTTTGGTGTGCAAAAAGTGTTGGATAAAATAAGCTTTTCGGTTAACCGGGGCGAGATCTTTGTAATCCTAGGCGAAAGCGGCGTGGGCAAAAGCGTTCTTCTTAAGCAGCTTAACGGCTTGATAGATCCGGATGAGGGCTCGATATCCATCGACGGAGTTGAGATTACCTCCTTGTCCGAGCCCGAACTTTTGGGCCTTAGGAAAAAGATAGGTTATCTTTTTCAGGAAGGGGCTCTATACGATTTTATGAATGTTTACGAGAACCTTTCTTTTCCTTTGCGGGAACATACGCCGTTAAAGAGGAAAGAGATCGTTGATAAAGTAAAAAAAGTGCTTTCTCTGGTCGGGTTGGAAGGAGTGGAAAGCAAATTTCCTTCCGAGCTAAGCGGAGGCATGAAAAAAAGGGTCGGGTTGGCCCGGGCGATAATATTGGATTCTCAAATCCTTTTTTGTGACGAGCCGACGTCCGGGTTAGACCCGATAAGAAGCCGGGATATCTCTAATTTGATCCAAAATGCTTCAAGGAAGCTGAGCTGTACAACAGTAATAACGTCCCATGATATCACCAATGCGCTTAGGATTGCCGACCGTATAATGATTATCAAAGAGGGGAAGATTGCCGGTTTAGGCAAGCCGTCTGAAATAAAAAGTTCTCCCAACGCTTTTATCCGGGAGTTCATATCATAGAAGGGTTATCCTATGGAACGAAAAAATTATATGAGGAATTTTTTAGCCGGGATATTTTTCTTGGGGGGCCTATCCCTGATCGTTTTCGTCTTTTTAACGGTAGGCCAGGAAAAGGGATTTTCCCGCCCTAAATTCGCGGTTACGGTCATTTACCGTAATGTAAGCGGGCTGATGGAGGGGGCGCCGGTTTTATTGGCCGGAGTAAGCGTCGGCAATGTTTCAAAGATCGATTTCCTCGAAAAGGCAGTTGACGGGAGGAAGGTAAAAGTTGTTTTGAGCATTTTCGAGCAGTACAAGGAACAGCTTTATAAGGGCAGTAATTTCGCGGTAAAGACGGAAGGGATTTTAGGAGAGAAAATCGTTGAGATCGATATCAACGAGGAAGCTGTAGGTGTCGATCTATCCAAGCCTATAATCGGCGAGGAGCCTCTTGACGTGCAGGATTTGGCGGGTGTTTTCGCTAAGGCCGCGGAATCGCTGACTAAAACATCAGAGGACTTAAGTAAAATAGATATCGCCGCCGCCTCAAAGGGTATGGGAGAGACTACCGAAGCGTTGATGAATACCTCTAAAGGAATAAACGAAATGATGGCGCAGATGCAGGATATAAGCGTGAAAGCCAAGCGTTTATTGAACCGCGTCGAGAAAAAAGTTATCGAGGGGACATTATTCAAAGTGTTTTAAGTAAAAAGACAAAGAAAGGACTGAAAAATGTTTATTCTGGGAAATATGGTTACCGCGTTGGCTCGTATAATCGACATTATTCTAGAAGCTTTAAAATGGCTTATCATTATCCGAGCTTTGATCAGTTGGGTTAATCCTGACCCGTACAATCAGATTGTACAGTTTTTGCAGAAAACAACCGACCCGTTATTAGCCCCGATAAGAAAATATATACCGATGACGGGCATAGATTTTTCCCCTATTATCGCGTTTTTGGTTATCTATTTTGCCCAGATATTTTTGGTGAGCAATCTCCTTGAGATCGGCATAAGGCTCCGCTAAGCATAAGCAAAGAAAAACTTGCAAATTTGCCGATTCGAGTATATTATTGCTTAGCTTTAAAGGGCTCATCATGCTCCCGGGGGTTGATCAATCCCGATAAAGGCCAAAGCTTTTATCGGGGTTTTTATAGAGCAATAAACGACAAAGATTTTGAATAAAGGATAACTATGTTTGATAAGATGAAGCAACTGATGGAGATGAAGCGTCAGGCCGATCAGATAAAGAAAGAATTGGATTCGACCGATGTTGAAGTGACCGATGTTAAGGGAATAAAAATAATTATCAATGGCTCTCAGAATTTCAAATCCATTGAAATAGATCAGGCGCTTGTGGCGAATCCGGACAAAAAACGCTTGGAGCGTGATCTGCTTTTAAGCGTGAATGCGGCTATCAATAGATCGCAGAATATCGCCGCCCAGAAAATGAAATCATTAATGCCGGGCCTTCCCGGGCTATAAAGTGTTATCCATCAAAGGAGGGGTTTAATGCCTTACGAGAAATCAAAGGATATCGAGTTGTTCAAAGAGGTAAAAGAGTTTGAGGACACCAGGATCACGGTCGGTGTTTACTCTTATAACGAGGGGGAAAGAAAACTTCAGATCACCCGCGAAGACAGGGCAGCCGACGGGGAATGGCGTTTTACCAAGCTTGGCAGGATGAATAAAGAAGAAGCGCTGGAAGTTTTGCCTTTAATGAAAAAAGCTGTCGAGCAGATGTAATAGATTAAAAAATAGGGAAAGGCGCGATTCTTTTAAGGATCGCGCCTTTTTATAAATCATAAAAATATCATTTATTAAACTGTGAAAAGATATGCCGGAAGTCTATTTAACCCGCGCCGGGTACCACAAATTATTCGAGGAGCTGGAGTCCTTAAAGCAGGAGAGAAAGAATATCTCTAAGGCGATTGGGGAAGCCAGGTTGTTGGGAGACATTTCCGAGAACGCCGAATACGACGCGGCCAAGGACGCCCAGGCCCATAATGAAGCGCGCATCAGCGATCTTGAAACAAAGCTGGCGATGGTTCGGATTATCGAGGAAATGGATATACCTTCCGATAAGGTCTATATCGGGGCGATTGTTGATTTGCAAGACCTTTCGACGAAAGAAAAGCTTAAGTATATTTTGGTTTCCCCGGAAGAGGCTGACTATGAGAAAAACATGATCTCGATTTTATCTCCTATCGGCCGGGCTTTGATCGGCAAAGCGGCGGGAGAAGAAGTTTTGGCCAATGTTCCCGCCGGTGTGCTTAAGTATAAAGTCCTCAAGATCGAAAGGCCGAAGTAGAAGAAGCGTTCAGGAAGTGCAATTTCCCCGCCAAGAAAAGCAATAATTAATCTTCCTTCCACAGCGAATAAAAAAACCAGAAAATGAAAACGGGGAGTATGCTGAAAATAATCCGGTAAAGGGTTACGGATACCCACCAGCCGATCTCAAAATAGGTGTTGATAAAATAATAAAAAGTTACGAAAATCCCGTAAAGAAGTAAAAAGGAAGGATAAAGCAAGTTATCTTTTCTGAACAATCTTTTCCACCCGAACAACGTCACTACTATTATTACCACCCAGAACAATGACCATTTCCCCGGGATTAAGTTTCCGGCCGCGCTCGGTAAAGAGCGGAACAAAGATACGACCGGAGAAAAAAACTCTATGGAATATAACGAAACAAGGTTCTGTATCCGAGTTAATGAAACCGGATTGGTAAGAGAGAAAAGGCCGTTAATGAAGGTGATATTTTTTGGCGCGTAGATAAAGGAAAATATTATCGTCGGAGTAAAACCTATTGCCGCTCCGTAAAACAAGCTTTTTATTAAACTCTGCTCTAATAATTTCTTGCCGTTGGTGCGTAAAAAAGGCATAGCTAAAGCTAATAAGAAAATAGCGGCTATCAATCCTTCGTTTTTGGTAAAGCTTAATATGCCAAGCATGATTCCGGAAAGGAGCGCGAATTGTGCGCTGTTTCTTTTTTTGGCGCTTAAAATAGTAAAATAAGCGGCAACCAGATAATAGGCCATGAATAAATCGCAATATTGGCTGTAGGCCGACGCTTGAAAAATATGGAGTGTCAACATAAAAGAAAGTGGGATTATCCCCAAATTCGATTTAGTTAAATCCTTCAGCCCGAAGAAAAAAAGGCCTGATAGAAGAAAAGTAAAAATAAACGAATTAAGAAGCGGGCCGAGGAAAGATGCCTCTTTCAAGAAAGCCCAGCCCCAGACGTTCATCAAAGGCAAAAGCAAAGGATAATGCGGGCTGGACCTCCACAGAAGAGGAGAGAATATCCTCTCCCAGCTATGGCCTCCCAGAAAGATAAATTTGGCTTTTAAATTCCACACCGACCAGGCATCCCAGCCTCCGTAAATATAATAACCGGCTTGCTGCCAAACGGGAATTAACAGTAACCCTATTGTGAGGATCATACCCGTATCGATGAGATGTTTCTTTTCGAATGAAAGTTTTATTCTGAGGGTCCTTAAATTTATCGCCGTTAAAATGAGTAGTAGCAAAAGATTTGTGGTTATAACAAAAGGCTTGTTGAACCGGTGAAATGCCATCAGGCTTAAGAAAACAATATTAGCGCAAAGGGCAAATCCCAGGCCTGCGCCGAGGAACAGTTTTAAAAGGAAAGATACCCCGGTTTCTTTTTTAAGGATAAGATTTAAGCTTAAAAGCCCGATTAGGGATGATATTATGAAAGGAAGGTAATGGCTCATTGTTTTTTGTCCGGCCGTATTACGAGGATCATCCCTATTTCGCTGCGTAAAACCGGGATTGCTTTGATTTCTTTTATCTTCTCCCAGGAATCACTCTCTTTGGCGCAATTAAAGATTATGTATTTATGTCCGAGGTTATTCTCGTCTAAGACAATCGGCGCCAGCGAAAACTGGGCATGCGCCATATTTTTCACTTCTTCCGGATTTTTCAAGTTGCTGCAGGAATAGTACCCGATATAATCAGTGCCAGCCGGGAAAAAATTTCTTAATTTCGCGAATTTATACTCGATGTCTTGAGCCGGGGAGATTTTCTTTATTTTTTTGATGGTGCTAAGCTGTGCACTAAGCGCAATAAGATTCAAGCCGAAGAGTATAATAAGCGAAATAAGGAATGATAATTTGGCGAATTTGACGGAAGGGCGGTTTATTTTTATTTCTTTTTGCATGATGATTTGAATAATTATACAAAAATCGAAACTATTAAACAAGTTAAAGTTGTCAGTAGCGATGGCAAAAAGCGGAAAAATAAACGTTTATAAATTGTATAATAATCAGTATAATGTGTAGCGTTATTACCCATCGATTATCGCTCTGCGGGGGATTTATAAATTAAGGCGTATAAAAGGAGGTTAGATTGATTAAGATCGGGATTATCGGGTGCGGCCATTGGGGGCCGAACCATATCCGCATTTTTTCTCAGCTTACCAATTCGCAGGCGGCAATGTGTGCCGATATAAGCGAGGAGCGCTTAAATCGCATAAAACAATCATTCCCGGGAATCAGGACGGCCTGCGACTATAAACAGATTTTAGACGACAAAGATATCGACGCTGTTTGCATAGCCAGCCCGACCGATACGCATTTTAAAATATCCAAAGAGGCTTTGCTTAAGAATAAACATGTGCTTTGCGAAAAACCTTTGGCTTTAAAACCGGAAGAATGCCGTGAGCTTAAGGACCTGGCTCAAAAACAAAATTTGACATTAATGGTCGGGCATGTTTTTATTTTCAACCCGGGTATTGTTAGCTTAAAGCAGTACATAAAATCAGGGGAATTGGGCACGATCCATTATGCTCATTCTACCCGCACTAATTTGGGCCCTTTTCGTTATGATGTAAATGCTCTTTGGGATTTGGCCCCGCATGATATCGCTATTTTCAATTATCTTTTTGACAGCTGCCCATTAAGCGTTTCCGCCCGCGGCCAAAAATGCCTGGGGACATCGCTTGAAGACTTGGCTTTTGCTACCTTGGATTACCCTAATAATATAATTGCCAATGTCCATGTTAGCTGGATCGACCCTAAAAAGATCCGCGAGATAACAATTGTCGGAGATAAGAAAATGGTCGTGTGGGACGATTTGGATAATTTGGGCCCGATAAAGCTCTATGATAAGCATGTCGAAAAAACAGCTACTTTCTACGAAACTTACGGAGAATTTCAGCTTTTGTCGCGCGAGGGAAGTATTACCATTCCCAAAATTACGGTTAGCGAGCCTTTGAAATTGCAGGCCCAACATTTTATAGATTGCGTAACAAAAAAAGCACAGTCGTCTCTGGCCAATGCCCAGCACGGAATGGACGTGGTAAAAACATTGTGCGCGGTTCAGGAATCAATGGATAAAAAAGGCGAGTGTGTTTTTATTACCCCTAGCGCTTAAAAGGAAGGTCGCAGGTGTTTGTTAATACATGAACCCCCGTGCTAAGAGGAAAAGCGCGGGTGTTCACTAATAGCATACTCCCAACGCTTATGAGGTAGTGCGTTGGAGTTCGCTAGTAACTTACTCCCAACGCTTATGAGGTAGTGCGTTGGAGTTCGCTAGTAACTTACTCCCAA
>JADFZM010000023.1:18030-20548 GCA_015232535.1 Candidatus Omnitrophota bacterium
CGCTTATGAGGTAGTGCGTTGGAGTTCGCTAGTAATTTACTCCCAACGCTTATGAGGTAGTGCGTTGGAGTTCGCTAGCTGCGAAGGAGAAAAAAATGGGATTCTTCAAACATGACAGGGCTTTGGTCCATCCTAACGCTAAAATCGGCGATGATACGAGGATTTGGGCCAACACCAATATCCAAGAAGGCGCGGTGATAGGAAAAGGCTGTAACATCTGCGATGGGACTTTTGTGGAAAAGGGCGCGGTAATCGGCAATAATGTTACCGTCAAGCATTACGTATCGGTATTCGACGGAGTAACTATAGAGGATGATGTATTTATCGGCTCAAACATAGCTTTTATAAATGACCGTTACCCCAGAAGCAATCGAAAGGGCCGGTGGGTATTGGAGAAGACAAAAGTTTGTAAGGGCGCAACCATCGGGACCAACTCGGTTATTCTCTGCGGCATTACTATCGGCGAATACGCTTTTGTCGGAGCGGGTAGCGTTGTTACTAAAACAGTCCCGCCTTTTACTATTGTTGTGGGTAACCCGGCTAAAGCGGCTGGGTTTGCCTGTAAATGCGGCAGGAAATTGCAAGCGGAATTAAAATGCGCCTGCGGCTTAAAATATAAAACTTCTACGACGGGGTTAAAGGCGGTCAATGAATAAAGCATTAGTAAGCCCGGTTGCTTATAACGAGAATGTAAAATTAAGAAATGTCATAGAGCGATTCTTGAAATGCCCTTTTGCCGAGAAGGTTGATTATCTTATCGTAGATGATTGTTCGGATGACGGCACAACGGAGATGATCAAAAGTTATGCCTCGCGCGGGGTAAAAACTATCCGCCACGAAAAAAGGAGCGGGGTCGGCTTCGCCATAAAGACCGCCATTAAATACGCTAAAGAAAAAGGCTATGAAGTTCTGGTGATAATGGCGGGGAACGATAAAGATAATCCGGAGGAGATCCCGCGTTTGATTGACCCCATATTAAAAGACGGTTTTGATTTTGTGCAGGGCTCGCGTTATTTATCTTTAGGCGCAAGCGGCGGGGATATGCCTTTGTACCGCAAAGTCGCTACCCGTTTACATCCGTTGCTTATGTCTTTAATAACCGCTAGGAGAGTAACCGATTCCACAAACGGTTTTCGGGCCTTTAGGCTTTCTCTTTTTGATGACAAGGATATTAATATAGGCCAGGAATGGCTCAATAAATATGAGCTCGAACCTTATTTGCTTTATAAAACTATTAAGCTCGGATATAAATTCAAGGAAGCGCCGGTTACTAAGTTTTATCCGGCGAAGAAGCTGGGATATACGAAAATGAAGCCGATTGTCGGATGGTGGAGCATTTTGCGCCCTTTGATATATTTGGGGCTGGGGATAAAAAAGTAGCATAAATAAAACAAAGGAGCTGTATGAAAAAATTTATTTTAATTTCGGCCGTTTTAGCTTTCTTCGGATGCAGTTATATCGAGAATCCGGAGAAATTGATCAAGGACCCGCATTTTACCCAGTATCAGGAAAGAAAAGATAGCTTGGAGAGCCGGTACCTTAGCAAAGAGATTAATTACTCCGATTATATCCAGCAAAAAGAGGCTTTAGACCGGGAATACGAACAAGAAGTCAACTATCGAAACGAGAAAATCCGCGAGTAGAATAATAATATGAAGGTTTTCGGGAAAAATCCGGTTATTGAAAGGCTAAGGACCAGCCCGGAGACTATCCGCAAGATATATTTGCAGGAAGGCTCCGACTTTGCAGACATTCTGCGTAAAAAAGCCGTCGCTAAACACATCCCGTTATTTATCATCCCGCGTGCCAAAATGATGAAGTTAGGCCGCAACACCAATACCCAGGGGGTTTTGGCGGAAGTGGATGATTTCGCTTATGCGAATTATAACGAGATTTTAGACAATGCCTTTGAAAAGAAGAAAACTATTGTTTTCTTAGACGGTATAAATGACCCGCAGAATTTCGGCGCTATAATCCGCAGCCTCGCTTGTTTAGGCCGGTTTGCGATAGTGATCCCGTCCCATGATTCAGTGAGCGTCACCGAGAGCGTTTTAAGGGTGGCGTCGGGGGGTGATAATTATGTGCCGATCGCGCTTGTATCTAACTTAAGCAATGCAATAAAGGCGGCCAAGGAAAAAGGTTTTATCATAGCCGGAGCGGTCGTGGAGGGCGGAAAATCTATTTTTGAGGCTCAGTTACGGTTTCCTCTGGGGTTGGTAATAGGCTCCGAACAAAAAGGCATAAGAACTTTTATCCAGCAACAGCTGGACAATAAAATCACTATCCCGATGAGCGCCCAGACGCTTTCCTTTAATGTCGCCCAGGCGGCGACAATTCTGGCATTCGAAATTACCAGGCGGAAGAATGAAAAAAAACACCAATAAAATATTAAGCGCGGTGAATCTCTTCGCCGAAGCCGGATTATTAAAAAGGGTAAAAAGAAGCGGCTGGTGGGTCGCCGGTATTAAGGACCCCGAAAGTGTCGCTGAGCACAGCTTCCGTTGCGCGGTTATCGCTT